>NZ_CP020949.1 GCF_000172795.2 Rhizobium sp. CIAT894
CATCAGAAGTTCTTCGTGGGGCTTGCCTATTGTCAGCCGTTTTTTTTCTCGTTTATCTCAATAAATACATGGCGTTAGAAGCGTTGAGCCGATGACAACCGCAAAGCTGGGTAAAAAAGACGAGTAGGCGTGAGGGCAAAGCAAGGCAAATGAACGACGAGCGAGGCGTGTTCTAGGCGCCCCTTGATCGGATCGATCTCAGGCCGCCCACATTCTAGCCAAGGCTTTCGCCCTTCAGATCGACAGTTCCAGCACCGCGCTCCGCTGCGCCCAGCCTTGGAGCAATCTTCGGGCGGCTTTCAGGATCCACGACGATGTTGATGTGCCGATAGACGTAGGCGGCTCCTGGATTGATTGGGCCCAATGGGCTCATTGAGCACGATATCGGTAGCAACACGGTTCTGTACCTTGAATGGATAGACGCCATGCCAGAAAACATGAACCGCGCCGAGTTTCTCATACTCCGTTGCGACGAGCGCGCGGGTTTGCAATCAAGCCTGAAGCTGACGTTTCGTCGGGATTGTCCCGCTCGTCATCAAAAGAGAATGCACTTTCCTGATCAACCCGCGTAGAAATCGTCCAGTCTCTCGAATGGGTTTCCGCGGAGTTTTGGGACTAGCTTCGCAGCGCCACATCAGACCGGGGTTTGTTGCGAGCATCGCGGCAGCCTAAAAGCAGGCCTAAGGAGTGGGAATGCATAAACTCGATCTTGATGCGATCCTTAGTGAGCTCGCCGCGCGCGAACCGATCTTCCATCAGCGGGAGTTTGGCACCAGCCGCGAGGACCTTCTGAAGATGACCGCCAACGATTTCTGGGAGATCGGCGCAAGTGGGAAAATCTATGGTCGCGACTTCGTCATCGAGAGGCTTCTGGAGCGTTATAAATCGCCGGAACCTGACGACTGGTCGTGCACGGACTTCTTGATCCGGCCGCTTGCTGAAAACCTGTTCCAGCTCAACTATGTCCTTCAGCAGCCTGGTCGGCAAACTCGCAGAACAACGCTGTGGCGGAGACAAGACGGAGTCTGGCAGATTGTTTTCCACCAAGGGACCGTCGTTGCCTGAGGCCGGCCAACCTTAAGGAGGTTTTCAGTCCGCGATGGAATCTTTATCGCGGCACTGCAATGAGCTCGGGAGCTACCATGTCAGTCGATGTACCAAATGCAAAGCTATTTTACTCGCTGGAAACAAGCCTCCATCGTCCTGAGGTCAGGTCCTCGCCGGCGCTGGTCGCGAACCTTTTAGCCGATGAGTTCATTGAATTCGGGAGGTCCGGGCGGGTTTATAACAAGCAGATCACGATTGAGGCCCTTCAAGATGAAAGCTCGTCTCCAATAGATCCGCTGCCACAGGTGGCAGACTTCTTAGCCTCGTTGCTGTCAAGCAATGTGGTTTTGGTTACATACAAAAGCACTCGGGCTTCGAATGGTAGTCAGAAAAGCCACGCGACGCTGCGAAGCTCAATCTGGAAAATGGAGGCTGGCCAGTGGCAAATGATTTTCCATCAAGGAACGCCGGTGCCTGAAGAATAACCGTTTGGAGAGGAGGAGGGATTTCAAAACGCAGGTGCTTCAATTGTCACAGTCAGCGAGTACTCACAAACCAGCCGCAATCGATAGCGGCCAAGCTGATCTGGCGATAGCGAATTTTCAACGACATAGAAGCCCAATCGATTGCTCAGCGGCGAGATAGCTCGGCAATAGGGCGTGGCTCGTGAGACAAAGAGAACCCTGGCCTGCAGGCAAGTGGGTCCCCGACCATTGAGGTTCGATCAAGTACTCGGGAAATTACAAAAGAGCCCGCCACGAGCTTATCGTTGTGTGAGACGCCAGACCCTGTAAGGCGAAGCGGATTCCATCTCCCGAACAGGAGGAGACCGCTGTCCACTGTTCCATCCTGGAAGTTTATTGCAGGGATGAACAGCGGATAGAGATCGCTGTTCATTACCGCGTGCGTGGGAGGGATTCCCGTCGGTGAAAACTACCGGCCCGCTCTTGGAACGCGGTGAGGGCACAATGGTCAACATGCCGACCAGTAAAGAGCCAGCTAGAGCAGGGGACGGTGCGGCCCCGCACGGTAGCGCCACTTTCCCGTCAATGATGAATATCCAGCAGAGCACGCAATGGACATAACTCAGATCGAAGCACACCTTGGCTTACCTCGATGCGGCTAATAACCATTGTAAATACGCCCTTGACTGAGGATGGCCATAGACCGGCCCGCTTAGAGCATACGGGCGGCCCGCCCACTTCGACGCGTGGCATTGTTGTAGTAGCTTGATGCCTGGTGGACGGATCGGTGAGATAGCCGGATCGCAGTCCATGCGCCGAAAACTCCCCGCTGTCCAATCCTGCTAATTCCGCCCGCTGCTTGAGGATGGCATTGACCGACTGCGGATCGATCGCCCGCCGCGAAACGGTGCCCTGCCGCCCGATCCCCCGAAACACACTCCCGCTCTCGATCTTGGCGGCCGTTATCGAGGCGTCGAGCGCCTCTACCGGTCGGCCGGTGAGATAGACCACGTCGTCCTGCTCGCCGCTACTCGTCTTGGTGCGGCCTAGATGAATGGCCAGAGAGGGGAGGGGAGGGGAGCCCTCGACGGTGATGGTGGCTCGACCGTCAGTTGCTCTACGCGCATTCGCCCGCTCGCTCACGCAAAAACGCTAAACGCTGGGGAGAGAGACCTTGCCTGTAGGCAACTGGGTCTCAAACCCTCAAGACTCTATCAGCTGCTTGGCCAATTTCGACGAACGCCTGTCACCAGCTCGTTGCTGGATGAGACGTCCGGCCCCGGGAAGGAAAGGCGGTTTCTATCTCCAGAACAAGAAGCGGCTGTCACGCGCGGCATCCAAGAAACCTGTTGCCGCCGCGAGCGGCCGACAGTCACCTCCGTCCACGCCATGTTCGAATGGTTTGCCGCGAGCGAAACGAAAGGAAACGACTTCCGTCTTCCGCTCGCATGGCCTCTGGGCAATTCGAGCTCGAGCCCACCGTCCCAGGTCCTGGCGCCCCTTTTACTGGCGCAGGTGGCTTCACACTTGAAACTTCGCCCTGAACCAGAATACCGGCAGCTCGCCAGCGACATTATCCGGAGCCAAGCCTGAAAATCTCTTCCGCAGAGATCAGGCAGGGAGAGAAACCGGGCAATCGATCGGTTGATGCTCAGTGCCCTCAATGGCGGATGAGACCGAACCGATGCGCCTCATCCAGCAGGTGACGAACGGACGATGGCTGCCATTTACGTCCGCCGCGCGCCGGTCGCTCTCCCATCTGATCAAGCTGGCTGGCTATGTTGCGCAGCGACAGCCCTGGATCGGCAATGGCAATAGCTGCGACGAGCTTCATCAGGTGATCTTCTGGCGCGCGGCGGGGAGAGCGTACCAACAGCTCAGGCTCGGCCAGCTTCTCGCGGACCATACGATGCACGGCTCGACGCAGTCGCTCCACCGTCCAGTCATGGCCTCTGCGATTGAGGACCCGCACGACATTGTCCCAGCTATGCTTTGGGCGAAGTTGCCGAACGGTCGGGAGCCAGGTTTGGGCAGTGGAGATCAGCTCGTCGAGATAGAGTTTTTCCCGAGCCTTCGATACCGCCTTGATCGCTTCCGGTCGCCGCTCACGAAGTCCAGGGTTCCCCGGCAGCTTGCCGCGGGCTTTTGCCGCTTTGATACCGGCTTTGGTTCGCTCAGCGATCAGCGCTCGCTCGAGCTGCGCGACGGCACCCAGGACCTGCAGCGAAAACATGCCTTGCGGCGTGGAGGTATCGATCGGATCGCGGATCGATCTGAAATGGACGCCGCGCTCTTCAAGATCCTCGATTACCTGCAACAGATGGCTGACGGAACGGGCGAGGCGATCCAGCCGAACGACGACAAGCACATCGCCAGCGACGAGCTCGCCGAGCAGTCTCGCCAGAACCGGCCGGGCCCGTGATGCGCCGGATCCGTGCTCTTGAAAAATTCGCTCGCAACCGGCGGCGCGCAACTCGTCCATTTGTGCATCATGGACCTGATCGTCGGTTGAGACGCGTGCATAGCCGATAAGACGTTTGGGAGCCGGCGATGGGTTGGCGGCTTGCCGTTTTGCCATGGTTTTCTCATGTGCTTTTCAAGTGCTTTGTACAGATAAGGAATGTATGAGAAAATGAACAGTTGCAAGCGTGTTTTATGGGGTAAATGCAGCCCCACCAGACTCGAAAAGTGACGTCGAACGGGCAAGCGATCGTAGCCAGCGCCAAACGCGCTCTAGCGGCCATCTGCGGCGAAAATGCCTGAAAATAAGGAGATCGGAGTAGGGGAGGGCTATGAAAGCCCGTTCGAGGGACAGGACGACGGAAAATTCTGCGCTCGCCTACAGGGGAGAGCCTCTCGTAGCAACATCAAGAGCGAAGACGGTTCCGCCGAACCTCGCCGAAATCTACCCAGAAGGCCGGAAAACCAAGGGCTTCCGGTCATCCAAGGCGACCGACATGCTGATTTTCGGCTCCAAATCAACCACCATCGATAAGCGCGACTTATCGATGGTTAGAGCACGAACAGGCAATCATACCATGTGGCGAACCACAATATTGATATAGAGTTCCTATAAGAAATCATTTACCACGATTTCAATGGCTTACGATTTGACAAAAATCAGCATGACACCCCTGATGCGGCCGGCTTTCGACGCCGGTATCGCTCTCGCGCGTCTGGACGAGCGCATCGCCCGCTCGCCGGTCGGGCACGGCTTCCTCGAGCGCACCCAGTTCACCGACGCCTGCGCCTCGCTGTGGATCGACGGCGAACTCGTCCATCTCGAAGATCTCGTCCTCCACGACGCCACCCGCGATATTCGCACACCCACCCATGAGCTGACAATCGCTCGCGACGTGCTGCACACCCGCCGGCGCATCGCGGCCCAACTTCCCGGCTGGGCATTGTCGGCAGACGGCGTCCGCACTCTCAGAAAAACCGCAGAGATCACGTCGGCCGACACGGAAGAGGTGCAGGCGGTCGGTGCCACCCGGCGCGCCGTCGCGGACGATCCGGAAGGTGAGGGGGACGATGTCGACGACATCGAAAACCTTCCTGGCGTCGACTATGCCGCCATCGATGCGGTGCTCGCCCGATCCGAGGCCGCGATCCAGAACGCTACACGGCCCGGTCGCGCCGACGCGGCGGAAAAAGATCCGCTGGTGTATGATCTCGACTGGGACGAGGATGCGCGGCTTGACGAATGGCGCGGCGTGCTACGGCAAGTCGAAAACTTGCCGGCGGTGCTGCAGGCCATCGTCGCCCTCGATGCCTGGAACGAGCTTTCCGTCCTCCAGCATGCACCCTGGCTTGGCCGGCTATTGGCCGCCTCGATCCTGCGACAGGCCGGCATGACGTCAGGCACCCATCTCGCCGCCATCAACCTCGGACTGAAAACCATTCCCGTCGATCGGCGCCGGCATCGTGATCGGGAGACCCGATTGCTCGCCATTGCTCACGGCCTGATCGCAGCCGGCGAAATTGGGTTGAAAGAGCATGACCGGCTGACGCTGGCGAGGACAATGATGGACCGAAAGCTGGACGGGCGCCGGACGTCTTCAAAACTGCCGGAACTGGTCGAGCTGGTGATGGCGAAACCGCTCGTGTCGGCCGGGTTGGTGGCCAAGGCGCTCGAGGTGACGCCGCAGGCGGCGCGGCGGATCGTTTTGGAACTCGGCCTGCGGGAGATGACGGGGAGGGGGAGGTTTCGGGCGTGGGGCGTCCTATGAACTAGCCGAAAAGATTCTTCTAGCTTGACCATGTTAATTTTTTACTCCACAAATGAGGCGAAGAAAATTAACATGAGTAGGCGACATGGAAAACATCAGCCCAAAGACAATCACTGATCCTGAGATTGGCGACTTGTACCTTGCTCGCCTGGAACTTGAGCGTGAGAAATTGATCGCGGCAGGTCATCACGCACTTGCTGCTGCTGCGACCGCCTCACCACTGCATCCGACCAATGCGGCCGGCATGTTTGCTTATATGGACGGAGTGAAGGGCCTTCGAGCCGAAAACCTCGGTGGAAATTGGGAGATCTTTAGCGAAGAAGGTGTGGAAGGCATCCGCAATGACGTCCTCAAGCTTCGAGTTCTCTTTGTAAATGTCAATCAAGCCTGTCGCAAAGCGGATCCTAAAGCGCGGTCTCGAAAAGGCGCTGGCTCCGAGCGCGTGGCTTGTGGCGATATGTTTGAAGCGGCCGGTATTGACCTCCCTATCAGCGTGGTCAAGTTTCATGGAGACCACAAAACATATTACCTGATGGTCGACCAGTTTGGCGCAATGGAACTCAGTTTACCTGTGGTGAAGAATGGCCAATTCCTTCGCTGTATCGATCGCGTATTTTTGATTGAGGGTGGCGATCTGGATGCGGTCGATTTTGGCATCAATGAACCGAACAACGATCCAGATCTGGATATCGTCGTCAGTCGAAAATAAAGCCGAACAATCATGTTCAATGGAAAGAGACTCAGCCTCGCCAGAAGAAGGCAGAAGCTGACAGCGAAGGAACTTGCAGAAAAGGCCGGCGTATCGCCGGTCACAATCACGCGGCTTGAAACCGGCCAGAACCAGGCGGATTCTGGAACACTTGAGAAGCTCGCAGAGGTTCTGGGCTATCCCGTGCAGTTTTTCTTCAAGGAGGACCCCGCACTCCTTTCAGCAGAAATCGTCAGCTTTCGCAGCCTGTCGAGCATGACCGCGAAAGAACGAAACGCTGCCCTTTCGGCCGGCGATAACGGGGTTGAAGTCTATGAGTGGCTTGAAAGTCGATACAATCTGCCGGCGTTAGATTTGCCGCATTTCGACCCGGAATTGACACCTGAAGCTGCCGCCGATGCGCTCCGCCAGCACTGGGGCCTTAGTTACCAACCCATCGCAAACATGATGAAACTGATCGAGGCTAAAGGCATCCGCGTCCTGGGGCTAGAAGAAACCACGGCAAATGTTGATGCATTCTCGTTCTGGCAAAATGACAAAGCGTATGTGTTTCTGAATTCGTTCAAATCGGCGGAGCGCAGTATTTTTGATGCGGCTCACGAACTGGGCCATTTGGTCCTGCACAGGCATGGCCAAACCTCAGGCGCGGACGAAGATACACGCACGGCCGAGGTAGAGGCAAACCGCTTCGCTTCCGCCTTCCTAATGCCGGAGGAAGACGTTAGGGTCAGAATGCCCCGTCTTATAACGGCTGATCTTGTTTTACGGGCGAAGAAGAGGTGGCGCGTGTCGGCAATGGCGCTGGCATATCGCCTGGCGCATCTTACCAGACCCATGCTCTCCGAATGGCAATATCGTTCCATATGTATAGAGCTCGGGAAACGCGGTTATCGCACGAGCGAACCTGATGGCATCCCCAGGGAAACGTCTGTGCTATGGGGGAAGGTTTTATCCCAGCTTTGGGCGGAGCGGAAAAGTCTCGTGGACGTTGCCGACGAGCTATCGCTTCCAATGACTGAGGTCGAACGACTTTTATTTTGTATTCTCCCCCAGCCCGGTATCGACAATGAGGGTGGTGAAGTCCGACGCTCAAAGCTCAGTGTCGTGAAATAGACATCAAGATCGAGTGAACGCGATGACCAGGGATCACACGAGTCATGGCAAATGGTCCGAAGCAGGGGTGCCTAAAAAGGGATGGTCATGTGTCGGGATCGAGGACTTGGCTGAGCCTTCCCAGCTTTGCGAAATGTGCGAAAGCGTCACCATCCGCTACGTACGAGGCAGCCTTAAACGACCTCCTCGATCCTCCAATCCATCTTCGATGAAGTCGAGAGCTGTCGATTAAGATAAGACCGAAACAGCCCCAGATGCTCTGCATCGGGTAGGAGCACCATGATACAGTCCTCCTCCCTTTCGAGAATTTCATGGTGCAGTCTATTCGAGAGGGGGCCGCGCTCCAGCATGAAGTCCGCCGCTCGGAGCTCGTGCCATGGGATATGCGCTTTCGCGTAGTAAGCGTGGATGCTGGCAAACCTCGCAAATACGTGAGATCGGCTTGTACCAGGCAAATCGAATCTGATTGCATGTCTCGTGTCTAGGACAACCTTAGGCTTAATAGATGCAATTAATTCCATGAACCGCCTTCCATGAAGTGGAGCCATGGCAATGAGGATCACTCGCTTCTCCTGAACCTCTCCCTCAAGGTTGAAGCTAAGCTGCTCTTCAAATTTCAGCTTGCGCTTCCCAACAGTCACCCTTTCCTGGACTGCGCGCGTGAGCGCGGGGTCAGAAGCGACCAATCTGAGATGCGACAGTATCTTCTTCACTTCGTTAACGCAGCCTCAAGCTCGGGATAGCCAACAGTCAGTGACGACCACTCGTCGCCCCACTCCGGCGGTTCCATTTTGAATTCCCCAGTTTGCTTGTCCTTCAAGCGCCAGGTCTTCTCGAAAGCTCTGAGATATAGCCGAGGCGCAACACCCACAAATGGTTTAAAGAGAACTTTTCCAGGGATGACCTCCTCCTTACGGCTCTTGTCACGTTCCTCCGCCATGGATTGCCGGCGCGGAGGTATCCATTTGGCTTCATCGACCTCTATCGCGTCGCTGTGAAGCGTCGTCGCCAAGCTTTTTGGATATGGTTCAATGTACTGCACTTCGTAGACGCCTGCACTAACGATGTGACGGGCACAATAGTGACAGGGAAACGTGGTTACAAACAGGCGCGTTCCGACAGTCGATACTCCCTCACGGCCAGCCGATAATAGTGCGTCCATTTCGGCGTGCACCGCCCGAGAAAACTCTATAAGCCCACCGACAGACGTTTGGCGGAGATTTGCGGCGAGTTTTGCACGATCAGTGACGGCGGCAAGTTCCGGAATCGCTGAAATCAATTCGTCAATTATTCTGTTTTGCTCGCGGTTGCTGCTGCAATATGGACTAGACGAGCGGAAAACACACCGGTCGTCATGGAGTCGGTTAGCGGCACCACCTGCTTCCCCATATACCCCTCCACCAGCAGCGGGCACCTCGTTCGCGCCTGTGGCCACTACTGTGCCGCCATCATCAAGAACGGCCGCCCCAACTTGCCGCGACATGCAGGCGCTACGGACACGTGCAGAATGGGCGTGATGCATTGCGGTTTCTTCAATCGTAGGGCGAACGACTTTGGAATGCGAGATAATGTCGATAAGCCGACCGCACTTCTCGTCTAGGAGATGGTGATCATCATTGACGTCGTGCGATGTGTTATCGATGAAGAAATCGGCTTCGTGAAAGGCTTCAGTTACGTGCTGTCCATGCTTCTTACTTACGTCATCCGCGTCTCGCTTGACGAATTCTTCCACTCTTTTAACATTCTCTGATTTGCCGCCTTCTGGGATTGTGAAATATTTTCCTAGTATGCGCTTCTTTCGTTCATTTTCCTCGCAGACGACAGCAACAAGTGCAAATGAATTTCCATACGTCCGTCGCAAGACATTTACTTCGGCGGGGTGGCGGATGGAGTCAATCAAGTATATTCGCTTTACATCATCCGGTATGACGGCTTCTCCGCGAACGTACTTAAGCTTCTGAGAGTCCGCTCGTTTTTTGGCAATTTCGCGCATAACATCTCGAGCGACCGCTGCTGTGTCCCGCCGCCGCATTTCGTCACCCAAGTCTTGCATCTGTTCGACAACGGAAAGAGTCTTCGAGGAAGGGATGGTTTCGGATGGGAGATTGTCAGCCGCCCAACCCTTTATCAGCTCGCTGGCCTTTATGACCTCACATTGATAGCCAGCTTCCTCTCCGCTCCTTTTGAGTGAGTTGACGACACGCGATCCCCCCGCTCCCACAGGGCCTACAACGGCGAAGAACAATTCGCGAGACCGAGAGCGACCGACGATATCGATCGCAAGCCTGTCCGTTTTATCCCTGTCTCCGAAAAGAAGCGCCTCGACATTACTCATTCAACTGCTCCGCCTACCAGCATAGTTTCGTTCTAGCGAAGCTTGCACGCTGGGAGGAAAATGTCATCCCGTAGAAGTTGTTGTTTTGGGGGTGCTGCCAGAATTTCGTACTCGGCTCGGCTACGATGGACACAAAGCAGTGAAGCTCTAGACCATATGGTTAGAGCGCTACAACGCGCGCATGAGGCCGCTGATAGGTGGCTAAGGTGAGACAATCATAGGTGTTGGAAAACGACTCGAAGAGGAATATGTGCCGGTCTCCGCGTTTGTCAGTGATGCTTACCTCTCCCGAACCAAGCGGGCCGGCTTTGCGGAACTGGCAGTAAGTTAGAATCTCGCGTCTGAGGCGTTCCACCGGTAGGCTTTCGAACATTGACCTGTACGCCGGCGACTCCACGATGTGCCGAAAGCCCTCCCCACCCGCATCGTTGGAAAAGCGAGGATGGCATCCGATCAAGCCGATCATCGGGACATCCTTGTGAGAATCCTCGATGAAACGCCAGAACGTGGTCGTATAGGTATTCCCGAAACTTCCTTTCAAAGCTCGTATCGCATCGAGGCTTGGTGCTGAATCGTTTGCCGCAATCCGAAAACGGGATTGGAGGAAAAGAAGCTGACCGGCGGCATAGTTCGCTTCGGCCTCGATCTGCGCATGACAACTCGGGACGAGCGAGTGCTCATTATCGCCCAGCATGAGATCCTCATGCCATGGCAAGACGCTGTGGCCGATTTCATGCGCTTCATTCCACCGCTGTTTCGCATCAGGCTGTGCCTGATCAAGCAGGATGCGTTTGCGGTCCGGAAGATAAAGCGCCCGCAAATCGAGTTTCCGGACGGCATCGAGAAGAAGGCTGGGGCGCTTAAGAACCTGCGCCCCAGCCACTGTCAACTTGCTGATTGTCTCCCGAAGGAAGCTGTCATCCGTACTGGAGTAATAGCCCCGATCGAGTTTCAAGAGTTCGCGCACATCCTCCAGACGTAACGGCGGCTCCGGATTTCCAAGACTACGAAGAACCTTGTTGACTTGGCTATCGATGTCAGAGGCCGTCGATCGGCTGAGGATGATGTTGCGCACTTCGTCAGCCCTGTTGCTTCTGCAGGTATGCGACGAACTCTTCGAGAGCTCGCTGCTCATCGCGTGACAGTTTCTGCGGCGATTCACCGGATCGCGCGGCGAAACGCAGAGCCTGTTCCTGCAGGCCCGGGCGCGCAACCGTGTTTCCAGAAAGCTGCTGCAAGGCCTTGTGTGGCAAGTCGAACGTTTCCGCGAGGCGATACACTGCCCTTGGCTCGGGTCGAAAATGCGCATCGCGCTCGATGCGCATAATGTCGCCCACATCGAGATCGAGCCGCTCAGCAAGCTTCTCGACCGTCAGTCCTCTACGCCGTCGCATGGTTTCGACGAGCGAACCAAACGCCATACGGATCGGGTCCGCAATGTCTGCAACAGCGGCTTCTATGTCGGTTTCGTCTGGGGTCGGGTCCCTGGCGAGCCGGCCGGCGGAAATCTCAAGATCGCCTTCCTGCTTGGCTCTCCTTACGAACCACTCCCTCGTGATTTCGAGTTTCATGGCTGTTCCTATCCTGAGAATGCATCGGCCTGGGCCGATGTCATCTCAAAGTATCTTAATCCTTCGTAGGTTCCGTCGAGGCCAAGATTGGTCATACCGCAGGCGTTCGCATAGAAGGCTTCTGCACTCGGTAGGGAATGCAGGCCGATGCGACCGCGCAATTCGTGGTCTCGACTGACTTCAATGGCGGCGCGGATCATGATTGTACCAACGCCGCTGAATCGGGGGACATCTACGATGGCTTTGCGGTTCCAAGGAGCTGTCTCGATATAATCGACATAGACCAGGTCCTTGCCTGCCTGTTCGGCGACACGGCAGCGCGCGCGCGCAGTATTAAGCTGCATCAAGCCTTGTAGTTTGCCTTCACAACGAAGCGCAAATGTCTGGAAAGCAAGCAGACCGTTGATCGCGGTCACCTTGTCTCTCCACTTCCAGTGCCAGCCTTCCGGCCAATCCGCAGGACTCAGGCCCTTGGCCATGAGCGATCTGATCCTCGCGACGGTAACCGGCTTCCATTCGGTTTCCACCGAACGAAGGTCGGCCTCGCTTATGGTCTCAATGAGTTCCGCAGCCACCGGCTCGCCGGTGCGTTTATCGGTCAGGAAAACTGGATGGGACGTCACGATTATAGCACCATGAGTTCTGCTTTCTCCTTCTTGGCTTCATCCTCGAAGAAGAGCTTTCCACCTTGATCAAGGCGCACATCGACAAGCTGGTACAGCCTGAGCGCCTGGCGAAGCACTGCCGTCTTTGACAGGTCTTTTTTATCGCAGAGATCCTGCAAAACCTGCATTTCGGCGTCAGTGAGATTGAGCGTCATTGTTTTCTTCATTGTATCCTCCGGCGATACTTGGACTCCAAAAAGATAGATATTTTACTGAAATAGTCAACAAAAAAAATTCATTGGATAGCTATTGCATCGCTAAAAACTAGCTATTATTTATGGATGCAGACGAGGCGATGGTCGCCTTGTCTGCAACATAAGGTCCTCCCAATGACTGACAATGTTCTCGAGCGCCGTCTTACCTTCGGCGTCAAGATCGATGGCAACCCCTTCAACTTCAATGACCCCATCGTTAGTGGCGAGCAGATCCTGAATAAGGCAAAGATCTTCCCGACGGACGAGCATCTCCTGTTCCAAGAACTCGAAGACGGCCAGCTGGAAGAAATCCGCCCGGATGAAAGCGTCGATCTCCGCCGCGCCGGTCGTAAGCAGTTCATCACCTTCAAGAGCGATCGTTCGTTTCGCTTCGTTCTCGACGGCCGCAAGTTTGAATGGGGTCTCCCCTTCATCACCGGTCTTCACCTGAAGCGCCTCGCCGGCGTCGATCCCGGCTCGTATGGTGTCTGGCTGGCTCAGCGCGTCGGCGACGACCGTCTGATCGGCAACAAGGAGAAGGTCGATCTGCAGGGTGACGGAACCGAGCGCTTCTTTACCGGTATCGACACCACCACCGAAGGCGCGGGAGCAGTAGTGCTCCCGCCCGAGGATCGCGAGTATCTCGTCAATCAGGGTATCGCCTTCGACGAGGTGATCGAAGGTGGCTCCAAGGCGATCGTACTTAAGGGCTGGAGTTTGCCGCCGTCGCGCTTCGATGCGGGGTCCGCCGATATCCTGATCCTGCTCCCGCCGGCGTATCCCGACTGCGCCCCGGACATGTTCTATCTCATGCCCTGGGTCAGGCTTGCCGCAAGCCAGCGTTATCCCAATGCGGCCGATCAGCCGCACGCCTTCGGCGGCAAGTCGTGGCAGCGCTGGTCTCGCCACAATGATGCCTGGCGCCCCGGTGTGGACGGCATCTGGACGATGCTTCGTCGCATCGAACGCGCCTTGGAGATCGCAGCATGATGGCGTCGGATCTGACAATTACGAACCACCACGTCGCCTTGCTCGGGGAGACACTCTGTCGCTCGGACGGGCTGGAGCATGCCGCATATGTCCTGTTCGGCACCTCGCGCATCGGAAAGGACCCGTTTGACCACGAGCCTCGCCTCAGGCTGCTGGTCAAGGAGGTCCTGCCGGTCCTCGACGAAGAAATCACGTCCGCCGATCATCAGCATATTTCCTGGAGTACGAAACGGTTCGTCGAATTGCTCGCACGCGCCGACCGTGAGGGACTTCAGCTTGGTATCGCCCATTCCCATCCGGGCGGGCCTTCGAACTTCTCGGGTCAGGATGACCGGAATGAAGCAGAGTTGGTTCGGTTGGCGCGGAATCGTAATGGTGATGAAGCCGTGATGCCGAGCTTGCTGTTCGTCCGGGGGAGGCTCGTTGGGGGCCGTGTGTGGTTGACCCCGGCGACAGTCACGGATCTGAGCTACGCCCGGACGATCGGGGGCAACTGGACGACGACATTCTTTGCAGAGCCGGAGCGCGGCCACGCGCCTGCGCTCGTTCGCCAGGAACTGGCGCTTGGCGCCGGCTTCACAACACAGATCGGCCATTTGCGGGTCGGCGTTGTCGGGGCAGGGGGGACTGGAAGCCCGATGCTGCAGCAGTTGCCGCGTATGGGGGTGAAGCACATCACAGTATTCGATCCCGACCGCGTTGAGCATTCGAATCTCAATCGTCTCTACGGTGCGACTTGGCAGGACGCCGAGGAGGGCGTGAAGAAGGTCGAAGTCGCAAAGCGCGAGATCGAGCGTATGGGCCTCGGAACGCAGGTCATGACGTTTGACAGCTGGATCGGCTCGGCCGAATGCCGAGACGCATTGAAGTCCATGGACTTGATCTTCGGATGTACGGACGATCATGACGGCCGGCTGCTACTCAACAGGCTGGCATACTACTACCTCATTCCCGTCATTGACGTCGGGCTCTCGCTGCGGGTGGCCGAACGGCACGGCATCTCGTGTCTTGAGGCTGACGGCAGAGTCACCGTGGTTGAGCCGGGGAACAGCTGCCTTGTCTGCCGGCGCATCGTCAATGCCGGTGTTGCGGCTGAGGAGGCGTTGCGCCGGACGGACCCGGAGGAGTTCGAGCGCCGAAAGGCCGAGGCCTATGTCCGCGGCGAGGGCAATCCTTCGCCGGCCGTGATCTCCTTCACGACCTCTGTTGCGACGATGGCAGTGGAAGAGCTGATCCAGCGTGTCAACCGATTCCGTGGGGCCGAGGGCGACGTAGCCAATCGGGTGCGAAAGTTCCACCTGTTGGAGGATTTTCATCCGGGCGCCAAGAAAGAGCCCTGCCGTATCTGTGGCTCTGACCGTGCTCATGGTGCCGGTGACGTCCAGCCCTTTCTCGGGAGGGCTGGCTAATGGTGCGACACGCGATCGCAAGACTGCTCACGTGGCTCGGGCTGATCGAGAAGCCGGATTTCTTAGTATCTCACAGCCTTGATATGCCTGCGCCGGAGGAGTTGCCAAAAGGTAGGGCCGTTGTCGTTGGGCCGCCGCAACGGCCGAAATGGGTCACGTTTCAGTGCCCGTCTGGCTGCGGAACGCCGCTGCTGTTGTCGCTCAATCACGATCGTCGGCCACGCTGGTCGATCGGCAGAGATTGGCTGGGGCGGCCGAGTATCCATCCCTCTGTTCACAGAATGGACGGATGCCGCTGCCACTTCTGGATGCGCGGGGGTCGCGTCGAGTGGTGCAAAGATAGTGGGGGAATTTTTCCAGAAAATTAGTAGTTGATGTTCCACACTCAACCTAGCCGGGTTACTCTCACTTGATTCGGCGCGAGTTGGGGGGACGTTATGCTTGCAGCCATGCCATCGGAAAACAACAGACGCCTTGAGCTGTTTCGGCTGGCATTGGTACTGATTGATCGAGGAAACCGCGAGCTTCCGCATCCCCTCTCGCTCCATTTCGATGATGTTTTGCACCAAGCGAGAATACTTTCTGATGATCCTAGCGCGATCTCTCCGGACGTGACGCCGCAGGCCGTGCAGCTTGCGAACGACATGCGCGTCTATGAAGGGCTGCGCGATGCCTTGGCGGGTGTCAACTCCATAGGAGATGTCAGTCAAACCGTTGCTCACGAGGTGCTCCGAAACCTGGAGCCGAGACTTGCATCCGCGTACTGACCTTGCGCTTCTTGCTGAGAGCTTGGCGCACCTTTCAAAGACCCCTTACTTTAATCGGGCGATCGAGAAGCACGCCTTCGCATTGATCGACGTGATCAAGCATGCGCTCACCAGCTCGCCGCCATACGATGATGAAATCCTGCGCTCCTTTGCCGACAAAGTCTGGACGTGTCATCGTTACCTGCAGGGCTCGACGACAAAGGAAGCGCCCTACGAAATCGAGTATTGCATGCGTCATGCGATATCCGACTGGCTGACCGACCCGTGTCTTGTCACAACGGCGCTTACCGATAAAAAAGACTTCCACCTCAAACCCGGCGATCCTTGGGACTTCGTTGCTAAGACGATGGACAGATATACTGGGCAGTTGCCGCAGGAAAAGCTGATCTTCATCGGCGTGCCGCGCATCTACAAGCACATGCCTTTGTTTTGCGCGGCTCTTTATCACGAACTTGGGCATTTTGTGGATTTGGCGCGGAATGTCACCGATGTGACGTTTCTTACAGATCCTGTACACGGGGTCTCTGACGGTGTGCAGGAAGTTCTCCAGAACCATCGTCGTGAGCATTTCGCGGATCTCTTTGCCGCGTGCTACGTCGGCTCTGCTATTGTCGACAGTATCCACGCTATCAATCCCCACGCCGATCACAGCAACACACATCCTGCGACGGCGACGAGGATCGAGGTGATCAGATCATTTCTTGCCGGCGAGGATTTCGACGAATTGTCGATGTACCAGGGAGCGTTGCAGAAGCTTGGCCTTCCTCGCTTGGAGCAGCGCTACGCCGTGCCGGCGATCGAGATCGCGTTTGACGACATTCGACCGTATACGGTCGCGGACACACCAGAGCTGCATGGCATGATGGCGGCCGGCTGGTCTTACCTGGGAAAGGTGAAGTCGGGCGATGGGCCACAATGGGCTGCCGACGCGAACCAACTCGACGTTGTCCGGATTGTGAATGACCTCACTGAGAAATCGATCCGTAACGCTTCGATCCGTAGTCTTTGGAATGAGGTGCCTCAGTGATCAGGAATGAGATAATAGAGCGTCTCTCCCGCACAGACAGCCTTCGGCTCGGGATAGAACCCTTGCTTGATCAGAAGCAGATCGGGGAGATGACTGTCGACTTGAGGCTTGGATATGATTTTCTAGTCTCGATTGTCACGAGGCGACCCTACATTGGGGTTGCGCGCGACGATGAGCGTTTCAGGCCCATCTCCACCTATTTTCAGCCTACGCGGCGAGAACTCGGTGAACGGTTTATTCTTTACCCCGACCAGGTCGTGCTGACGACAACGTTGGAGTACATCGCGTTGCCCAGCGATTGCTACGCCGATGTCCTGACCCGTAGCAGCTACACCCGTCTCGGCATCTCGATCAGCACAATGGTTCAGCCCGGGTTTCGCGGCTGCTTTTCGATCGAGCTATTCAATCACGGCAACAACCCGATCGAGCTTGTCGTGGGTGCTAAGATGTTTCAGATGCGCCTCACGAAGTTGTCAGATGGACTCACCTACGGTGGGCTAGACAGAAAGTACTTCGGAAATGTGAGGCCTACTCCGTCGCGAGCCGCAGACGACGAAGACCTGCAAAAGCTCACATCGATTTCCAATCGACAACGGCTAATCGCCTTTAGGTAAATGCCGGCGCTGGTACCGAAAGGGCGAGTCAGACGCGCAGGCTGGTCGTCATCCGGCTAATCGGTACGGGGTCGATGTAGCATGGATGGAGTGGCATATCTTGAGAAGCAATGTCGGGATGCGATCGATGAAGCGTGGCTTCCATATGATTTCGTTTGAGACCAAATCGGCCCATGTCCCCTTATTCGTCAATGAGCATTTCGAGCACGGCGCCAAGGCGTCGATCATAATCGGTACCAATGGCTCAGGGAAAAGCCGAGTTCTTGCTGCGATCGCGGACGAACTTTGCAACATCAAGGCTATCGTGGACGGTCGCGACGATGCTCTTCCATCACTACGCATACGCAGCTCGCAACTGTCGCTTCCGAGACAAGACGGCGATTTGACGAAGGGAGTTACCACGGGCCGCTTTGACATGAGGCTTTCCTATTGGCTTGACGGTTCGGTATGGTCGGTTGAACGGCACGAACGTACCCTAGCGGTGTCGAGGGATGGACGTGAAGTCCCGGCCAGCGAAGTGGTGCTGCCCGATAAGGTTTTGGCGATTGCCCACCTGCCGATGGACCGGTTCCGATTTGCCGGCCGCGATGAAGATGGGTTCTATCAATACCTCGGTCTTCGTCAGTCGACGAACATGACGTCTACCGGTGCCATCGAAACCAGTACGTTCTTCAGCTTCCTCACTGCAATTCGCGAGGGGACGACAAGTCGTCTTAGCGAGCATTGGTTCCCGTATCTGAACCTTGAGCTTCCAATATACGGCGAAATAACCGTTGAGCCCAGATCTCTAGCCCTCATGAGGAGCTTCCAAGAGTTTGTAGCGAAGGCAGTTCAATATCTGTCGAGACGAAACAGTCCTGTTGCCGGGATGATGGAGGAGAACCGTCAAGCCGTCATCGATGATCTGGAAATTGTTTGGTCATTGATACGAAGCCTTCGCGACTATTCCCATCATGTGCCCAGTTCTCGCGGTACAACTTTTCGTTTTGAGATACTGCCATCGTTTCCGGCAATCGGTGGCGACCTTGATTATTTTGTAAAGGCCCTTGAGATTGGCCGGCGACTAAGGCTGTTCGGCGGGGCGCGGCTTTGTTTCCACAAACAGGGACGCTTGTTTACGTTCGGTGATCTCAGTTCCGGTGAACAACACATCCTGAGCACGGTTACGGGCATCGTTGCCAATCTCGCCGAGACGTCAGCGGTTTTTATTGATGAGCCAGAGGTCAGCCTGCATCCCGCCTGGCAAATACAATATGTTCCATCCCTTCTGCAAACGCTGGCGGCGTATCCTGCTACACATGTCGTGATTGCAACGCATTCCCATTTTCTCGTATCCGATCTGCAACAACCAGTAGGTTCGCTGACCGTTGCCGGCGGCCCATCAGATCGGGCATTCGAGGCCTATGATGGGGATGTTTTCGGGCGGTCGCCCGACAACATCCTTTACAGGGTTTTCGGCATTGGAACGTCAGGCAACAGTTATGTCGAGCATGATCTGACCATCGCTCTCGAGATGATTTCAGGTACGCGCCGTAGAAATCTCGCAGAGCTTGGACGTATTTATCGGCGGCTAGTTCCGATCGCCGCCCCGGACAATCCAGCGCTTGCCGAGATTCTGCGCTCGATCGAAGCTTACCTCGGTGAGAACAACAATGCTGAAGCTTAGTGCCTGTGCAAGTATCGATCCCGCAGTCCAAACGGCTCTCGACCACATTTCGGTCAATGTTCGCAAAGAGGCGTGGGGTCGGCAGACAAATAGTATCAAAGCTTTCAAAAAAGCAGTGAAGGATCACGGTATGCGGATCCAGAGAGGGAAATGCGTTTGGTGTGAAGCCAGAGTCGGACACCGCGGGCGGCGATCTGCTCACCGAGACCACGTTGCACCCAAGGATATTTATCCAGACTGGACGTTCGAAGCGAAGAACATCATTCTGAGTTGCGAATATTGCAATGGCTTCCAAGTCAAGGAGGCGCTGGATACGATAAAGGTCCGTGCCGCCGATTATTCAAAGTGCAAGTTTTGGATTGTACACCCCTACTTCGACGATCCGGCGAAGCACATAGGCTTCATTATCAAGAAGAATCGCGTTGTTATTAAGGGATTGTCACAGAAGGGAATCTGGACGGTCAGAGAATTGCGCCTGCAAAGTGCAACTGCGACCGCAGCCAGGGCAATCGAGATCGTGATAGACAGGGCAAAGTTATCCGCACAAGATTTGTCGCTTATCAGGCAGGCGATGGAAGCTCTGTAACCAGAGATGCCGATACGAATGCGTTGATGTGAACAAGCGTTGAAGTTTGACCCCTTTCGGCCACGGTGGAATGACCCCGGAAGGGATAGAGTCACATGCCGCTGAATTTCTCGTTTCTCCGGTGGGACTGGCGTGAGCCCTCGGCGCTGATGGGGGGACTAAACAACACGCCGAAACACACCTCGACCGTTCAAATGGGTTAACCTGACCGAGCGCCGTGCCGCTTATGCCGAGCAGGGCTGGAGCCGGTTCGACGTTACCGAAATGTGGGAGGAGCGGCCGATTGGCCGCTCTTTTCGTTTCTTAGAATTGGCGAAATGCCCGTCGGCGTCTCTGTCGACACCCTTACTGCGCGTTTCGACTTGATTGAATCAGACCAAGGGCAGCATCATGGTTCAAGCACGGGAGTGCGCCGAATCCACCCTCGATATGGAGTTTCCACGTGGGATCAAGCAATACGACAAAATCTGGTGTAAGCAACTGATGAAAAAGGTTCAAGTAACACTGGTTTGACGGAAGGCCTTTTCACAACGCAAAAGTTGAAGCGCTTTTTGATAATGTTGCGAACTTAGAAAATCCGCAGACCACGGACTCAGCTCAGGCGTGTGGAGCGCTGCGGACATCGTGTTTTCATCCGATTCCAATGCGCTTGGCGGAGGTTCGAAGTCAGACCTGCTTGGCTTCATTCAGGACTTTCGCGAACGCGTCGGCGATCACTTTTTCGTCGTACTCCACAGACACAAGCTGAAAGCCGTCGCGCACGAGCTCGCGCGAGCGTTCAACGGTTCCCGCGAACGCACATGCGATCTTTCCCTTCGCGCGGGAGCGGCGGGCAACATCGAGAGTGGCGTTCCGCACTGCGCTTCGGTTTGGATCCATAATTCCGCCGCACAACGCGAGAGAGAGGTCAGCAGGACCGACCAGGACGCCGTCGAGTCCGGGAACATTCAGGATTTCATCGAGGACATCGAGAGCCTCGCGTGTCTCGCACATGGCGATCGCCAACGTATTCCCGTTGGCAGACTTAACGAATACTTGGTCATCGGGTGCATTAGACAATTGCATAGCCCGGCCAGGGCCAAAGCTACGTTGTCCAAGTGGAGGATATTTGACGTGCGACACGAACCGCCTCGCGTCGGCTGCCGAATTGATCATCGGAGCGACGACGCCCACCGCGCCGCAATCCAGCATTCGTGCCGCCTGCGCGAAATCATTCACGCTCACACGGACGATTGCAGGGGTACCAGTCAGCGCGGCTTCCGAAATACACGAGATGCACGACGCCGTATCATGGAACCCATGCTGTTGATCAAGCAGTACCGCATCGTATCCCGCGCGCGCGATGTAGCCCACGAGCATCGGGTCACTCAATCCGGACCAGCCCATATAGTTGGCTTTGCCGGACCTCAATCTCTTGAGGAAATTTTGCAATCCGCTTTCGTCCATGGTTTCCTCCGTTTGATCGAGATTACCGCCCAAACGCGAGAACGCGCTGTTGGCGTGTAATGCTTCAAATCGCACTCCCATCGCTAGAAACGCACCACCAGATGATAGACCGACCCGAGGATTGTGCCCCGCAGCAATCGCTGGCGATGCATCAGAACATGACAGCGCCGCAGTTCGGGCCAATGCACTGACCCACGAACAGCGACGCACTCGGTCCCGCTAGGAACACTATCGCGGCTGCGACCTCCTCCGGTCGACCGATACGTCCAAGGGGGTTTGCTGTTTCCATCTCGCGCATGCGGCGATCCATGGTTTCGAAACCAAGCAATGGTGTGTCGGTCGGGCCGGGCGCAACAGCATTGACGAGGATGCGCGGCGCAAGTTCGCGCGCCCATGAGCGGGTAAGCGCCAGAAGTGCAGCCTTCGTAGCGCAATATACCGATGCATTGGCGCGGCCGATATAGGCCAGTTCCGACACGACGTTAACGATTCTTCCGCCGTCAGGCAGATGGGGAAGGGCCTCTCGCGCCGTGAAGATCGCGCCCCTTACGTTGACCGCAAACATCCTGTCTACGTGCGCAGCGGAGATCGCGCCCAGCGGAGCCTCCTCCATGACGCCCGCATTGTTGACAAGGATATCGAGGCCGCCCAATCTGGCGGCGGCTTGCCGCATCGCGGCGGCCACGCTCTCCTCAACGCTGAGATCGCAGTGCAGAATTTCGAAAGCGTCGCCGTGCGTCGTCAAATCAAGGCCGATGACGTTCGCGCCCGCCGAGTGTAGCGCCAGAGCGGCGGCTTTGCCGATCCCACTTGCCGCGCCGGTGATGAGAGCTCTTTTACCGGCCAGCGAGTTCACCACGGTACCTCTCCCCGATCGACACCCAACGATTGCCCGGTGATGTTCCCGGCCCGGTCAGATGCGAGGAACAGATAGGCGTCCTGCATATCGTCGGGCATCATGAGCCCCGGCAGCGCCTGCCCCGCGACGATGCCTTCGAGAAGTTCTTGCTCGTCGGCGCCCTTTGATGCCGCCATCAGCCCCAGCGAGCGCATCGAGGACTCGGTCCGCACCCAGCCCGGGCAGACCGCGTTGACTCGTATGCCGAGAGGTCCGAGCTCCTTTGCCCACGTCTTGGTCAGGCCAATGATAGCGTGCTTGGAGGCGACGTAGGCGTCGAATTGCGCTTCAGCAACGCGCCCCCAAATCGAAGCCGTATTGACGATGGCGCCGCCTGTCCGCATGAGGCGGACGGCCTGCCGGGTCACGATGCGCGTGCCGACGACATTGATATCGATGATCCGGCGAAATAGCGTGTCGTTCTGCGCGCCTTCCGCCGTGAGGGGCGTCATGCGTTCGTATCCGGCATTGTTCACGAGGACATCGATATGAGCGGTCCGCGACAGTGCGTTCCTGACTTCAACCTCGTTTGCGATGTCGGCCCTGTATCCCTGAGCGCCGATTTCTTCTGCGGCGTCATAGACATTCTCGTCATCGGCGATGATGTGAACCCGCGCCCCTTGACGCGCAAAGCCCTTGGCTACGCCCAGCCCGATGCCTCGACTGGCACCGGTGATGATAACTGTCTTGTCCTCAAACGACGGATTCACGTCATGCCTCCCGCGGTGCCTCGGTCAGATCGTCCGAAGCCGTTTCTGGATGATCGAGTCTATGGCGTTAAGCGCGCGATCGATTTCCTCGGCGGTGTTGTAGTGCGCGATGCCGATACGTACGACCCCCAGGTCTTCATCGAGACCCAGTTGTCGGACAAGCTCGATGGCGTAGTTGTGCCCAGACCAAACGCAGATATCTTGGTTCGCCAGGCCTTGCGCAAAGTCGTGCGTCTGGATCGCCGCATGTGTGAACGAGACCGTAGGAACGCGATGCGCAAGCTCGTTCAGGTTCGTTATTCCATGGATGGTGATGCCCTTCATCGACTGAAGGCCGGTGATAAGCTGCCGGGTCAGGTCATCCTCATAGATGTTGAACGCATGATAGCCCGCAAGCATGCGTTCGCGCAGAGTGTTGCCGCCTGCACCGAGCGATGCCGCGTAATCGGCTGCCGCGCTCAATCCCGCCTGAAGTTCCGTCTGGGGCGTGCCCGTCTCGTATTTGTCCGGCAGAGCGTCAGAAGCACATCGGCACTTGTATGCCTCCATGCGCTCGAGAAGCGCCTTCCGTCCCCAGAGAACGGCGAGATGCGGTCCGAAAAATTTGTAGGATGAGCAGGCGAGGAAATCGCAGCCGAGCTTCACGACATCAGGGAGATGGTGGGGCACGTACTGGACCGCGTCGACGTAGACGAGCGCATCGACAGACTTGGCCACCGCTGTGAGTGCGGCAATGTCATTAATGGAGCCGGTCAGATTGCTGGCGTAGTTCAGGGCCACGAGGCGCGTCCTCTCCGTCAGAAGGCCTCGTAGATCTTCGGGCTCCAAGCGCCAGGTCTCGCGGTTGAAAGGCAACCACTTCACGACCAAGCCTCGATCCCGTGCCATCAGGAGCCAGGGTGCTACGTCGCCCTCGTGATCCATCCTGGTGACGATGATCTCGTCGCCGGGATTAAAAAGGAGACCGATGGAACGCGACATGTGGAGGGTCAGGTTGGTCATGCTTGGCCCGACGATCATTTCAGCCGGCGAGGTGGCGCCAACGAACTGAGCCGCCGAGTCATGCGCCTTTTCAACAATATCCACGGCGCGAGCGGACGCCGCGAAGTAGCCGCCAAGATTGTTGCTTGCCGTCGCCATCGCATTGGCTACGGCATCGATGACCATCCGAGGAACGAGAGTTCCTGCAGGGTTATCCAGATAAATCGGCGGCTTCGGCCCCGCCAGTGCCGGAAATTCTGCGCGAATCTTGTCGATCGGAAAATATGCCACCCGTTACCCCCTCAAACCTGATCGTTTCGACACGATTATGCCGTCAGAAGATACTTCGACAATTCGACATCGATGTATATAAGTATGTTTTGACCGTTAAATCGAAAATTATCAATGTTGAACGGCGACGTCGCCGCTTGGCTTCCATTCATCCAGCGCCGGAATGTTTTCGGCTGACCTTCCATGAGCCGAACGTCTGCCGTCAACGAGGCATTTGCCGTTGCCAATTTGTACATTGACAGAAATGGATGCCGCGCCCCAAATAATTTTATTTACTCTAATGCTGGTTCCTCTCACCCTGTCCCCACACTCACGTAAGAGAGCCGCTTGAAAAGGTTCGGTTGTCCCAAGCAGGGTGAAAGCGGGGAGAGCGAGCATGAGAGACACTGTACTCTGGGCGGAGTTGGCCTGGCCGCAGGTCGAGGAGAGAGTGAAGGCCGGGGCGCCGGTGTTTCTGCCGTTGGGCTCGACTGAGCAGCACGGCCACCACATGAGCCTGAATGTCGATGTGGTCATCCCGACGCAGATCTGCGAACGAGTTGCTCGTCGAACAAACGGCCTCGTTCTTCCGACAGTAGCATATGGTAACCGGTCTCAGCCACGTACGGGCGGCGGCCCGCGCTTTCCTGGCACCATTAACCTGTCAGCGCATACTTTCTCGATGATCGTTCGCGACATCCTGTGCGAGCTTTATCGCCAAGGTTGCCGAAAGATCGTGGTGCTCAATGGCCATTACGAGAATATCTGGCCGGCGGTCGAGGGTATCGAACTGGCCCTGGACAGCATTGGACGCCGCGTTGAGGATTTCGTCGTCCTTCGCGCCGATCTCTGGGAGCTGGTCGCCCCGGAAACGATTGCGCGGATATTCCCAGATGGCTTCCCCGGAATCGAACTCGAGCATGCAAGCGTCATCGAAACGTCGCTGATGATGGCATTGCGGCCCGAGCTCGTCGATCTGACCGCGGCGCGGAATGACGGACCTGCACACTTCAAGCCATACGACCGAAATCCGAAGCCGGCAGGCGGTGTGCCCGCGTCCGGCGTGCTTTCCTTAACCGAAGGCTCGTCGATCGAGAAGGGCGAATGGCTTGTCGCCGATATCACGACCAACCTTGAAAACATGATCGCTGAGGAATTCTGAATGACCGCAACGAACACCAATTTCTTCCAGCCCGTCGATGCGGCCGAAGTCCCGAGGTTTGCGGGGCACTCGACATTCATGCGTCTGCCAGCGGTTCCATCGGCGGCAGGTCTGGATATCGCGCTGATCGGAATTCCCTGGGACGGCGGCACAACGAATAGAGCCGGTGCGCGCCATGGACCGCGCGAGGTCCGAAATTATTCGAGCCTCATGCGCCGTGCTCACCATGTCTCAGGAATCGAGCCGTTTTCCGTCGCCAACGTCGCTGATATTGGCGACGTGTCGGTGAACCCAATCGATCTCCTGGATGGCTTGCAGCGCATTCAGGCCGGTATAGCAGCGGTCGTGAAGGAAGGTGCGATCCCTCTTTCGGTCGGCGGTGACCACTTGACGACCTTGCCGGTGCTTCGTGCGATTGCGACTACCGGACCGATCGGGTTGATCCACTTCGACGCCCATTCCGACACCAACGATCAATATTTCGGCAACAATCGGTATACCCATGGCACGCCGTTTCGTCGTGCCATCGAAGAAGGGCTTCTTGATCCTAAGCGGACCGTGCAGATCGGCATTCGCGGGTCCGTCTACGATCCGGGCGAGCACGACTGGGCCAAAAACCAGGGCATACGCATCATTTACATGGAGGAATTCGTGCGTCGTGGTGCAGTCGACGTCATGGAGGAAGCACGCGCCATAGTTGGTGACGCCGCCACCTATGTCACATTCGATATCGACAGCATCGACCCCTCCATGGCGCCGGGAACCGGCACGCCGGAGATCGGGGGCTTCAGCACCCGGGAGGCCCAGGAACTGGTTCGCCTGCTTCAAGGCGTGCGCATCGTCGGGGCAGATGTTGTGGAGGTTGCTCCTCCTTTTGACATCGGCGGCATTACGGCGATCGCAGGGGCGACGATTCTCTTCGAGCTTCTTTGCGTCATTGCCGCGCAGGTTGCCGCGGCAAGGTAGCCGCAGCATCGGAAACAACAATCGATAACTAGAAAAGGGGAACAAAATGAAACTGCTTGCCTTGCACGAGGCCGCACCGACATTGCCGTTGACGCTGGGTTCGACGCTTATGATCTGTTCGCGTCCACAGCGATCATCGAGGGCGCAGGCGGCATTGTGACGGATTGGAGCGGAAATCCGCTGACATTAAAGTGGCGGGGCGGCGTTGTTGCGGCCGGAGATTCCTACCTACATGGGGACGCGCTGGAACACCTGAATCGGGCTTAGACCTGTCGAGGGTTGACCGTGAAAGCAGTTCACGGTTGAGCCTGAAGGTGGGCGATCGCAAGGTCGTGGAAAAACAGGGCGCCGGGCTCGAGCAGCTCATCGTTGAAATCGAAGGAGGAGGAATGCAGCGGCGCGCTGTCGCCGTTGCCGATAAGAAAATAGGCGCCCGGCACCTTCTCGAGCATGAAGGAGAAATCCTCGCTAAACATCTGCGGCGTGTCGAGCTTCAGTAGCCGCTCGCTGCCAAAGCGATCGACCACGACCTTTTCTGCGAGGGAAGTTGCTTCCTTTTCATTGATAGTTACTGGGTATCCGAGATCCCATTCAAAGGTCGTTGTCGCGCCAAACGCTGCAGCCTGCATAGAGGCGATGCTCTCGACCCGTTCGCGCAACTCCCTACGGGTGCTCGGCGAAAGCGCGCGCATACTGATCTCAAGGACGGCGGTGTCTGGGATGATCGTGCTGGAACCGCCCGCATGGAAAGCTCCGACAGTGATCACAGCAGCATCATGTGCGTCAATGTTTCGCGAAAGGATTGTTTGTAGCGCCATAACGATACTTGCGCCGGCGACGACCGGATCTGTCGTCTTCGCCGGCAGCGCGCCGTGTCCACCCTTACCATGCACGACGACCTTTACGACGTCGACTGAAGCGGTGATTGGACCGCTCCGTGTCGCGAACGTACCGACGGAGAGACCGGGAAGGTTGTGGACGGCATAAATGCGGTCGCAAGGGAACGCCTCGAAGAGACCGTCCTCGATCATGAGCTTTCCACCACCGTAGTTCTCTTCAGCCGGCTGGAATACGAAATTCACACTGCCATCCAGATCCGACCTTTGTGACAGCATCCAGGCTGCTCCTAGGAGCATCGCGGTATGGCCGTCATGGCCGCACGCATGCATCATGCCAGGGTTTTTGCTGGAGTAAGGCAGCCCCGTTTCCTCGGCGATTGGCAGAGCATCGAAGTCGGCGCGGAAGCCTATGGCTCTGCGACTGTCCCCGCGTTGTAGCCGACCAACAAGCCCGGTTTTGGCAAAACCGCGATGAACCTCCAAGCCCCAACCGGACAAGCATTCTGCAATCAAGTTTGACGTTTCCAATTCGGCAAGACCGATTTCTGGCATGGCGTGGAGCCGCTGCCGGATAGAAGTAAGGTCAGCCAGAAAATCTCGCAGGTTCATCAATGTTGATCCGTAACAGTGTTTTTGCTCGAGCACGGCGAATGGTCGCCAATTGTTACATTGAAGTAAATAGGATAATTTCGTATTTTATTTCGAATTTTGGTAATGTGAGAGGTTCCATGCGGCGTTTGGACAATATCGACATCCGGCTCCTTCGGGTCTTTACGACTTTGGCGGACGCGCGCGGTTTTGCAGAGGCGCAAATCGCTCTCAATCTTTCGCAGTCGACTCTAAGCACGCACCTAGCCGAACTGGAAAAGCGTGTTGGAGGGCAACTTTGCTACCGTGGTCGCCAGCAATTCAAACTGACCGAACTTGGCAACGTCACTTATGAGGCAGCCAAGAAGCTCTTCCGGGACATGGACGATTTCACGCAAAGGGTTCATTCCGCTAACGGGAATCTTGCTGGCAGATTGCGCTTGGGTACCTCCGACGGAGTTTTTACCAGCCCTCATCTTTCGATCAGCCGAGCGGTAGAAATTTTCCTCCAGCCTGGCTCTGATGTCTTTATCGATATGATCCTTGGAACGCCGTCGGATCTCGAGCAGCGTGTGGCGGATGGAGAGCGTGACATCGTCATCGGGCCTTTCTCGCAGCGCGCGCCTGGAGTCGAGTATATCGACTTTTATGGCGAGCCTCATCATGTGTACTGCGGCAAAGGACATCGCCTGTTTACGATGCCGGATCACAGGATCGATCGAAAAGAAATTGAGTCGGCGAGGTTCTCCGTTCGACGGTATCGGCACTTCGATGATCTTTACCTGGTGGGGCATTCTCGTGCCGGCGCTTCGATCGAGGCCATGGAGGCGCAACTAATGCTCATCCTGTCCGGACAGTTTATCGGCTTCCTCCCGAGGCATTTTGCGGACCCATGGGTAACCAAGGGCGAGTTACGTCCAATCCTGACTCAAAGCCATAGTTTTGAGTCCATGCAAAAAATAGCCTATCGCCGCCAGTCCATCGGCACGCCGCTCATTGACGCTTTCCTTGATGTGCTGATTGGTCTGCGGCCGCCGCCAAGCGAAAGTCGCATTGAGAATTTTCGAAGTTAAACGCGAAACAATGTGATTTACTTCAATGTAGGATTCAGGAAAACTCCTGCCATCGGGACGGATGGCTGGAGGAGGCCTGCGTTGCATCGGTACAGATTGCTTCGCAGAAAGCCAAAGTCGACCTCACCGCATTAACCTGAAGAGCCGATGGGAAACGGGCAGTGCAAGGCTGCGCGGGGATCTCTGTTGACTTAGATTTGCGATGGATTCGAAATGAACAGTCATAACGTAGCGATTGAGATCAACTCCCTTAAAAAGCGGTTTCAATCACTCGAGGTTCTCAAGGGCGTATCGCTGACCGCGCATGAAGGCGACGTCATCGCCATCATCGGCGGATCGGGCTCGGGCAAGTCGACCTTTCTTCGATGCATCAACATGCTTGAATTGCCGAGCGCCGGCTCGGTCACGATCCATGGCGAGACGATCGCCATGAAGAAAGACGGCCATGGCGGCATGATGCCATCGGACCGCAAGCAGGTGCAGCGCCTGCGCTCCCGCCTCGGCATGGTATTCCAGAGCTTCAATCTCTGGCAGCACATGACGATCCTCGAAAACGTCATCGAGGCGCCGGTGCATGTGCTCGGCATCAAGAAGGACGAGGCGATCGACCGGGCCGAGACGCTGCTGCGCCGCGTCGGGCTGCATGACAAGCGCGATGCCTATCCCGCCTTCCTCTCCGGTGGCCAGCAGCAGCGCGCGGCCATTGCCCGCGCCCTCGCCATCCAGCCCCATGTCATGCTCTTCGACGAACCGACCTCCGCGCTTGATCCGGAACTGGTGGGCGAGGTGCTCTCCGTCATCGGCGACCTCGCCAAGGAGAAGCGCACCATGATCCTCGTCACGCACGAGATGAAATTTGCGCGCAACGTGGCGAGCCACGTCGTCTTCCTGGCGAACGGCGTCATCGAGGAACAGGGCCCACCGGACGAGATTTTCGGAGCGCCGAAATCGGAGCGGCTGAAGAAGTTCATCAGCTCCATCCACTGAAAACCAAAAGCCAACAGAGGGAAGATCATGAAGAGTATCTTGAAGACAATCGCCCTGGCAGCCGCGCTTGGCCTTTCGGCCATCTCGGGTGCCGCGGCGGAGCAGGTCCGCGTCGGCTTTGCCGCCGAGCCCTATCCGCCCTTCGCCTCGCCGGACGCTTCCGGCAACTGGGAAGGCTGGGAAGTGGATTTCATGAAGGCAATGTGCGCGGAAGCCAAGCTCGACTGCGTGATCACTGCACTTGCTTATGATGGTTTGATCCCCGCGCTAACCTCTAACAAGATCGACATGATTGTCGCATCGATGTCGATCACAGCTGCGCGCCAACAGACCATCGACTTCTCCGACAAATACTACAACACGCTTCCGGCCATTATCGGACCGAAAGACGTGAAGTTCGAGCCGACGCCAGAGGGCCTGGCCGGCAAGACACTTGGCGTACAGGCAGCCAGTATTCATCAGGCTTACGCCGACAAGTATTTCGCTCCCGCCGGCGCAACGATCAAGGAATACCAGACGCAGGACGAGGCCATCAACGACCTCGCGGCGGGCCGCGTCGATGCGGTGCAAGCCGATTCCATCCCGCTCAGCGAACATGTCAAGACTGAGCAGGGCGCTTGCTGCGAGCTAAAGGGCACCGTGAAGGCCGATCCGGCGATTCTCGGGCAGGGCGTCGGTGTCGGCCTGCGCAAGGGCGACACGGCTCTGAAGGATAAGGTCAACGCTGCCATTGGGGCGATCCGCGCGAATGGCACCTACGACACCTTCTCGAAGAAGTATTTCGACTTCGACCTCTACGGAGAGTGACAAGCTGCTCCGTCAAAGTGCTGCTGGAAGGCATATTCCGACGCGGTACAGGTGTCGTGGGACGCTAGGCCAACTGCCGTCCGGTCTCATTTGGGGCAGATATCGAGCCATAAAACCAAAAAGGGGAAGACCATGAAAGACATCCTAAAGGCGATAACCCTGTGTGCCGTGATCGGCGTTGCCGCGTGCCAAGGGGCTGCAGCCCAGCCAATTCGCGTCGGTTTCGCCGCCGAACCTTATCCCCCGTTTGCCTCGCCGGACGCTTCCGGCAATTGGGAAGGCTGGGAAGTCGACTTCATGAAGGCGATCTGCGCCGAAGCGAAGCTCGACTGCGTTATCACACCAGTCGCCTGGGATGGTATCATCCCGGCGCTCACGGCCAACAAGATCGACATGATCATCGGTTCCATGTCGATCACCGCTGAGCGCCTGCAGACGATCGACTTCTCCGACAAGTACTACAATTCACCGAGTGCAATCGTTGGCCTGAAGGGAGAACAATTCGGATCAACACCGGAGACCCTTAAGGGGAAAGTGATTGGTGTTCAGGTCGCAACCCGCCATCAGGCCTACGCAAACAAGTATTTCGGCGAGGCCGGCGCGACGGTCAAGGGATACCCGACGCAGGATGAACACAACAACGATCTTGTTTCCGGCCGTATCGATGCGGTGCAGACCGACTTCCTCGCAATCAAGGATTTTCTGAAGTCGGAACAGGGGGCTGCTTGCTGCGACCTCAAAGGCACCGTGAAGGACGAGCCGGAAATTCTAGGTTTCGGAAAAGGCGTGGGTCTGCGCAAGGGCGAGACGGAATTGAAGGAAAAGATCAACGCCGCCATCAAGGCGATCCGAGCGAACGGCACCTACGACACGTTCTCGAAGAAGTACTTCGACTTCGACATCTACGGCGGCTGATCCCAAGTTCCCGCTGATGCCGGCGGCTCGCGTCGCCGGCAGTTCTCCTCGAACAGACACGAGACTCCATGATGGATGCCGGACAGCTAATTGACTTGAGCCTGCTTGCGTTTGACCCGCCCGGCTGGGGCGGGGCGATGCTGGCGGGGTTGTGGAATTCCATCCAGATCGCCGTCGGTGGTTATGCTCTCGGCCTGATCCTCGGGACCGGCGGCGCCATGGGCAAGCTTTACGGCGGCCCCGTCACCAAGGACCTGCTCGAGGTCTACACCACGCTGGTGCGCGCGGTGCCCGAGCTCGTGCTGATCCTCATTCTCTATTATGCCGGCACGGATGTGCTGAACCAGCTTTCGGCGCTTGTCGGCTTTGGCCCGGTCGATATCAGCGGCCTTGCGGCCGGCATTTTCGTCATCGGCGTCGTGCAGGGCGCCTATTCGACGGAAGTGCTGCGCGGCGCGATCAACGCGGTGCCTGCGGGACAGATGGAAGCGGCGCGCGCCTATGGCATGTCTCCGTTTCAGGTGATGCGCCGCATCACGCTGCCGGCAATGCTGCCGCATGCCATTCCAGGCCTCTCCAATCTCTGGCTGATTGCCACCAAGGACACGGCGCTGCTCGCCGTCGTCGGCTTCAGCGAACTAACGCTAGTCACCCGCCAGGCGGCCGGCAGCACCAAGTCCTATCTGCTCTTCTTCTGCGCGGCCGGCGCGCTCTATCTGACGATTACGCTGGTCTCCAATGTGCTGATCAGCATCATCGAGCGCCATTGCCGGCGCGGAATGGCGAGGAGCGCCTAATGAGCGACCCAACAATTTCAGCCCTTCCTCTGACTGGGTTACCGACGAAAGCAAGCGTGTTCAAGCCGCATCGCATTGTGCTTGTAGTGATCGCGGCGCTGCTCGTCTTCTGCATCATCTGGTTCATGCGTTGGGACTGGGTGCCGAAATATTCCGGCCGCCTTGTCCATGGCGTCGGGGTGACGCTGCTGATGCTGTTCAGCACGGCGATCCTCGGATTTGTCCTCGCCGTCCCGATCGGGCTTGTGCAGGTGGCGGGGCCTTGGCCGTTCAAAGTGCTGGCGCGTGTTTTCTGCACCATCATCCGCGGCACGCCGTTGCTACTCCAACTGTGGCTGCTCTATTACGGTCTCGGCTCGCTCTTCCCGCAGTTCCCCGAAATCCGAAGTTCCTTCCTCTGGCCCTATCTTCGCGAGGCCTGGCCCTATGGCGTGGCGGCACTGACGCTGTCCTTTGCCGCCTATGAGGGCGAGGTGATGCGCGGCGCCTTTGCCGGCGTGCCGTCGGGCGAGCTCGAGGCTGCGCGCGCCTATGGCATGAGCCGCTTCACCGTCTTCCGTCGCATCTGGCTGCCGCGCGCCGTGCACCGGGCGCTGCCGACGCTGAACGGCGAGACGGTGCTGCAATTGAAGGCGACGCCGCTGGTCGCAACGATCACCGTGATCGATCTCTATGCCGTCATCTCCAAAGTACGGCAGGAAACCTACATCACCTATGAGCCGCTGCTTCTGCTGGCACTCATCTATCTCGTTATGACCGCCATTCTAGTAGCGGCATTCCGCTATTTCGAAAGCAAGATTCCATCGCGCGGCAACTGAAAATTACCCCTATACGCGGCTGCACGGTTGGGAGCGCTGTCATTTGGGCATTCGCTCCCACCGGGCTCGACTGCCTCTAGAAACATCCATGTGAGGACACCATGCAGAACAAGCTTTTCATCGACGGCCAATGGGTCGCCCCGACGGACGGAGCCATGCTTCCGGTGATCGATCCGGCGACCGAGAAGGTTTTCCACCACATCGCCGAGGCTGGCGCCGCGGAGGCCGATGCGGCGGTGGAAGCGGCACGCGAAGCCTTCGACAACGGCCCCTGGCCGCGACTTTCGGGCAAGGAGCGCGCGAAATACCTCCGCTCCATGGCGCAGGGGATCCGTGACCGCCTGCCGGAACTGGCGCGCATGGAAACCCGCGACAACGGCAAGCCGCTCCCGGAATCGGAGTGGGATATTGCCGACGCGGCCGGTTGCTTCGATTTCTACGCGGACCAGGCCGAGGAACTGGACGGCGAGGTGGAAGAGGTAAAGCTTGCCGATGCGCGCTTCGTCTCCAAGGTGGTGCGCGAGCCGCTCGGTGTCGCCGTTGCCATCGTTCCCTGGAACTATCCGCTTCTCATGGCCTCGTGGAAGGTGGCTCCGGCCTTGGCGGCCGGCTGCACCATGATCCTGAAGCCCGCCGAGACCACCTCGCTGACGGCGCTGGAGCTTGGCGCGATTGCCGAAGCCGCGGGTCTTCCCAACGGCGTGTTGAACATCCTCTCCGGCAAGGGCTCGGTCGTCGGACAGGCGCTGGTCGAGCATCCTCAAGTCGACAAGATCGCCTTTACTGGCTCAGGCCCGGTCGGCTCGCGGATCATGGCTGAAGGTGCGAAGGACATTAAACGCATCAGCCTTGAACTCGGCGGCAAGTCGCCCTTCATGGTCTTTGCCGACAGCGACATCGACAAGGCGGTCGAATGGATCATGTTCGGCATCTTCTGGAACCAGGGTCAAGTGTGCTCGGCCACGTCGCGGGTGCTTGTGGAGGCACCGCTCTATCCGAAGCTGCTGGCGCGGCTGGTCGAAGAGGCCGGGAAGATCAGGATGGGCAACGGCCTCGACGAGGGCACGCTGCTCGGCCCGCTCGTCAACAAGGGCCAGTACGAAGACGTGCTTCGCCACATCGACCGCGCCGTCGAGCAGGGTGCGACCGTCGCTTGCGGCGGCAAATATGAGGGCTTCGACAAGGGCTTCTGGGTGGCCCCGACCATCCTCACCGAAATGGCGCTCGACAGCGACGCCTGGGTGGAAGAAATCTTCGGCCCGGTCGTCTGCATCCGCCCCTTCGAGACGGAGGAGGAGGCTATCCGCCTTGCCAACGATTCCCGCTTCGGCCTTGCCGCCGCCGTCATGTCGGCCGACGACGAACGCTGCGAACGCGTCGCCGCGGCCTTGCGTGCCGGCATCGTCTGGATCAACTGCTCGCAGCCGACCTTCACCGAAGCACCCTGGGGCGGCTACAAGCAGTCCGGCATCGGCCGCGAGCTCGGTCGCTGGGGCCTCGATAACTATCTGGAGACCAAGCAGATCACCCGTCTCGTCAGCGACGAGCCCTGGGGATGGTATCTGAAGTAACCTTCGACAACGCGGCCGATGTTGCATTATCCCGCTTCTTCGTGGGGGCATGCATTATTGGGGTCGTGAGTTCAGGTCCGTTCAAAGCGCACTCGATCGAGGAGCTATTTCTGCGGAGGCAAACGCGCTGTGCCCTCAGTTTACTTCGGCCATTTATTCCTGGTCTCTTCCAAACCAACGAAGGGACACGAGTATCTGAACCGCGGGGGCGAGATATTGCCTCACGTTCGATTATCTGGTGCAGTTCGTCAACACTTCGCGAACGTCGAGAACGCAGTCGGCCAACCGGATCAGAACGCCAGGTGAGCCCTCGCTATATCTTAAACAATCGGAGCTCTGGGTGCGCCAGTTCAGCCGGAAGTACCGACTTGCGCAGGCTTGGGTGGCCTCGTTGGCGGGCAGTAAGTGAAGTCCGGGACTGCCACTTATCAGAGCATCTTATTTGTCGTATCTGTTGCACCACCGTGGCTTTTGATCGTGTGAATTGGATCTTCCGAGGTGCTTATGCTGAAAAAATATATTGTCCTTCCGGCGCACGGATTTCGGTCGCCGGTCCTTGCTCAGGCCGCGGCGCTCAGGCTGACAATACCCTTTGCTGCCGCCGCAGGTGGAACGGCCGGCCTCACCCGGGAGGCGATGAGCAAGGTCGAAGTTGTCGACTCAGTCAGCGTCGATGGGCCAAAGCTTGTCGAGATGACGCCTGAGACGGAGTTGGAGCTTCGACTGGAGGAACCCGCCCTCAAGATCGTTCCCCTCGTTACCTATGAAAAGATGCGGGCCATCTACAAGGTGAAGCGAGCAGCGGCGGCCGCGGTTGTTGCGCAACCAGGCCAAGGTGCCGTGCTTCGCGTCGAGGATACCGATGGAAACCCGCTTTCCGGCGCCCGCGTTGTAGCATTCACCAATTTCCGTACCAGGGCCGGAGATGACGGCTCGACAGACGCCAATGGCGAGATCCGATTGCGAATTGCGCCCGGCGTAACGCTTGAGCGCATCTACGTCTATGGCCCCGCCTGCCACTGGGGTCGCTTTGAGCGCAATTTCACGCTGGCGGCAGGCGCGATCGTGCAGCTTGAAACGATCGATCTTTCAAACCAGCTTCTTGCCCTACGGCGGTTTCGCGACGTTCTTCCCGCGACGGCGGGTGACGGGGTCGTTGTTGGCATCGTCGATACCGGCATCGACCCGAACCACGCCCTCTTACCCAATATTTCGGGAGGGGCAAACATGGTTCTTGAGGAAACGAAGGACGATCCTGGCGAGACCACCGACTGGGGGCCGGCCGCTGTCGAAGGCGAGCACGGGACGCATGTGGCAGGGATCGTTGGTGCCAGACCGACGGTTGACATCGACCTCGCCGGCGTCGCGCCCGGCGTTACGCTGAGAAGCTACCGGGTCTTTCCCCATAACGGTGGAGACGCGACCAACTACGACATCATGAATGCAATCGACCGGGCTGTTCAGGATGGATGCAACATCATCAATCTTAGCCTTGGCGGCGGCGAGGAGGACGAGGCGATCAGAGCGGCAATTGGATCGGCACTCGACAGCGGCGTCCTGGTAATAGCCGCCGCCGGCAATGACGGCCGAAAGCCGGTGAGCTATCCTGCCGCGCTGCCGTTCTGTATCGCTGTTACGGCAATGGGATGGACGAATTCGTTTCCGGCGGCGTCTTCGGAGGCTGGAGATGTCGCTAGGCCATACGGAGGGGAGAATACTTTCGTGGGCGCATTTTCGAATTTTGGACCGCAAATTGATCTGACGGGGCCTGGTGTCGGCGTTGTCTCGACCTTGCCTGGAGGGACATTCGGCGCGATGAGTGGAACCTCGATGGCAAGTCCCGCATTGGCTGGCTATGCGGCCTATCTTTTGGGGCAGGACGCGACTATATTAGGCTTGAACGGTGCCGAAAAAAGCACCGCGCTTAGAGACAAGCTCTTCGGCTCGGCGACACCGCTTGGTTTTGGCCGGGATTTCGAGGGCTTCGGACTTCCAGGATAGGATGATCATGAGCGACATGGTTATGCAACAGGTGATATTGAGGAAGAACAGCCCGACAGGGCCGTCCTCGAATGAGACCGCCGAGAAGATCGGACGGGCCGGTGCGACCGTCGTTGACCAGAAAGCGTCCTCACTGTTGATCGAGGGCGATGAGGAGACCATCCGCTCGGTAACCAAGAGCCTGAACGGATGGATCACCATCCCGATGAAACGCTACTCCGTTCCCGATACGCGAAAGAAGGCCGGCTGATCGTCTTAGCCGATTTTTTTAGGAACGTTTCAGTCGCGTTGGCGACCTCGACCAACGGTTTCGGTGGGTCAATCCGTCGGTTCATAGCGTCGATTACCATTCCCCTTAGTTTTCCGCCACACGAGGCCTCTGCTCTGCAAGTTGAGGTGGCGCGCCGCTATACAACCGTCGCAAATGTATATTAGACTTCGTCATCGTTGAGCAGGGGATGGCGATGACGGATCTGGAAACGAGACTGCAGCGGCTTCGTGCGCTGAATGCTGCCATTGGATCGCAGGACAGGGAACTCGCAGAGGAACGAGCCGACCTTGCACCAAAAGCGCTGGCTTCTCCCAAACTTGCGGTCCAGCGTGATCTCAACGCGGGACCCGAACCGACGGAGCATCGCGCTCTTCTTGCCGAGATCAGCAAAGAGAGCATCATCCTTCGACGGGAGCGGCCGATCCTGGCCATCCGGGAAAACAAGGCGGAGTTGGTCTTCAAGGACCAGGCCGACAGCGAAATTTGGAAGCAACGCCTGACCGATGCCGCGCCCGCCCTTGATATTGCCATTCGCGCCGCCGGCCGCATCGAACTTTCGGGCGCCGAGTTCGACTGGGTCGGGACCGGCTGGCTTGTACGCAACGATATCATTGTCACCAACCGCCACGTCGCCGAAGAGTTCTCCGAACACAATGGCAGCGGATTCGTCTTCAAGCAGGGCACAGACGGCGCGATGAAGGCTGGTGTCGATTTCCTGGAGGAGATCGACAATCCCGATGAACTGGTTTTCCGTCTTCTGAAGCCTCTGTACATCGAAGAGGAGCCGGGACCTGACGTCGCGTTCTTTCAGGTCGAACTCTTGAGCGGCGATGCGAAGCTGGCCGATCCCATTCCCCTGGCGGCAAAGCCCGGCACGTCCCACGGTGTCGCGGTAATCGGCTATCCAGCATTCGACAGCAGGATCCCGGACGTGGATCTGATGGAAGATCTCTACGGCAGGGTCTATAACAAGAAGCGGCTCGCCCCTGGTGCAATCACCGCAGTCAAAGACGGCAAGCTTCTCCACAATTGCACGACCCTTGGTGGAAATTCGGGCTCCTGCGTGCTTGATCTTTCAAGCGGCGAGGCGTTCGGCCTGCATTTCAGTGGCCGGTTCATGGCGACGAACTATGCTGTTCCAGCCGATACGATCCGCAGCCTTCTTGCCAAGGTCCTGAAGCCGCATGCAGCAAATAGAACCACCAGGCGCGATACCAGAGTCGAAGTGTCCCATGGACCGCAAGACACATCCTCGACGGTCCAGGATCATACGATTGCACTTGCGACGGCGTCCGTGACCATTCCGGTGACGGTGTCGATCAGCGTCGGCCAGCCGGTTGCCCATCAACCTTCGCAGCCGATCCCGCGCAGAGGGCCTGACATCACGCAGACGGCGGACCTTGACGGCGAGGAGGCAGCGGTTGCCGACTACCGTGATCGCAAGGGATATCGCGCGACATTTCTTCACGCCGACGATTCAGATGACATGGACGATGATGACGAGGCGAATGAAGCCTCCGTCGCCTTGCCGGAGGTCACCGGTGAAGCAGCCAAGGACGTGTTGTCGTTCCAATACGAGGGCAAGGCCGAAACCGCGCTGCGCTATCAGCATTTCTCGGTGGTGATGAGCGAAAGCCGTCGCATGTGCTTCTTCAGTGCCGTCAATATCGATGGTTCACTTGCCAAGAAGACCAAGCGTCCAAGCTGGCGGTGGGATCCTCGGATCCCGCGCGCGCAGCAGATCATGAACGAATGTTACGGCGATCCGCCAAGGTTCAGCCGTGGCCATATGACCCGCAGGGAAGACCCGGCCTGGGGCGAGCCCGATATCGCCACCCGCGGCAACGCGGATTCCATGCATGTGACCAATGCCACGCCGCAGATGCAATCGTTCAATTCACCGGTCTGGCTCGAACTCGAAGATTACGCTCTCGGACATGCCCGTCAGGACAGGATGCGGATTTCGGTCTTCACCGGACCTTACTTCACCGACAAGGATCCCGAGCTTTACGGGGTGAGAATCCCTTTGCGCTTCTGGAAGATCATCGCCTTCATTCACGATGACACCGGCAAGCTGTGTGCGACTGGCTACGAAATGGGCCAGGAGGCCGACCTGCTGCCTGAGGAGGAATTTGTGTTCGGGCGTTTTGCCTCAAGCCACGTCGACGGTGTGATCCAGACCCGGATTTCGACGATCCAGGCGAGGACCCTAATCGACTTCGGTCAGCTTGTCGCCGTGGATCCCCTGGCAGGGGATAACGAGGCACGCTTCGACAGGTCGCCGCGCCGGATCGCGGATCTCACCGATATCCGCTTCGTGCGGTAGCACCGGGGTGGTGGGGGTAGGGACAACGAGCGGAACAGTCATCCGTCCCGCGCCTAGCGTGGTTTTCCCGGCTTCCTGACGGAAGCGAGGGCAAGGCCCTCATCAATGTCGGGGATGGTCGCTTCCTCGTAGGAAATGCGATCCCGGCTGCAGGATTGTCAAAGTACCCGCTAGCTCAACTCGGTAGCGCGCATCCTCGTTGGGCTTTTTCCAAATGACTGGGAGAAGGCGCGGGAGAAGTGGGAGGCGTTTTCAAAGCCGACTTCGAGGGCGACTTCGATCAGGGAGGCCTTGGTCTTGATGAGCAGTTGTTTGGCGCGTTCCATCCGCACCCGTCGGTAGACGAGGGCGGGGGAGCTTTTGGTTTCGCCCATGAACAGGCGCTCAAGCTGTCGCCTGGAGAGCCCGACCGATGCGGCGAGTTCCTCGATCGGCAGGCGTCCCTCGATATGTTGCTCCATCATGATCAGCACGGCCCTGATCCTTGGATCCTTGCACTCGATGGAGAGCGGCTTGCGGGTCTGGATGGCAAGCGCGGTTCGCGCCTTTTCGATGTGGAGAACCTCGAGCGCATTGCGCTCGGCTTCCTTGCTGATGTGACGACGGACGATCAATGCCGCCATGTCGGCGGCGCTGCTGCCGCCGGCGCAGGAGCCCCTTGTCCGGTCGAGGTTGAAAATCCGATCGGATCGAACCTGGTGGTCGGGGAAGCGCTCGCGAAACGTGTTGTAGTGCAGCCAACTGACGCAGGTCCGGTGCTCCTTCATCAGGCCGATTTCGGCAAGGATGAAGGAGCCGGTGCACACACCGATCAGCTTGACCTTTTTTGTCGATGCCTTCTTCAGGAAGTCGACCGTTTCCTGGTCGACGGAGGGGCCGTTGTTGAGCAGACCGCCGACCACGATAATGTACTGGAACTGGCTGGGATCAACGAAGTCCGATGTCGGCGCGAGCTTGACGCCGCAACTGGACGTTATCAGATGCCGCGTGCTGCCGAGCACCTCCCAGTCGGCCAGTACCCGGCCTGACCTGTCGAATTCGTCGCTCGCCAGGCGGAGCGTGTCGACGAAGAGGGCGAAGGCAGAGAGCGTGAACGATTTCGCGAGCACGAAACCGATCTTCAGCCGGTCGACAGGCGCGTTTGGCTCCAACGATTTCATCTCAACTCCACCGCGCTTTGGCCTTCATCTGATCTGGAAACCGTGCGACAAAGGATCCCGATCGTCTACAAAGATCGTATTGTGGCCGATGATGCGTGCCCAGCCGCCGACACTCGGCTTGATGCCGTGGAACGGACCGACGTCGACCTCTGCCTCGATGCGCCCTTCAAAGACCGTACCGATCAGGCTTTCCTGGCGGAAGGTCTCGCCGGCAGTCAAGCGACCTTTGCCGTGAAGCTGGGCCATGCGTGCCGAGGTGCCGGTACCCCCAGGAGACCGGTCGATGGCCTTGTCGCCGTAGAAGACAGCGCCACGCCCGTCGGCATTGTCGCTGGTCGGCGTGTCGCACCACAGAGCGTGATGCACGCCCCTGATCCTTAGGTCATCCGGATGTTCCGGATCGCAGATCTTGGCCAATGCGTCGCGCAGTTTGACGCTGAGATCGACGATATCGCTGGCGGACATGCCGTCCAGTCCCGACCACGCGGCCTGCGGCTCCACCACGGCGTAGTAATTCCCACCATAGGCGATATCCACGACCAGGCGCCCGACGCCTGCGACATCGACGGCGATGTCTGCGGCGTGGAGATAGCTCGGCACGTTGAACATCCGCACAGACTCCACGAATTCGCCGGGCTTCTCATACTGGATATCGACACGGCCCGCCGGGGTCTCGATGGAAAGCCTGCCTTCTACCCGCGGCGTGATCAGGCCTTCCTCGATGCCGGCGGTCACGAGACCGATCGTGCCGGCGCCACACATGGGCAGGCATCCGCTGACTTCGATGAAGATGACCGCGAAGTCGCAATCCTCGCGATAGGCCGGATAGATGATCGCGCCGGACATGATGTCATGGCCTCGCGGTTCAAACATCAGAGCCTGTCGCACCCAGTCATGATCGCGGACAAATAGTTCCCGGCGCTCAGTGATCGGAAGATGCGGAAGAAGCGGGCCGCCCGCGGCAACGAGACGGACCGGATTGCCGCAGGTGTGGCTGTCAATGCAGAAGAAGCTGCGCCGCATGATAAGACCTTTCGAATATGTCAGTTTCCGGCCGTAGCCGGTGCTTTGCGCTGAAGGGCACCACGCGACAGCCGGTCGAGGAAGATTGCGACCGCGACGATGGCAAGGCCGGCACGAAGGCCAAGCCCCATTTCCATTCGTGTCAGGCCGCGCGTCACCTCGGCACCAAGACCACCCGCTCCGACGAGACCTGCAAGAACGACGATGGCGAGCGATAGAAGAATGCACTGGTTCAGCCCCACCAGCAGTGTTGGCGTCGCCGCGGGGATTTCGATCTTGAACAGGATGGCGCGGGGCGAGGCGCCCGTGGCCTGCCCGAGTTCCAGCAGGTCCTTCGGAACCTGACTGAAGGCCAGCGTCGTCAATCGCAGCATCGGTGGCACGCCGTAGACGATCGTGGCGATGATGGCAGGCACGCGGCCGAGGCTGAAGATCATCACGGCAGGGATGAGATAAACCCAAGGCGGGACCGTCTGCATGATGTCAAGCACGGGACGGATGGCCGCCTCGAACTTGCGGTAACGGGATGCCAGGATGCCGAGCGGGAACGCAATCAACACCGAGATACACACCGACACCGTCACCAGAGCGAGCGTCTGCATCGATGCCTCCCACAGGCCCGCCAGAAAGCAGAAGGTCAGCGCGATCGCGCTGGTGACCGCGACGCGAACATTAACGACGACGGCAGCGAAAACCACGGCAATGAGGATGACCGCGTAGAAGGGCAGGTAAAGCAGGCTCGATTCAAGGCCGCCCAGAACGGCCTCGATCACTTTCGTCACCATGTCGAAAAAGGGATGGAAATTGGCGTTCAGCCAGTCGATGACCGGGGCGAGGTAAGCGCCGGGGGAGAAACGAACAAGGTCCAGGTCCATCACTTGCCTCCATTGGCGCGGCGCGCCGCACTCTGGGTCAGTCGGTCGATCACCATGGTGAGGATGACGATGGCGATGGCGGCGTTGATCGAGGTGGCGATATCGAGGGTTCTCACCGCGCTGTAGATGGTTTCGCCAAGCCCGCCGGAACCGACGATGCCTGCGATCACCACCATCCCAAACGCCATCATCAGGCTCTGGTTGATCCCTGCCATGACGCTCGGGATTGCGAAGGGCAGCCTGATCTTGACGAACATCTGCCATGGCGTCAGGCCACTTGCCTGCCCGAGCTCGATGAACTCGCGCGGGGTTCGGCGGATGCCGAGCGATGTCAGGCGGATTGCCGGAGGCATGGCAACGATGACGGTCGCCAGAAGAGCCGTGGCCGGTCCGTATCCCATCAAAGCGATCGCCGGCAGAAGATAGATATAGGGCGGAAGGGTCTGGATGAGATCGAGGATCGGTTCGACGAACCTGTCGAAAGATTTGACGAAGCCGGCCACGACGCCAAGAGGGATACCGATGAGCAGCGCCATGAACGTGGCCGTGATGACCAGGGCCAGCGTGCTCATGGTCTCGGCCCACAGTCCCATCACCGCGCATCCGAGCAGGGCGACGCCTGCCAGAAGCCCGGCCGGCACGTTGATCAGCCGCCATCCCAGCGCCGCCGCGACAAGGGCGATCACATAGAATGGTGGAAGCTGCACGAGCCAGAGGACGCCGTCATAGGTGCCCTCCAGAACGGCCCGGATGCTGTCGAACAGCCATGAGGCATTGTCGCTGATCCAGTTCAGCGCATCGTCGATCTTCTCGTCGAAGCTGTCAGTGATGAGGGACGTGTCCATGACCATCTCCGATCTATGCCGCTACGGGCACGGTGGCGGGACTGCCGGCGACACCACAGAGCAGGCCACGTATCGTAACGATGCCGACCACCTTGCCACCCTCGACAACAGCGACGGCATCGCGGCTCGATTGCATGGTCAGTTCGATCAGGGCGCCGATATCCGCTTCGGGCGTGGTGCGGAGCAGCGAGCCAACATCGACATTCGGGTGGCTGCGCGTGTATTCGGCAACCGGCATCATGACGGAGTGCGCCTTGACCAGATGAATCCTGGAAATCCCGGCAACGAACTCGGCGACGTAGTCGTCCGCAGGCTTGGTCACGATCTCCTCGGCATTACCGACCTGGACGATGACCCCGTCTTTCATGATGGCAATGCGGTCACCGATCCGGATGGCTTCCTCGAGATCGTGGGTGATGAACACGGCCGACTTTCCAAGCGACTTGGTCAGTTGGCGGAATTCGTCCTGAAGCTGGCGGCGGATCAGCGGATCGAGCGCGCTGAATGGTTCGTCCATCAGGATGATCTCGGGGTCGGCGGCGATGGCGCGTGCCAGGCCGACGCGCTGCTGCATGCCGCCCGACAGTTCCGATGGATAGCGCGCCGTCCAATCGGACAGGCCAACCTTGTCGAGCGCCGCGCGGGCTGTCTTGTATCGTTCTTCCTTGCCGACGCCGCGAACCTCAAGACCGAAGGCGGCATTCTCCAGAACGGTGCGGTGCGGAAGGAGGGCGACGCTCTGGAAAACCATCCCGATGTTGCGGGCACGAATGTCGCGGAGTTCGGCGGCATTCAGGGCGGAGATGTCCTTGCCCTTGACGAGGATCTTGCCAAGGCTCGGTTCGATCAGTCTGTTGAGCAGCCGGATGAGCGTGGACTTGCCGCTGCCCGACAGTCCCATGATACAGAAGATCTCGCCGCGCCTAACCTGAAGGTTGGCGTCCGAGACGCCGACGACGCAGTCGTAGTCCGTCAGGATCTGTTTCTTGGACAAGCCGTCTGTCTTTACCGCCTCGACGGCCGCCTTGGCCTTGGCTCCGAATATCTTCCAGACCGACTGGCAGTCGATCAGGATATCGCCGGCATCATTCATTGACATGGTCATAGCGTTCCCCGCGAGCCGGTTTGATACCGGCATTCTCATTCGTGGAATGTGGAGCCGGGCCGCCAAACATGTGGAGGCCCGGCATTCGGCTTTATTCGGTGGCGATGTTTTCCCAGCGCTTCAGGAGGTCGGCATGGCTGTCGGTCCAGTCCTTGATCGCCTCGTCCATCGTCTTGCCGTCGTTGACGGCGCTGTTGATCGCGGTGATGTCGGCAAGCGGAACATAAACGCTGGCAATCACTTCACGGGCGTGCGGGTTCTCCGCGGAAAAGCCCTTTTGCCCGATCCAGTAGTAGCTCTGCGGTGGAGGGAAGACGCCTTTGGGGTCCTGAAGGAACTTGACGTCGTATTTCTGCATCATCCAGGACGGCTCCCAGATCGTCACGGCAATCCATTCCTTGCGATCGGTGGCGGACTTCAGCGCGGCGGTCATCGCGGCCGTACTGCCTTCGACGAGCTGCAGCTTGAGATCATAAGCCTTCACGGAATTGGCCGTGTCCCTCATCAGGCCCGAGCCCGGCTCGATACCGACGATCTTGCCGCCGAACTTGTCGGCGTTGTCGTTCAACTGGTCCATGGAATCGATGGTGACGTATTTCGGAACCGCGACGCCCTGGAACAGGCCGTGCGAGACCGGCGAAATCTTTTCGAGGCGCTTCTTATTCTTGTCCCAGTAATCCTGCGCGACATAGTCCGTCTGCGAGGCCAGGATCTGGACGTCGCCCTTGCTCAGAGCAGCATAGGCGATGCCCCATTCGGAGAATGGCACGACCTTCACGGTGTAGCCGGAATCTTCAAGCACCTTCTTGGTGATGCCGGTAATCGGCGTCAGGTCTTCCCAGGACATCGTGCCGATGGTGATGGTCTTTTCTTCAGCATGCGCCGACATGACGGTCATTCCGACCATTGCCGCTGCGCAGAATGCCTTCCACAGAGTCTTCATTTCTCGCTCCTAATTTTGCGTTCCCATTATCGTTGAAGCCTCGCGCTGGGCTCAGTCTTCACATTGCGCGGCGAGGGATCATCCCTCGCGGCCTGCACGCAATTCCTGCAAACGGATCACGCAATTGATGCCGAGCCATGCGAACGGCTCCGGCGGCAGCCGGGAGGGCTGGGCGTGATCCATGTATTCTTCAAGTTGCCGGGAGGTCGAGCCGGTCGCGAGGTCGGCGGCCATCATGCCAGCGAGGGTGCTTTTGACGGTGCCGAGGCCGTTTTCGCAGCAGGCCGAATAAAGCCCTTCCTCGATTTCCCCGAAGGCCGGGACGTGGTTGCGGCTGAGGCAAAGACGGCCGGCCCAGCTGTATTCGAACGGCATATCGGCAAGGCCTGGAAACCGGGCGTCGAAGGAGCGGCGATGCTCGCCCGCCATCTTCGCCATGCGCCGTTCACTGACATTAACCGTTGTCTCGTAGGTGTATTTCGTCCGGACCACGATCCGCGATTGTCCACCGCTGGTGATTTTGCGCACCGTAGCGCCCATCGCGTCGGCGGGAAGAAGAGCCCACTTGTCGCGACCTGATTTTTCCTTGCCCACGCCATCGGCATCGAAGGGTGCGGTCATCGAGGCGTAGGCAAAGATGTGCATCAGCCTGCCGCCGAAGTGACCGAAATCCTCGATATGGCCGTTGACGGCGACGATGACCCTGGGGGCCGTGACCGTTCCGCGCAACGAAATGGCAGTCCAGGTTCCGCCCTCGCGCTTCAACCCGGTCACGGGCGAGCGCTCGTACACATCGACGCTTTCCGACAGCCCGGCGGCGAAGCTGCGGATATAGTCGGCCGGCTGGATGAGGACCGCGCCGGGCGTGTAGAGCCCGCTCAGATAATAGTCCGACCCGGTGATGTCGCGCATTTCACGGGCGTCGAGAAACACATGCTTCTCGCCCGCACCCTTCAGCGATTGCCCGAACGCCATGTTCAGCTTCATGCCGCGCGCGGTTGCGGCAGCATTGATCTTGCCCGAGGGATCGAAGGTCTCGCGGGGCATTTCGTATTCATCGGCCGCTTGCGCTGCAAAGGCGATCGCGGAGCGGTTCTGCGCCATCTCCATCTGTGTGGCATCGACGCTGCCGCTTGAATATTCACTGGACGAGAGGTTGTGCGGGACGTCGATCATGAAGCCCGAGTTTCGTCCCGAAGTGCCTTTCCCCAATTCACTAGCCTCAAGGATGACGACCTTGTCCTGTGGACGACGCTCTTTCAGGCGGCGGGCCGCGGAAAGTCCCGCGAAGCCCGCGCCGATCACCAGCCAGTCCGCGGTCACGTTGCCTTCCAGGCTCCGGACTGGAAACGGTCGCTTGCTAATCGCCTCCCAGCCCGAGACGCCATTCTCAAAAGGCAAGCGCTTGACGGACTTGGTGATCATAGGATCGTCTCGTCCACGGAGCGCTCGGAGATATCGATCCAGATCGTCTTCAGTTCACAGTAGTTGTCGTGGGCGAAGATCGACTTGTCGCGGCCGCCAAAACCCGATTCCTTGTAGCCGCCGAAGGGCGTCGAGGCGTCACCTTCGCCGAAGCAGTTGACGGTGACCAGGCCTGCCCGGATGTCGCGCGACAGCTTGATCGCCTTGCGCAGACTGCCGGTATAAACCGAAGCGGTGAGGCCATAATTGGTGTCGTTGGCCAGCTTCACGGCTTCCGCCAGCGTTTCGAACGTGGTTACCGACAGGATCGGCCCGAAGATCTCCTCCTGGAAAAGGCGGCTCGCAGGGGTGACGCCATCGACGACAGTAGGTTCGATGAAGATGCCCTTCAGGGTCTCGCCGCCATGGGTGAGCGATAGCTTCTCCTTCTTCACGTCGTCGAGGAAGGATTTGACCTTGTCGAAGTGCGCCTTGCTGACCAGAGCGCCGATGCGATTTTCCGGGTCCAGCGGATCGCCGGTCTTCCATTCGCGCAGATAGGCGCCGATGCGTTCGAGCAACTCATCCTTGATCTTGCTGTCGACGATCAGGCGCGACGTCGCCGAGCAATTCTCGCCCATGTTCCAGAAGGCACCGTTGACGACCTGCTCGGCAACGAGGTCGAGGTCTTCGGCATCATCGAGGACGACGGCCGGGTTCTTGCCGCCGCATTCCAGAACGACCTTCTTGAGGTTTGAATCCGCCGAGTAACGGAGGAAGCGACGTCCGGTCGGCGTCGATCCGGTGAACGCAACCATGTCGACATCCATGTGCAGGCCGATCGGTTCACCGACGTCCTTGCCGCTGCCGGTGACGACGTTGAAGACGCCTGCGGGGATGCCGGCCTCGAGAGCCAGTTCTGCAACACGAAGGGTGGAGAGTGTGGTTTCCTGCGCGGGCTTGACGATGACGGAGCATCCCGATGCAAGCGCAGGTCCGATCTTCCAGGCGAGCATCAAGAGCGGGAAGTTCCAGGGCAGCACGCAGCCGACCACGCCGATCGGTTCGCGCACGACCATGGCAAGGGCATTCGGCCCGACAGGGTTGGTGTTGTCGTAAAGCTTGTCGATGAGTTCGGCATGAAAGCGGATCGTGTGGATCGTGTCCGGCACGTCGACCGTCTGGCACTCGCGCACCGGCTTGCCGCTGTCGATGCTTTCCATGACGGCCAGTTCGTGGCGGTTTTCCTCCAGGAGCTTGGCGAGTTTGAGGAGGGTGGCCTTCCGGTCGCCGGGAGACAGCAGACGCCAGCGACCATCGTCGAACGCCTGTTTGGCCTTCGCAACCGCATCATCGACGTCGCTCGCGTCACAAGCCGCGATCTCGGCCAGCGTCTCGCCGGTCGCAGGGTTCGTCGTCGTGAATGTCTTGCCGGATTTCGCCGGGCGGAAGGCGCCATCGATAAAGGCGTTGGTCGGCAGGTGAAGGTTGGCGGCGATTGCCTTGTATTCGGCCGCGGTCAAAGGTTCATGCATTGTTGGCTCCCGACGTGATCTGGGCAACCGTGCGCTTCAAAGTCGCGACGACGGTTTCAAGGGTTCTTTTTTCTTCGGAATTGAGCGGGCGCAGTGGCGCGCGCACGGAGCCTGTCTTCAGGCCGATGATCTCGCATCCATGCTTGATCGACTGGACGAATTTTCCACATTCGAGGAAGTCCATCAGCGGCAGCATCGCCGTCATGATGGCGCGGCCCTTGTCGAAATTCTTTTCAAGGACGCAGGCTTCGTAGAGGGCGACATGTTCGCGCGGCAGGAAGTTGGAGCCGGCGCAGACCCAGCTTTTGGCACCCCAGGCAAAGAATTCCAGGGCCTGGTCGTCCCAGCCACAGGAAAGGCCGATATGCGGGAACTTGCGTGCCAGGAGATGCACGTTGGCCATTTCGCCGGAGCTTTCCTTGATTGCCACGACGTTTTTGGACCGGCCCACGCGGGAAAAATATTCCTCGCGCATGGTGATGCCCATGCGGGCGGGATAATTGTAGAGCATGATCGGCAGGTTGGCGGCGCGGTCGATCGTCAGGGCATGGATCGCATTCTCCTTTTCCGTCGGCAGCGCATAGGGCGGCGACGAGACCAGGATCGCGTCAGCGCCGATTTCCTTCGCAGCCTTGGCATATTCAACGGAGTCTTCGGTCCGCGTTGCACCGGTGCCGATGACAAGGGCGAGGCGCGTCCCGATGACATCCTTGGCGTAAGCGGCAAGCTCGAAGCGTTCCTGGGCGCTCTGAGCGTAATATTCGCCCGTCGATCCGCCGACGATGATGCCATGAACCTTGGCTTCGATCAGCGATTCCAACACTGCCGCAAACCGCTTACGGTCGATCTGCCTGTCAGGCCCGAGCGGCGTGATCGCCGGCGTGTAGATGCCTTCGAATTTCATGATGACTTCTCCGTGGATTGCGTCGGCGTTACGACCAGTGCGTCCGCCTTGAGTGCTTGGGGTGCGATGAACATTTCCATGTTCTCGCGCGACAGTTCCCAGTGTTCGAACACGAGGTCGACGACAGCGTCTTCGTCACGGGCGGCGATCGCCGCGATGAACCCGTCGTGGTGACCGACTGATTTTCGAAGCCGCTCTTGCATGTCCGCGTTGCGGGGGCGGAAGAATGTGTGGCCGATGCGCGCATGATCGATCAGCAGCCTGCCGAGGCTCGGTTGCAGGTAGTCGTTGCCCGACATCTCGCCGATGATCTCGTGAAACCGGTTGTTGGCGAGGGTCATCGATAGCGCATCGTGCGAGATGCTCGCGGCCCGAAACTGTTCCTGGGTTGTCTGCAACTCGGACAACTGCTTCACCTTGAAATTCCGAACCGCGAGGCGTCCGATCGCCGCGTAGATCATCGGGGCGACCAGGAAGAAGTGGCGCAGCGTCGAGTGGTTCATCGGGATGACCCGAGCGCCGCGGTTGGTGCGGATATCCACGTAGCCTGCGCCTTCCAGGCGACGGAAGACCTCCCGCACCGGGGTCCGCGACAGCCCGTACTTTTCGCTCAGCGACATCTCGTCCAGGTCTTCGTCGGGATCGAGTTCCATCGTCAGGATCCGGCGCTTGAGATCGTCGTAGAGTTCGCTCTTGCCGCCCTTCATCTCAAATCCCCGATGTGACGTGGCCCGCGCATCGCGCTGTCGGCTTATGAGGACAAGCTTGCATGAGATTTTAGAGGAGTCAACAGAATTGTATTTTGAAAGTACACAATAGTTACACCGAAAATATACAGTTGTGCAAAGCCATAAAATTAAGAGCACTGTCACGCGAGCCCCGATTGAATATCGAGATTGCCAACGGCGGCGGTCGGCCTTAAGCCAATCGCAGATCAGACACTTCTGCCTGGGGAATGAATTGAATGAAGAGCGGCAAGAGCACTCTCTACGATGATCTCAAGCGTCAGATCCTCACGATGGAACTCGACCCCGACGAGGATGTGGACGAGGTCAGCCTCAGCGAGAAGTATGGCCTGTCTCGCACGCCCGTACGGGACACGCTTCGGCGCCTCGCAGGAGAAGGCTACATTGACATGCGGGAAAACAGAAGCGCGCGGGTTATCCCGCTGAATCATTCAACTCTGCGCCATTTTTTTCTTATAGCGCCAATGATTTATGCAGCAATCGGCCGGCTGGCGGTGCAAAACTTCAAGCCTAGGCAGTTGTCGGACCTACGCGATACGCAGGAGAAATTTCGAACCGCCAGTGAGAATCTCGACACGCTTGAAATGGTCTTGGAGAACAACAGGTTTCACGAGATCATGGGTGAGATGTCGGGCAACGTTTATCTGCAGCCCAGCCTCGGGCGGCTGCTTATCGATCACGCCCGAATCGGCCACACCTTTTTCCATCCGCGCAATGATGACATGCGGCAGCGCCTTCAACTGGCTGTCGAGCACCATGACGGCTTCATCGACGCGATCAAAGCCCATGACGAACACGCCGTCGTCGACCTGGTCTTCAAGCACTGGGAACTGTCGCGCGAAAACATGGAACTCTATGTCGTGCCCAACGACATGAAGGCTGATCTTCCGGTCGAGCCCGGCTCGTCGCAGGAGAAGGATGCGCAACAGGTCTGACGCTTGGCGTTTGGACGGGGCGGCTCAGGACGTTTTCTGCAGAGCCTGCGTTAGCCATCCGGCTGCAAAATCGGCGATCGCGGAGCGCTTGGCATCGACCGGTAACAGAACGTTGTAACGGCCCTCCGCCTCGAACTCCGTGTCCCCCACCTTGACGAGGCTGCCGTCAGCCAGAAATGTCTTGATGAGCACATCCCATCCGAGCGCAACGCCCTGGCCGGCCCGTGCCGCATAGATGGTCTCGGTGTAATGGCTGAGGCGGAGGATCGAGCGCAGATTGTCCGGCTTGCGGCCGCGCCGGGCAAACCAGTCTTCCCATCGATACCAGCTTCTGTTTGGAACATCGGTCTCGATCAGTTCATAGCCGCCATGGGGGAAATCCTCGACGCGACGGGACGCGGCATAATGCGGCGAGCAAACAGGATAGATCCGGTCCCCGCATGATCCCAGCACGATCCCATCATTGAAAGGCGGCACGCCATATCGGATCGCGATATCGACGCCGCCGTTTGTCAGGTCCAGCTTGCTGTCCTGTGAGACCACGCGAATCTGGATGTCCGGATTGAGCTGGCGAAACTCGGCGATCTTCGGAAGCAGCCAGAACGACGAGAATGCGATCGTTGCGCCGATGGTCACGACGTCGGTGACGCTGGCGCGCACCGCATCGACGCTGTCGGCAATATTGGACAGACTGTCTGCTAGCGTCGCGCCGAGAATGAGGCAGGCAGGAGTCGGTTCGATCGTCCGGTGGCCGCGATGAAAGAGCGGCCGGCCGAAATCATCCTCCAGAAGGGCAATCATGCGACTGACCGCAGCCTGCGTCACCCCCAATTCACTGGCTGCCGCGGTAAAGCTGCGATGCCGGATGGCGGCCTCCAGCGCCACGAGCGCGGTCAGCGACGGCAATTTCTTGCGGAACTGCATTTTGGGGATCTCCCGACACATCTTCGCATGATATTTTATCATGCTTTTCACAATAATTTATGCCGTTGAAAACAGCCTGTTTTGCCTCATCCTCTATGCCATATGCATAAGAGGATATCATGCTAAACAAGTTTTCGTCGTCCATCTCCGCAGTCCTCGATTCCCGCGCCGAGGGCTATTCGCTGCCGGCAGGCCTTTACACGCGCGAGGACGTCTTTCAGGCCGATCTCGATGTGTTTTTTCGCAAGCACTGGATTTATGTGGGCCTGGAATGCGATGTCCCCGAAGCCGGCGATGCCACCATCATCGATATCGGCACCACAAGCCTGATCCTTCTGAGGGACGACGACGAGCAGATCCGTGTGGTGCACAACGTCTGTCGGCATCGCGGCACCCGGCTTCTCGATGCCGGTCCGACCGTCATCTCCAAACTGGTCTGTCCCTACCACCAGTGGACCTACGAACTATCCGGCGAACTCATCCACGCACCGCACATGGGGACGGATTTCGACAAGTCCTGCCATAACCTGAAGCCGGTACACTTCCGCTCGATCAGTGGGCTGATCTATGTCTGTCTGTCCGAGACGCCGCCCGCGGATATCGCCCATCTCGAGCATGTGATGGAGGAGCGCCTCGCGCCCTACGACATCCGCAATACCAGGATTGCCCATCAGACGGACGTGATCGAGACGGGCAACTGGAAGCTGACGATGGAGAACAATCGCGAGTGTTACCATTGCGCCGCCAATCATCCGGAACTCTGCGTCTCCTTCATTGATCTCGATTTCGGCTTCGATCCGGCAACGCTCAGCGAGGAGGATCGCGCGGAGGCGGAAGAGCATCAGCGGCTCTACGCCGAACGCATCGCGGCTTGGGAAGCGGACGGCCACCTATCCTCTCCGGTGGAACAGCTCGCCGGCCATGAAACCAATTTTCGCACACAGCGCCTGATCATCGCCGGGGCAGGGGAGTCGCAGACCCCGGACGCAACGGCTGCATCGGCCAAGCTTCTCGGCACGATGACGCGCAAGGATCTGGGCGACACGCATCTCTGGGGCCACAACGCGTGGAACCATTTCATGGGTGATCACGCCGTCACCGCCATGGTTATCCCGCTCTCGGCAAACCGCACGCTCGTTCGCACCAAATGGCTTGTGCACAGGGATGCGGTCGAAGGCGTCGATTACGATCTGGAAAAGCTCACAAGTGTCTGGGTTGCGACCACCGACCAGGATGCGGAACTCGTCAGCCGCTCACAGCTGGGCGTCGAGGATCCCGCCTATGAACCCGGTCCATACTCGCGCTTCACCGAGGGGCAGCTGGATGCTTTTGCAACATGGTATGTCGAACGGATGCGCGCACATGGATATTAAGGTCGCACACAGGGCCGACATGCCCCTGGATCGGGCATACTGGAACCCGGATACCGACACCGAGCTCCTTTGCATCGACGTCCACCCGGAAACACCGGATGTGAAAACCTTCACCTTCGTTTCCAGGGACGGCAAGCACATCGCCTTTACGGCCGGCCAGTATTTCGCCTTCGACATCGACGCGGGCGACGCAACGGAGACGCGGTGCTATAGCCTCTCCTCCTCCCCGCTGCGGACCAACGCGATCTCGGTCACGGTGAAACGCGTTCCGGGTGGTAAGGTTTCCAACTGGCTTCACGACCATCTTGCCCCCGGCGCAACCGTACAGGCCAGCGGTCCGCTGGGCCAGTTCGTCCGCCCCACCCGCCCGAACCAGAAATATCTGTTCCTCAGCGGCGGATCCGGCATAACGCCGGTCATGTCGATGGCGCGTGAGCTTGCCGACACGGCGCTGCCGGTCGACGTCATCTTCTTGCACGCCAGCCGGACGCCGGGCGACCTGGTGTTCCGTAACGAACTGGCGAGCCTTGCGACCAAGCTGAAAGGCTTTCGCCTGTATTTCCTGCCGGAGACGCTCACCGGCGAAACCTCGTGGTCTGGCCTTCACGGCCGGATTTCGCGCGACCTGTTCAAGCTCATTGTTCCCGACCTCACGGAGCGGGTGATCCTGTGCTGTGGCCCGGCTCCGTTCATGGCTGCGGCACGGACGATTTCGGCAGACCTCGGCGTGCCACCCGAAAATTACATCGAAGAGAGTTTTGACCCCGCCGCGATCGACGACGCTCCGCCTCCGATGACGGACGAGGCAGTGCTCGCGCCCTTCAAGGTCGAGTTTGCCAAGCAGGGTCGTACGATTGACGTCACATCCGATCAGACCGTGCTGTCCTGCGCAAAGAAGGCCGGCGTGAAAATCCCGTCGTCCTGCTCGAACGGCCTCTGCGGCACCTGCAAATCGAAACTCGTCAGCGGCACCGTCGACATGAACCACAACGGCGGTATCCGCGAACGCGAAATCAACGCCGGATTTTTCTTGCCTTGCTGTTCGAAACCACTCAGCGATCTGGTTATTGAGCGATAAGGCTTAAGCTAGATATTAGCTGGCCACGCGAAAATTAAGCATTTTGTGTGGCTGTCGCGGCTGTAGTTTAGTAGCTAAATGACGTTCTGGAGTTCGTGTCCCTTCAAAAGGCGCTCGCGCGACGTGGACGATTCCGAATCGGGCATGAGGCAAGCTAGAACAGCAGTTTGCTTTTGTTTGCTGCGCAGTACATATAGACATTTTTGCCGATATGCGGCATAGAGGCTATATTTGCTGCGCAGGGAATATCGTGGAAGATTTCATAGCTATCGATATGTTGGGTGAATTGACGGCCAGCCTCACGGAGGCAGGCGGGGAAATCACGTCCGAGCCGAGGTTTGAGTCGCAGATGGGAAACTCTCACGCAGATTTCCTTATAGATGCACGATTTTCTGATGCGCCTCTCAAACTTGTTGTCGAGGTCAAAAGATCAGCTTTCCCAAGAGACGTCAGGGAAGCAATTTGGCAGCTGAAAAAATACATCGCCGCCATGCCGCCCGGCAATTCCAGAGTTCTCCCCCTATTAATGGCCGATACCATTTCGCCAGGTGCACGTGCACTCCTGCGCGAGGAGAAGATCGGTTATTTCGATCGTAGCGGCAGTCTCTATCTTTCGGCCGACAATCTCTTTGTTCTCGTCGAAAAGCCAGCCTCGAAGCAGCAGGCCCGATCGCTCAGCAATCTGTTCGTTGGAAGTCGCGCACAGGCCCTCCATGCCGTCTGGACATTTAAGGACCAATGGTTCGGTGTGCATGAACTGGCCGAGCGGGCATCCGTATCTCCGACAACTGCATCCCAGGTTCTTATAGAACTGGAGCGCCGCGAATGGGTGAACTCCAAGGGTGCCGGTCCATCGAAGCAAAGGATACTCTCCAGTCCCCGCGCGCTGCTTGACGAGTGGTCTTCCTATGTCGCTTCGCTTAAGCCAAAGCCGCTCCGCTCGTTCTATATGCGGATGGCCAATATCGATGAGGCAATCCATGAGATTGACCGCACCTGCGATGAGACGGGAATTCGCTACGAAATTTCCGGGCTCATGGCGGGGCAGATCCATGCACCGCACCTCTCGAAAATATCCCAGCTCCATTGCCGCATCGATCACGGCGGCGAAAGCCTTCTTCGAAAACTGGGAGCAAAGGCTGTCAAAGACGGCTGGAATCTGGGAGTTATAGACTCTAATCCACGCCACGACTTTATGTTTCGCCAACGGGTTGGTCATGTCTGGGTCACGGATCCACTTCAAACCTATCTCGACCTCCTGCAGCTCGGCAGCGGTCGCTCAAAGGAGCTGGCCGAACATCTTCGGCTGACAAAGCTCGCGGTACCCGAATGACAAAGCCTCAAATACTGACTGAATACAGTGCCGATGTTACCCGCGACTGCGAGCGCGTCCTGGTTACGCTCTTCAGCGGTCTCGGCCCTTGGCGGGACTCCGTCTTTCTGGTCGGTGGGCTGGCACCGCGCTACATTGTCACCAAGCGGCCGCCTGACGTCCCGCCTCATGCGGGAACCGGCGATATAGATGTCGTTGTCGATCTGTCGATCCTTGCCGACACAGAGGCATACCGGACGCTCGAGCAGAACCTCAAAAAAATGGGCTTCGAGCGAGCGCAAAATGACAAGGGCAATAAGGTCAACTGGCGTTGGCAGACTATGACCGAGCACGGTATTCTCGTCATTCTGGAGTTCTTGGCAGACGATCCGAAGCTCCGGGGTGGCGCGTTGCAGGAACTGCCGACGGAGGGAAATGTTTCTGCCGTGAATATCCCTCACGCGTCGCTCGTGTTCGGACACCACGACCGGATGGAAGTCACCGCCGACCTGTTGGGTGAAAAAGGCCGCTCGACAGAATCCATCCCCTATGCCGATATCGTGGCATTCACATGCCTGAAGGCGTTTGCCTTTGATCACCGGCGTGAGCGCAAAGATGCGCACGATCTCGTCTACTGCCTCGAACACGGAGAAGGCGGGCTCGCCGGTGCAATCGCCAAATTCCAAGAGGCTCTGAAAGGCAACGATCGGGAGGTCATCGAACGTGCCCTGACGCTATTGCTCACCCGATTTTGTGATCCAGAGCCAGACGAAGGCTACCTGCGCGAAGGCAACGTCGCCGTGGCGCAGTTCGAAATTGAAGGTGCTGCAGACGACACGGAAATCAGAGAAGCCCGGATTTTGCGCCAGCGTGCCGTCAATGACATCATGCTCGAATTTTTGAGCACGCTTGGTATTGGGTTCAAGTGATGCTCGGAGCGTGGGATCTTGTTATCTGAGCCTGGTTGAAGGGGGTGCACTGTGACTCCGCCGAGCGCCGTCGTCGTGAGGGATTTGGTCAAAAGTCCCCTGTCGTTGTGACGCACGTCGAGCAATCCGATTCCGGTTGGCTTATCGTTGGCGCCGACGGCTAGTTCGAGTGCAGGCTTCAGATCGTGGAGGAAAGTTCGCAAAAATTTGTCAAGCCGATGAATCCACTTGCAGCGTTGCAAAGCCCTAAAGCTCCTTGAGTGCCGTCGCGGTGTCGGAGAGAATTTCGTCGGATAGTCCCCCTTCGCCGATTGCTCGTGCCATGGCAAGGGCACCAACCAGTGCGCTGAGTACCAAGCAGGCCCGACGTCGATCACCAGCGGCGTCCGTACCCGGCGTCAATCCGGCCAGAAGCTCGAGATACTGCTCGACCTGGCGTCCGTAGGCCGAGCGGGTTCGATCATCCGCGCGCGAAATGTCCTCAGCCAAACCGGCCACTGCGCATCCGGCCTCAGGGTGGGCGCGGTGGGCTGGACTGAGGTAGTCGTCGACGATCGCTTCGAGCGCCCGTCTGCCACCTTTGCCGGACGCAGCCAAAGTCCGCGCACTTCCCTGAGCCAAGGCGCGTTCCACCGCGGCGCCGACCAGTTCATCCCGGGATTCGAAATGACGGTAGAAGCCGCCGTGCGTCAGGCCGGCTTCCCGCATCAGCTCCGCCACTCCGACACCGTAAATGCCACTGCGGCGCATTTGAGTCGCGGCGATATCGATAATTCGATTGTGGCTTGCCGCCTTGTCAGCTTTCGAACTACCCATGAATAAACCTCCCGCCTCAATGCGACACCAGTATATCCTAACGAGTTTGGTAACCATCATTTTCAGACGAATGGACGCCAAGGTTTCGCCCCCTCCAGGGGGGCGATCTTGGTGTCATTGGGTTTCGGTGCCGAGATTGCCGAGGTGATAACTCATGCGTGCCTCGAAGTCAGGACCCACTTCGTCGCGCTTTTGCGCGATTCGGGCTCCCCGCTCAGGGACCGTCGGCCAAGAGAACGCGTTGAGGAAAGCTTCCTGTGTCTGCATTAGGTCCTCAGCGGACGGCAGGGTTCTACGGTTGATCAGCCGCTTCGCCTCGGCGAGCGCAGGCTTGTCGAACGACGCGATGCGACGGGCGAGGTTGTCGACGTGGGCGTCGAGTTCATCATCCGGGAGTGCGCGATTCACCCATCCGTAGTTCGCTGCTGTTGCAGCGTCGAAATCGTCGCTGCCGAGCACGATTTCAAGCGCCCTGGCCCGTCCGACGAGGAGTGGTAGGCGTTCTGTTGCGCCACCGCCTGGGAAGACGCCCGCCCCGACTTCGATCTGAGCGAAGATCGCTCGCTCCAGGCTGGCAAAACGCATGTCACATGCCAGCGCAATCTCAGACCCGCCACCGCGAGTGCGACCCCTAATCGATGCGATCGTCACGACCGGGGAACTGGTCAACCGCGTCGTGGCATCGATGAACGTCGGCAGACCAGTCGGCCCAGGCGTCAGGGGAAAATCGGCGAATCGGGAGACGTCGTAGTGATTGACGAAGAAATCCGGGTCAGCACTATCGAACACGACCACCCGCAACGTGTCATCGGCCTCGATGAGACCGACGATCCGCTGCAGCTCGATGAGGGTCTCTTGATCGCAAAAGTTCAGCGGCGGATTGTTGAAGGTCACCCGCCAATATCCCGGCGCAGCCTCGGTGATCGTGAACTGGGTTAGTGGAGCACTCATCCGAAAGATTCCTTCGCTTAGGGCACTAGGCACAGGACGTGTGCGCGGGCCGTTTGGTCTATAACAAAGAGGATGACGTTCATCATCCTAAACGTCAAGATGACAGCCATCATCCTCAATGTCAATGACGCGACCGCATGGGGGCTACCGTGCAACCGTTACAGGCGGCTGGCAGCCGTTCAAACAACTAGGCGTCTCGTTGGCGTCGATGGAGGCCGAACAACTAAAATGCTTCATTTCCAGCACTTCTGGATTGTCACGCTACCAAAGTTTAATTCCTGGCATCACCCATTGGGTAGGGCAGGTGGCTGAGCTAAGTCTTGCTGCCACCAAGTCTTTACCGTGCGGGCTTTCATCCCGGATGACCGTCTCGGCGAGGGCGTTCGGAGCGCATCAGAAGCGACTTTGGCAATCCCGCTGCCATACGAAAGGCAGAATTCACCCAATGCTATCCGGGCTTTTTAACCGCCGACGGATCGAATGATCGGATGGTTCGCCTGCAATTCGGACCGGATCAACGAAAGTTCCAAACCATTGGCATTTCCGATCCCGCTCTCTTGTCCGGCATCCCTAATCCAGTCCCGTCCTTGGACGGTCAACCCACGAGGGGTTCGCCAGCAAGCTGCGACCTCTCCGGCTGCGCCGCAGAGGTGACCGCGGCCGGGCCTGGACCAAACGGGCGCCATCGAGCGGGGATCGGCCCCGCCAACGGATGGAGCCTCACATGTCGAATCTCAGACTCGCACAAAACCACGCATTCGATCTCGCCCGGACCCTGATGGTGCCGGTCACCCTCTTCGAAATCGATGGCGAGATCGGCATCATGGTTTCCGACGAGTATGACGGCGATGAAGACGCCATCATCAATATCTATGACCCCTTTGCCTACGGATCGGCTCATTGAGCCGATCAGCCCTTCGGGGGAGCGCGTGCCGCTTGCGCTGATGCGCGCGCAAGGGAGGCTTCGCCGCGAGCTTGTCTCGCAGATCTGCAGATTGTGAACCGCGCCCTTGCGCGCTTCCATCTTCACGGCCTGGGCGCTGCCAGTCCGAAAAATCAGGAAAGCTAAAGGAGGTGATTATGGAAAAGAATGACATCGAAGAGCTGCGTACCCGGGTGGGCTGCGCAGCCGTCCTCGAGCAAGAGGGCTTCGCGATAGATAGGAAAGAGAGCACGCGCCGGGCAATCAAATTCCGGCGCGACGACGACATCATCATCGTCATCCACGCCGGCAGGGGCTGGTTCGACGCCCGTTCGGATGCCAAGGGCGATGTGTTCGCGCTCGTAAGCTACCTGCGTGGTATTGGATTTACGGAAGCCCTGACGGTAATTGGCGATCTCATCGCGTTTCAGCCGACCGCGCCGATCTGGGAGAAGCCTCGCCATCAAAAGCAGGCGGTGGCTTCGATCGCTGAACGCTGGAACCATAGAAAGCGGCCGTGGCGCGCATCGGCGACGTGGAGCTATCTTCGACAGAAACGGGCGCTGCCATGGCAGGTCATCTATGCGGCGATCGAGGCGGACGTTCTTCGAGAAGGCCCATATGGCTCGATGTGGGCAAAGCATGTCGATGAGGCTGGCGTTGTCATCGGTTGGGAGGAGCGCGGACCGGACTGGCGCGGGTTTTCCACCGGTGGTGCCAAGGCGCTCTTCCAGTTTGGAATGGATGGCGCTCGTCGGATCTGCGTCACAGAGGCGGCAATCGATGCACTCAGCCTGGCCGCGATCGAGCAGACACGATCCGACACGCTCTATGTCAGCACCGGTGGCGGCTGGTCGCCGCAGACCGCTCAGGCGTTGGAGACCCTGGCTTCCGGGGAAGGCGCGTGGCTGGTGGCCGCGACCGACAACAACGTTCAGGGTGAGGTTTTCGCCGATCGCCTGCGCCAGATGGCGGACAGCGCCGGTTGCGATTTCTCGCGGCTGAGGCCGGAAGCTGAGGATTGGAATGAGGAATTGAAGGAGAGGAGGGAGAGAGGAGAGCTGCCGCATACGCGGCCAGCGCATCAAGGGTGAAGCTGCCGCCCGCCTGATGGCGGCCCTTGACCCGCTGCCCGCGAAGCGCCGGCTGAGGAGGGGTGACCAAAAGGACTGAAAGGAGAGGTCGATCAGGCTTCGCTTCAGTCGCAACCCCAAGGAGCCGCAGATGTTTGTTTCCCCCGCTATCCGTAAGGTGTTCGAAGGTGTGGCCACCCGCCACGAAATGTACGCCCTGTTCAATCGCCATAGCCAATCGCCATTCGACGATGACCGTATTTCCGGCAGGCGCTATGTCGGCGAATGGTTCGAAATCACAAAAGCAGACCACGATCATATGTTCGAGATCCTGCCACCGCTTTTTTATCGCGGGGACATGTTCGCCATGCGGGAGTTTCTGGCCGCAAGCGTCACCAGTGTCTTTTTCGCGCTGACGATCGATGATGGCTCCCGCTGGTTTCACGGATATTGCGACCTGGGCGACCGCCAGTCACCTGACCGGATGCGCGCCGAAATCATCACCCGCGAATCCCGTCCGGTCCGCGCGATGAACCGACAGGAAAAGCTCGATCATATCTGGAGCGCGACCGGTCCGGATTTTCGTGGCTATGCCGACGGTCGCTTTCCGGCCGACCTGCGCAATCGCCAAATCGTGCTCGTCTATCCCTCGGCACAAGGCAAGATCTGGAAGCTGCTTGATGATCTGACCGACGAGGAGATCGCCGCCAAGCTGCCGGTGCAGTTCCGCCTACTGCCCGAAACTATCGCTGCCTGACGGCAGCCTTCACTTCCAAACCTCAATATTTGCGCCCTGGCAACACCCGCACCACAGCGAGTGTGTCTCGGCGCGCCACCTCACAGGAGTTTTCCAATGGCGCATGACGATCCTTTCACCATCGACCTGTTCGGCACTACAGCTCCCGCATCCGGTTTCGATCTCGGTGTGCCGGGTTTCGCAGCAGATTTCGGAACCGATATCGATATCGACCCCCAGCCCTCGACACCGGCGCCAGCCGCGGCGGTCCGCAAAGAACCGAAGCCCACACCGCAGATACGGACGAAGGTCAATTTCAGCCTGCAGAGTTCTCGCGGTCTCGGCAAAACCTGGCGCGACCGGGCGCATGACAACATCTCCGCCATCGTGCTGGCCAACGAGCTCGAGCGTCAAGGATTACCGGCCCGACCTGACCAGCAGGCAAGGTTGATCAAGTTCACCGGCTTCGGTGCATCGGATCTCGCCAACGGCATATTCCGACGTCCGGGCGACGATGCGTTTCGCAAGGGTTGGGAAGAACTCGGTGGCAATCTTGAACGCGCCGTGGCGGCAGGGGACTACGCATCTCTGGCGCGCTGCACCCAATATGCCCACTTCACGCCTGAGTTTATCGTTCGTGCCATCTGGGCAGGCTTGGTCCGCATGGGGTTCAAGGGCGGCCTGATCCTGGAGCCGGGGATCGGCACGGGCATGTTTCCAGCGCTGATGCCGGAGGCGCTCTCGACGGTAAGCCATGTCACCGGTGTCGAGCTCGATCCGGTGACCGCCCGCATCGTCCGGCTGCTGCAGCCGCGTGCGAAAATCATCACCGGTGATTTTTCGCGCACGGACTTGCCCGCCCAATTCGATCTGGCGATCGGCAACCCGCCGTTTTCGGATCGGACAGTGCGGAGCGATCCGGCTTTCCGCTCTATCGGTTTTCGGTTGCATGACTATTTCATCGCCAAGTCCATCGATCGGCTGAAGCCGGGCGGTCTTGCAGCCTTCGTCACGTCGTCCGGCACCATGGACAAGGTCGATGCCCGCGCCCGCGAATACATCGCTGGCATGGCCGATCTCATCGGTGCAATCCGCTTGCCCGAGGGCAGTTTTCGGGCGGACGCCGGCACGGATGTCGTCATCGATATCCTCTTCTTCCAGAAGCGTCGAGCGGATGAGACGGCTGGTAACGACAGCTGGCTGGATCTCGGGGATGTTGGGTTGGAGGGCGAGGGCGGTAGCGTCCGTATCAACAGGTGGTTCGTCGATCGTCCGGAGATGGTGCTCGGACGCCATGCGATCACTTCGGGACCTTTCGGGGAGACTTATGCCTGCCTACCCACCTGTGACGATCTTGATGAAGTTCTGAACTCCGCAATCACTCAGTTACCAGCTGACATCTACGATGGCGATGTGACGGCGATCGATTTCGAACTCGAAGATGAGGTGGCGGGAGCTTCTGCGGAGCGGTCCGACGATCCCAGGGTGCGCGAGGGCAGCTATTTCATCGGCAAGGCCACGGCGCTGATGCAGGTGGTGGACGGGATCGCTGTCCCGGTCGAAGTCAGGAAGGGCCGCAGGACCGACGGCATCTTCGCCAAGCACGCCCTGATCATCCGGAAGCTGATCCCGATCCGCGACGCGGTCCGGCTGATCCTCAAGTTTCAGGAGCGCGACCAGCCCTGGCAAAAGGCGCAGGTCGCGCTGCGCATCGCCTGGTCCAGTTTCGTGCGCGAGTTCGGTCCGATCAACTTCACCTCTGTCTCGACATCGGAGGATCAGGAGACGGGGGAGGTCAGGGAGGTCCACCGCCGGCCGAACCTCGCGCCGTTCCTCGACGATCCCGATTGCTGGCTGGTCGCCTCGATCGAGGACTATGATCTGGAGACCAACGCCGCCAAGCCCGGGCCGATCTTTACAGAACGGGTGATCGCTCCACCCCCGGCACCAGTGATCACCTCGGCATCAGATGCGCTCGCTGTCGTTCTGAACGAACGCGGACATGTCGATCCCGATCACATTGCCGAGCTACTGCATCGCGACGTTGAGGACGTCCTCGGCGAGTTAGGCGAGGCGATCTTCCGCGATCCATCCGACGGCTCCTGGCAGACGGCCAATGCCTATCTGTCCGGTGCGGTCCGGTCGAAGCTCACTGTTGCTCGCGCCGCCGCGGACCTCGATCCCACCTTCGCCGGTAATGTCGCAGCGCTTGAGCGGGTGCAGCCACCGGATCTCAGGCCCTCGGATATTACCGCACGCCTCGGCGCGCCGTGGATCCCGGTCGATGACGTTGTCGCCTTCGTCAAACAGACGATGGACGCCGACATCTCCATCCACCATCTGCCGGAACTGGCGACCTGGACGGTCAATGCCCGTCAGCTTGAATGGTCTGCGGCAGGCACCACCGAATGGGGAACCCATCGCCGCCATGCCGGCCAGCTTCTGTCCGACGCTCTCAATTCGTCCGTGCCGCAGATCTTTGACACCGTCCGCGACGGCGAGACCGAGCGTCGGGTGTTGAACACGGTGGAGACGGAAGCCGCCAAAGAAAAGCTCGCCAAGATCAAAACGGCTTTTCAGTCGTGGATCTGGTCCGATCCGGATCGCACCGACCGGCTGGCACGGGTCTATAACGACACCTTCAACAATATCGTGCCTCGAGCCTTCAACGGCGATCATCTCCAGCTTCCCGGCGCCTCAGGCGCCTTTTCTCTTTATGGGCATCAGAAACGCGGCATCTGGAGGATTATCTCCGCCGGCGCCACTTATCTTGCCCACGCCGTCGGTGCTGGAAAGACGCTGACCATGGCGGCTGCGATCATGGAGCAGCGGCGGCTGGGTCTGATCGCCAAGGCGATGCTTGTCGTGCCCGGCCATTGCCTGGCCCAGGCCGCACGGGAGTTTCTCGCTCTTTATCCGAACGCCCGCATCCTCGTCGCCGACGAAACGAACTTCGTCAGGGAGAAGCGCCATCGCTTCCTGTCGCGGGCTGCCACCGCCAACTGGGACGCCATCATCATCACCCATTCGGCGTTTCGGTTCATCTCCGTGCCATCGGCCTTTGAAGCACAGATGATCCAGGATGAGCTTGAACTCTACGAAGAGCTGCTGACCAAGGTCGAACGCGACGACCGGCTATCGCGCAAGCGCATCGAACGCATGAAGGAAGGTCACAAGGAACGGCTCGAAGCGCTGGCGACGCGAAAGGATGACCTGCTCACGATCTCCGAGCTTGGGATCGACCAGATCATCGTCGACGAGGCGCAGGAATTCCGCAAGCTGTCGTTCGCCACCAACATGTCGACCCTGCGCGGTATCGATCCGAACGGTTCGCAGCGCACCTGGGACCTGTTCGTCAAATCCCGGTTCATCGAGTCGAAAAATCCGCGCAGGGCGCTGGTGCTGGCGTCGGGCACGCCGATCACCAACACGCTGGGCGAGATGTTCTCGGTGCAGCGGATGATGGATCCCGCTGCATTGTCGGAACGTGGTCTGCACGAGTTCGACGCCTGGGCCTCGACCTTCGGCGATACCTCGACGGAACTCGAATTGCAGCCCTCGGGTAAATACAAGCCGGTCACGCGCTTCAGCCAGTTCGTCAATGTGCCGGAACTGATTGCCATGTTCCGCTCCTTCGCCGACGTCGTGCTGCCGGTCGATCTCAGGACCTATGTAAAGGTTCCCGATGTCTCTGGCGGCAAGCGCCAGATCGTCACCGCCGAGCCGACGGCCGCTTTCAAGTCCTACCAGAAACAGCTGGACGCGCGGATCAAGGCGATCGAGATGCGCGATGGCCCGGCCAAGCCCGGCGATGACATCCTGCTCTCGGTAATCACCGACGGTCGGCACGCTGCCATTGATCTGCGCCTCGTCGATCAGGCAATGGGCAATGAGGCCGTCAACAAGCTGAACGCTCTGGTCCAGAACACCCACCGGATCTGGCAGGAAACGGGAGAGGCAGAGTATCGTCGCAAAGACGGCAAGCCGTTCGACCGGCCGGGCGCCGGCCAACTGATCTTCTCCGATCTCGGCACGATCAATGTCGAGGCCACGCGCGGCTTTTCTGCCTACCGATGGATCCGCGATGAGCTCGTCCGCCTTGGCGTGCCGGCTTCCGAAATCGCTTTCATGCAGGACTACAAGAAGTCGGACGCCAAGCAGCGGCTGTTCAACGACTTCAATGCCGGCAAGGTTCGCGTGCTGATCGGCTCGTCCGAAACCATGGGGACCGGCGTCAATGTACAGGCCCGGCTGAGGGCGCTGCACCATCTCGACGTGCCTTGGCTGCCCTCGCAGATCGAGCAGCGCGAAGGCCGCATTATTCGCCAGGGCAATCAGCATGACGAAGTCGATGTGTTCGCCTATGCGACGCTCGGGAGTCTCGACGCCACCATGTGGCAGAACAATGAGCGCAAGGCCCGCTTCATCGCGGCGGCACTGTCCGGCGACACTAGCGTCCGCCGGCTGGAGGACATGGGCGAGGGGCAGGCCAACCAATTCGCCATGGCCAAGGCCATCGCGTCCGGCGACGAGCGGCTGATGCAGAAGGCGGGACTGGAGGCCGAGATTGCCCGTCTCGATCGACTGCGTGCCGCCCATATCGACGATCAGCATGCGATCCGGCGCCAGATCCGCGATGCCGAACGGGATATCGAGTTTTCCAGCCGCCGCATTGGAGACGTGGGCAAGGACATCGACCGTCTGGCCCCGACCGCGGGCGATGCATTCGTGATGCAGGTCGGAAGTGCGGAGTTCGACGAGCGCAAACTTGCTGGACGCGGGCTGATGAAGGAAATCCTGACCCTGGTTCAGCTACAGCAGGAGAAGGAGATGATCATTGCCACGATCGGCGGCTTCGAGCTCGCCTATCATGGCGAGCGGTTCGGCCATGACGGTTATCGCTACGACACGCTGCTTCAACGTACAGGTGGTGACTACGAGATCGCCCTGGCCGTCACCACGACGCCCATCGGTGCCATCTCCCGGCTCGAGCACGCGCTTGGCGGTTTTGAACAGGAACAAGAAAGCCATCGCATTCGCCTCGCCGATGCGAAACGTCGCCTCGCCTCCTACACGCCGCGTCTGGGTGAAAGCTTCTCATTCGAAGCGGAGCTCGAACTCAAGCTGAGCCAACTGGACGAGATCGAACGGGATCTGGCGGCAACCGCGGACGAACCAGAGGAGGATCGCCAGGAAGCTGCGTAAACAGCGGCCTATCCACCGTCACTTGAAACAGGGTCGGACGATACACATCTATCGGTCATCACCCGTTTCGATAGTTTCCTGCAGTGGCGATTGCCGCGCGTTTGAAACTGTCCGGGTTGGAAGGGCGCTCCCCGAAAGGGTCGAGCGCCCTTTCGTTTTGGCACCTTCGGAAGCTACACGCCGAGTTTGTAGATCGCTGCGTTGTCCTGCAGCTCCCGCAGGCCCTTGTACGAGGCGTGCCGCAACTTGCCGTCGTCGGTCCAGGCTCGATATTCGATCTCGGCAATCAACGTCGGTTGAACGAAGACGACCCCCTTTTTATCGACCGCAACCGGCGCGCGCCTGGTCTTCAGCGTGTCCAGCATCCGGCGCAGTTCGAGTGCATCTCTCTCTTTGAAGCCAGTTCCGACCGAACCGATATAGACGAACGCTCCGCCCTGATAGGCCGCGAGCAGGAGGCTGCCGATCCCGCCCCGCGCCGCGGTGGACGGCTCGTATCCGACAATCACAAAGCTGTCGCTCTGAATGCATTTGACCTTCAGCCAGTCGCCGAGCCGGCCTGATCGATAGGCACTGTCTCGGTGCTTGGCGATGATGCCTTCCAAGCCGTGTTCGCAGGCGGCCGCCAGAAGTGCCGCGCCATCGGCTTCTACTTCCTGCGAAACGCGGATCGCGCCTCCGCTTTCGCCGATCAGGTCTTCCAGCAGGTGACGGCGTCCGGACAACTCCATCTTCGTCAGGTCATGGCCATCGAAATACAACAGGTCGAATGCGTAAAGAATAGCATCCTCTGACGCTCGTCTGCCGCCGCGCCCGCCAAGTGAACGCTGCAGCGCCCCGAAGTCCGAGCGGCCCTCGACATCAAGGACGACGGCTTCCCCATCGAGGATGGCCGTCCCGACGCCGAGCTTGCGCGCAGCGGCTGCGATTGCCGGAAACCGGTCTGTCCAGTCGTGGCCGCCACGGGTGATGATCCGCACCGAGTTCGGCTCGATGTGAACGGCAACACGATAGCCGTCCCATTTGATCTCGTAGATCCAGTCCGGTCCCGACGGCGGCTTTGCTTTCAACAGCGCCAGGCACGGCTCGATGCGATCGGGCATCGGGTCGAACGGGAGCTGCGGTTGCGCCGGATCGCGGGCTTTAAGCGGTCGCGAGCGGATCGGAAGATCCGTCTCCCGCAAAAGCGGCTGGGATTTCTGGCGCGGCGGCTTTGTCATGGCCAGAGTTCAGCAGCAATTGCTTAAAATCGTGTGACATCGCTGGGAAATGGAAGGGAGGACGACGAGGGAGGGGGGAACAAGGTGAAGGAAACCGGTTCGCAAGGACGGTTCGACGGCTGCCGGTTCCCTCAATCGCGCCGGTCGCCGAGACCGGGCCAGCCTGCTTCGCAAGGCAGGTGTGCCCCGCTCGCGCGCAAGCCAGGTCTGCTCCGGCGCAATTGCAGCCGCCGCCCCGTCCTGCGGTTCGGGAGATGTCTTCGAGAAGAAGATGAGGAGGCAAGGACAATCCGTCCGCCCGAAACCGAAAGGTCATTCCCATGCAGTTGATTACAGCCGATCCGCGCAGCTTGAAAGACAATCCCGACCGGTCCCGTCAGTCGAAATCCTCGCCACAGTCCGACGCGCTGCTCTGCGCATCGATCCGGGCCATAGGCGTCGTGCAGCCACCGATCGTCAAACTCGATCCGGATGGCGGCAACAGCTACATCATCGTTTTCGGTCACCGCCGCGCGACACAGGCGATTGCAGCGGATCTCTTGGAAATCCCGCTGCTGCTAGCTGATCCCTCCGACGATCTCGGCGCCATGCAGTCCTTTGCGGAGAACATCGCCCGCGAACCGCTGAACCCTGTCGACCAGTGGCGCGCGATTGAACGACTGGTGGCTCTCGGATGGACCGAGGAGTCGATCGCCATGGCGCTGGCACTTCCGAGTCGGCAGATCAGAAAGCTGCGGCTGCTCGCCAACATCCTGCCCGCCATGCTCGACCAGATGGCGCGCGGCGATATGCCGAACGAACAGCAGCTGCGCACGATCGCCGCCGCCGGTCAGGACGACCAGGCAGAGGTCTGGAAGAAATACAAGCCGAAGAAGCAGGACCCGCAGGTGTCGTGGTGGGAGGTGGCTCGCGCACTGACCACGACCCGAATGCTCGCCAAGCACGCAAGCTTCGGCGACGAACTGGCACAGGCTTACGGCATTACCTGGGTCGAGGACCTGTTTGCACCCGCCGATGAAGACAGCCGCTATACCACTGATGTCGAGGCGTTTCTCGGGGCGCAGCAGGAGTGGCTTGCCAACAATCTGCCCAAGCGCGGTTCGGTTATAGAGGCCAACGAATACGGCCAGGCCAAGCTCCCGGCCAAGGCACAACAGGTCTACGGCAAGGCCGGAAAGGGCGACCTGACCGGTTGGTACATCAATGCGCGCGACGGGTCGGTCCAGTCGGTTGCCTACCGCATGCCCGAAGTGAAGAAGCCGAAGCTGGTCAGGGATGCCGATGGCGTCGAGACTGTCGTCGAGGAAGTCGAGGCGCCGAAATCGCGTCCCGATGTGACCCAGAAGGGTCTCGACATGATCGGCGATCTTCGCACCGACGCTCTGCACGAGGCGCTTGCCCGTGCGCCGATCGAGGACGATACGCTGATGGCTCTGCTCATTCTGGCCTTCACCGGCACGAATGTCACGGTCGCTAGCGGTGCGTCGGACAATCCCTACGGTCATGCGAAATGCGGTCCGCATGTTGCCCGGCTGATCGGCGAGGACGGCAAGCTGTCCTTCGATCGCGAGACGCTGGTGCAGGCTGCGCGCTTGGTGCTGATCGAAGTCCTGTCCCTCCGGCGCAATCGCTCCGATAGCGGCCTGATCGCCCGTATTGCCGGCGATGCGATCGGCGCTGATCATTTCCTGCCCAATATGGCCACGGAAGACTTCCTCTCATGCCTGTCGCGCAACGCGCTGGAAGCGACCGCAGAAACGGCGGGCGTGCCCGGCCGGATCAAGGTGAAGGATACCCGTGCGGCTCTGGTTGAGCATTTTGCCGAGGGAAAGCTGGTGCATCCGGCGGCGCTGCTTGCTCCATCCACTGATGACGTGCGGTCGTGGGTTGGACGCTACGTCAGCGCTGACAGCGGATTGGGGGATGCCCACGCCGATTCCGATCCGCTCAAAGATCAGCTTCTCGGTGGTGACCTCGTAGAGCATTTCGCCACCGAGGAAGAGGCTGGCGAGGGTTTCCGCGAGGCCGCCGAGTAGCACCAGGCAAACGAATTTGAACCGACGCCGCTGGCTGATGCCGGCGGCGTTTCTGTTTCTAGCAATCAGAAGGAGTTTGTCATGGCGGAGATCCATTATGACACGGCCACAGAAAAAGCGGTTCATGAGGCTGAACTAAGGGCATTGGACCGGCCGACGATACGAGCAGGAGCATCGACGCCATGGGGTACGGCGCAGGTCTCGCGGCGATATGCCGACGGCATCGTTCTGCATTCGACGGCCAGCCACGGCGGGTTTCATCTCGACGAAAGTGCCAACCCGGCCGTCCACGCTCTCTTCCGGAATGTCGGCGGATTTTATGAGGAGGATTGTGAACGGGCAAAGGTTGCCCATACCTTTCCGAAGCTGTTCACCGCCTATGAGTGGGGTCTGGCTGATCGCACACTTCGCGACTATCTCCCTGATGCCTATGAGCGCGTCATGGGCGTCACACTGGATGGCAGTCAGTCTCATACGCGAGCCCGACAGGAATTGGAAAGGCGGCATCGCAACGACTGGGTGGTCATCGCAGCCCTCAATTCCGATCACAAGCCCGGCTTTGTCGAGTGCATCGCGACGCTGGGCGGGATCCGCGGCGAGACGGGTGGACGGCGGTTTCTGGTTCCAGGCTCCGACTACGTGATCGGCCGCTATGGCTTTGTCATCGATCCAGTCAAGCACGAGCCATATGATGGTCCGTCCAGCTTCGTGACCTGGGCGGCGCGGCCATGACAGCCGAATCTCCTACCAACATCGACGGTCAGCGAAATCCGGTGATCGATGTCATCGCGTTTTATCGCAGGATCTGGGCACGGCAGCAGGATTGCCGGTCCCGGCGGGCGGAGCGGACAAGGCGTACGAAGGCGCGTTGGAAATGCAAGGCACGGCATGGCCTGCCCCAGATCATAGCACGCATATCAACGGAGCCGGGTGCGAGCGGAAAACCCGTCCAAGTCGGGGGAGCAGTGACACTTTGATCGAAGCGCGGACGCGGGCACGGGGCTGCCGGCTTGCACTGTAGTGTGCTGGGACCGAGATTTGTCAGTGCCCTGTGTGGGTGACGCGGCGTTGCCAAGGTCGGATCCCCATGGCGATTGCATCATGCTGTCGTGAACCAGATCGTCGGCCGGCACAGCACCTCGGGTTTGCTGCGGTCTGACATGGGCGCGTCCCGGTCAAAGGCCGCTGGCGCGCCGCGTTGCGGCAGGATCATCGCCTCGTCGCAGGGCAGGCCCGCGTCTGGCGCAGCCCGCTTGCGGCGGGCAGCACCATCCGCAAACCTTCCCCGCTCCTCTTAGCAATGCCCTGACCTTGGGCCGGGCCGCTGACGCCCATGTCCTTTTGCCCGCACCCGAGGGGCTGAGCCGGACGACAACCGGCACCCCGGGCTTCGCTAAAACATCGCTCAAAAGGATCCGATCATGGCACCGCTCAACCGCTCCACCCAGAAAAGCCGCCCCGCAAAATCCCAGCGCGCCACCTCACTCGAAATGGTCGGGCACGCCTGCCCCGATACAGCCCAGGCACTGCGCATCTCCGAAAGCTTCGGCCTTGCCCTCATCGACAGCGACGGGATCCGCGATCTCCACCGCGGCCAGTTGATCGAAAGCGCCGATGCCCTGAAGGACGGCCTCGCCGAAAAGGCCATGCAGATACACATGCAGCGCATCGTCGGATCCTTCGTCGGTTCCGCCTACGGCGCCGGGCAATTCTACAGCCGCGCGGTCACCGAGGCCCGCGACCTCACCACGAAGCTTTCCAACGATACCAGAGACGAGGACCTCGACGGCCCTGTCGGTTTCGACAGCCGCGCCCGGCGCAAGCGCGAGTTCGCAGCCGACATGGGCCTGCAGGCCCACGTGCTTCGCATGGCAGCCGAAGGCGCCGTCTCTGCCTACGAAGACATCACGGGCGAAACCTGGAAGCCTTACGAGCGCACGGTCGAACAGCCCGCCAACTCCGTCGACAGACAAGCCGCGACGGCCCAGATGTCAGCCTTCGAGTAGCCGAGCCGCGGGGCTTCGGCCCCGCTTTTCTCCAATGCCCGCAACGCCGTTGCGACGTGTTTCGGAACAAGAAAAAAGGGCCGACGGAAAACCGCGGCCCATAAAGTGTGAAGGTCATGGACCTCCAGAGGGGAACAGCTGCTGCGGCGGAACTGGGAGGAAGCCGCCATATGCATCAGCTGAAGTCAGTATGCCCGAATTTTCATCGCACTGCACCTGATTTTTGTGCAGTGCAGCTATGCGTGCGTGACTTAGATGGCTGCGATCCCCTCTCCGGCATTTCACGCTTCGACAGGCCGTTCAAGCCAACGCTACCAGGTGATCAAGGGTGACTTGTGTAGCCACTGATCCGTAGTGACTTGATCCAGCACGAAAGTCGCAACGTTCTCGCGCGAAATGGAGCCTCCGCGGAACTGGGTCAAATCCGTGAGCGTCTGGATCGTGGTGCGTCCTGACTTATTGTTGAGGATCGAAGGACGAACAATGGTCCAATTCAGATCGCTGCCCTTGATGATGTCCTCTTGACGGTTCTTGTCGGCATAGACCTTGCGCAGGAGCAGCGGGAAGATCAACTTGTCGAACAGAAACCCGCCATGGCCTGCACTATCGCCAGCGCCCATTCCGGTGACGGTGACGAGACGCGAGACGCGCTCTGCCTTCATGGCGCTGACAAACGCCCGGGTTGCGGTCGAGAGAAGGGTGACTTCACGAAACGGGCTTGCGGGTGTTCCAAGTGCGCTGATGACGGCATCGCGACCCTTGACGGCCCGGCGCAACACGTTCTCGTCACGTGCGTCTCCAACGATGATCTTCGCTCCCTTCATGCCCGCGGCCTTCTCCGGCGAGCGCACCAGAACGGTGACGTCATAGCCGCGGCTTACAGCCTGGCTGACGATATGGCGGCCGGTCGGCCCGGTGGCGCCGAGGACCAGGATCTTCGGTGCGGCGGCGAAATGTGTTTCAGTGATGGACATGGCTTCGGTCCTCTTGAAAGGCAGGGCGCCTCAAGAGGCCGCCTGTTAGATTTGTTGCTGATTGTTGCTGGCGGCGATCAGAGCCTGCCCTCTGCGAGCAGTTCGCGGGTCCGCTTCAGCGTTGACAGCAGGGCCGATTTGTAGCCCTTGTCGCTGTCAAACTGGGCTTGCTCAGCCTGTTCCTCGGGGCCATCATGCTCCTTGCCGCGCAGGCCGAGGTAGCAGTAGAACTTCAGCTGCAGTGCGCCGGCCTCATTCTCGAATACCTCGTTGATAATGGCGCCTTCGCGGGGGCCGGTGGCCTGGAAGAAGGTGACCTTGCTCTGGGGCTCGAGGGTAATGATCTCCCTGATGTGGAAGCCGGTGATGGTGGCTTCGCGCACGAAATGGACAGCGCTTTCCTCGACGACTTCGCAGCGGGTGCAGAGGCCGGGCGGGAGAAAGAGGCGCGCATCGCGCGCCTTCAGCTCCAGGCCCTTCCAGACCTGCTCCCGGGTGAGTTTTGTTCCGCCTTCCGGATTCACCGGAACGGTTGCGGTCGAATAGATCATGACGATTGTCCCTGTTTGAAATTGTAGGCGATTGCCTCAGGCAGCGGCCACGGCTTCCGAGGCGAAGTCGCGATAGGAGCGGAGCGGACGGCCGAGAAGCGTCGTCAGGCGCTCGACGTCGCCACCCTCTGGCAGCATTCCGTCGGTCAGGAAGCGCTCGCCCATCATGCGCATGTCGTAAGCCATCCACGGAGGCATGAATTGCTTGAGGTTCTGCTCGAAGGCTGCTGTATCGCCACCGCCATAATTGATTGGGCGAGCGAGTACGTCCGACCAGATGGCGGCGATGTCCGTTCCGGTCAGTGTGTCGGGGCCAACCAGGTTGATGCGGGTGAGCGGCAGCGGCTGTGCGGCTTGTTCACGACGCAGCAGCTCAAGGGCGGCAATCTCCGCGATATCGCGAACGTCGATCATGGCAAGGCCCTTGGTCCCGACCGGCATCGGGTAGACGCCGTAGCCTGTGATGACGTCCTTGATCGTGAGATCGTTCTGGATGAAATAGGCAGGACGCAGGATCGTCGCCGCCAAGCCCATCTGCTCGATCATCCGCTCGACGCCGAATTTGCCGGCGAAGTGCGGCACGTTCACGTAGACATCAGGGTGAATGACAGAGAGATAGACGATGCGTTCGATGCCAGCCGAGCGGGCGACGTTGAGGGCGATCAAAGCCTGTGTGAACTCGTCTGGTGCGACAGCGTTCAGCAGGAAGAGCGTCGACACACCGTCGAAGGCGGTACGCAGGGAGTCGATGTCGAGGAAGTCACCTTTGACAACGGCAACGCCTGCCGGGAAATTGGCCTTGGAAGAGTCGCGGACGAGAGCGCGGACATCAGCGCCGCGGTCGACGAGGTGCTGGATGACTTGGCCGCCGATATTACCTGTGGCGCCGGTAACGAGAATGGTCATGGAAGTTTCTCCGGTTTGTTTGCTTGACACCCCGAATATGGTTGGTTCACTGTTGACCCGATAGACCATCATTTTAGACGCAGCGTCTCACAGGTGAAACAGTCATGGATCTCGTCGCGCTTGCGGACTTCAACCTCGTTGCTCGTTACGGTGGCTTCGGCAAAGCTGCGCGGGCAACCGGCCGTCCCAAAGCGACCTTGTCCCGACGGGTGACGGAACTGGAGGCTGCCCTTCAGCTTCGGCTGTTTGAACGTGGCGCGCGCAACCTGAAACTCACTGAGGAAGGGCGAGCGCTTCATGAGCGTACAGCCGCTTTGCTGACGGAGCTCGACGAAACAGCGGCCACCATCGCGGCGGGCGGGGACAAGCCGCGCGGCAGGTTACGGATCAGCGCGCCGCTGCTGTTTTCGCAGACCGCCATGGGTCGGATCGCGGCGGGCTTCGCACTGAAATATCCCGACGTGCGGCTGGAAGTTACGACAGAGGACCGAGCCGTGGACATGATCGAGGAAGGCTATGATCTGGTCATTCGGGTCAATCCGGACCCAGACGAAAGTCTCGTCGGTCGAGTCTTTCTGCATGATCGCCTCGTCGTCGTGGCAAGCCCCGATCTTCCACGGCCGGCGGCAGATCTCTCGGTGCCAGGTGTCGTGCGCGGGGGCGGCGATCGGCAGACCTGGAACGTCGTGACTTCAGAAGGACCCGCGACGATCGGGATCGAGCCCATCCTCGCCCTGTCGTCACTCATCATGGTTCGGGATGCCGTGCGAACTGGCGTGGGCGCTGCTCGTATGCCGATTTCGCTGGTGAGTCACGATCTGGCCGACGGGACTTTGCTGCATTGGGGCAATATTGAGGGCTCCGAGATCGCGCTGTGGGCGCTTTACCCGTCGCGGCGACTGCTCAGCGCGCGTGTATCTGCCTTCCTGGATTTTCTGAAGCAGGCTTTTCCCAACGGAACGCCCGATGAACTGGCGGCCTACATCGGCAGATGAGAGGTCGCCTGCTCCATATTTGCAATCATACTAGCGTTAGAGCCGCACCACTTGCGGACGTCACGCAAGGGCAGCATTAAATTCGGTGAAGTCGATTGGCGGCCAGGTTGCTTCTCGCGACCGGCCGTTCTTGGTTTTAAGGAACGGGTTTATCGGCCGAAAACATCAAGCGGCTTGAAGCCCTGGTTGGTCTTCCGGCCGGGACGTGGCCCGTCTGAGCCTGCGAGCGGGGAGTAAGCACGCCTCAGTCTTGTCATTCAGGCATGGCACCACAACCAGCTACGCGATGAAGCAATGCACCGTTCCCGGCAACTTCCCACATGCGGTCATTGGCCTCGACCATTCGATGATGCCATTGCCGTACCCCTTTATCTGCCAGCTGGCACGTCCACTGCGGTCTCGATGGGGCATGTCTGACCAAAGACCGCCTCGCGATGCTCGGCTCGATCGGCATCCGCAACGGCCGGCTCGTTTTCTTCCCCTGTGCGCTGAGGCGCGCCCATTCCTCGCGAGACAAGAAAGCCTCTCCTATGGCCGTCCTCCACTCCGTTTCGGCCTTTCAGGTGCGGGCCGATCGTCTCCGGTCCTATCGACTGCCATCGAGGCCGCGATGGACGCGGCCCGAACAACCGAAAAGGATTACGACAATGGCAACTATCGGCTCTTTCACCGCTTCCAGCAACGGCTTCTCCGGTACCATCAAGACCCTCAACCTCAACGTCAAGGCGACCATCCGCGCCGTCGAGCGCACTAGCGAGAAAGGTCCAGACTACCGCATCCTCGCAGGAGCTACGGTCGAATTCGGCGCAGCCTGGAAGAAGACCTCGAACGAAGGCCGCGACTACCTCTCGGTCAAGCTCGACGATCCGAGCTTCCCGGCCCCGATCTACGCGACGCTGATCGAGGTCGAAGGCGAGGAAGGCCTCTCCCTCATCTGGTCCCGGTCGAACCGGGACTGAGACTGGATGCCCCGCCCGACAGGGCGGGGCTCTCCACGTCAGGGATCACTTGTTCAGTGCATCCTTGAGCGCCTTGGCAGGCGCGAAAGTCAGCTTCTTCGAAGCCGCGACCGTCATCTTCTCTCCGGTCGCTGGATTGCGGCCCTCGCGCTCAGGTGATGCTTTCACCTTGAAGTCGGGTAGGGAGGAGGTCGGTCGTTGACGCGGCCCTCTCTCCCTCCCACGGAACCGGACTTGATAGTTTCCCATCATCCGGCTCCTATGCTGACAATACCCCAATTCTGTCGAGCCGTTGCTGAAGACGACCGGCATGGATCGCGTGATGGCAAGGTTCGCATGCGATGGTACGTTTGCGCATGCGAGCTGCTCTGGTTCGAGCAAGCCATGAGACGCCCTTCATGTCCGCCATCCGTCGAACGTGATGAATATCGACGGGCACATCGGATATCCCGCAATACTCGCAGGAGCGAGCGCGCAGCCGATCAACAAGATCAGTCCGCCCCCAGAACCAGAACGAAGGCTGGTCCTGATCTATGCGGGAATCTTCCATGACTTTCTTCGATGCAACGTGCCTGAGTTGGAATACCGCGACGAACCTGCGCCCGTCTTTGGTTTCCACCCATAGCCCATGATCCCCTTGGTGCCGCTGCAAATAGATATTGAAGATCTTCGCGATACTGCATTTGTGCTTTCTCGCCAAAGTCTTCATGAGACTGAACCACCAAACCCGTTGGAGTGGGGCCATCTCATTTTTCCAGTTATTGCCTAACTGGTAATATCCGACCAATCCCCGTAGCATCGCGTTATACGCAACGATGATGGCGACATCCGAGCTGATTGTCATCTCGGGACGCATTGCGCCACGTATTGCATGATAGCTGCCAAGTCGGTTCCGTTTAGCAAAGGCCGCCAGCTTCTCCCTTGGGAGATGCAGTCGGATTCCGCGTACCGGTGTCCGCTTGACCATTGCCCTTCGACCTTTCCTCGTGACACGTTTCTCGCGAAACGCACGTTTGGTCGACCGAACAGCGTAGCCGAGAAAGGTCACCCCGCCGTCATCTGCCTTTGTGATACCGCTCTTTTCCGGTGCGACTTCAAGATGAAGCTGATCCTGCAGGAAGGATGTGACCTCATTCAGGATGTCGGCAGCTTCCTGTTTCGTGCCGATGACGGAGATAAGGAAGTCATCGGCATACCGGACATATTGAAGCCGCCGGAAGAACGTGTCGTGGAAGTCCTTGCTGGGGAGCTTCCGGGCAGCAACGATCAAAGGCTGCAGTTGAGCCCGAAGCCGCTCTGCTTCGGCCTCTCGGCCAGAGCTTCGCAGCTTCGCGATACGCTGACGACAATGCGCCCCCTTGCTGAGCAGTTTCTGGTACTCTGGATTCGTTGGCCTCTCAATGCCCCGGTCGAACCGGGTTTTGAGGCTATCCATGAACTCATCGAATTCATGGAGATACACGTTCGCGAGCAAGGGCGAGATTACTCCGCCCTGTGGTGTGCCGCTATACGACGCGTGCCACTTCCAGTCCTCCATATAGCCAGCCGTCAACATTCCTCTGATAAGCTTCAGAAACCGCTCGTCATCGATCCGTTTCCTCAGCAGATTCATCAAAATGTCGTGGTCAATATTGTCGAAGAACCCGGCAATATCGGCCTCGACCAGCCAAACTGTTCCGCCCCACGTCTTCTGGATGGATGCCAGAGCGGTGTGACAGGAGCGCTTGGGTCTGAACCCGTGCGAGCGGCGAGAGAAATTCGGTTCATAGATTTGCTCCAGAACCAGCTTCACGGCTGCCTGCACGAGCTTGTCGTCAGCGTCGGGAATGCCCAGAGGGCGTAATTTCCCGTTCGCCTTGGGGATGTAGTGCCTGCGAACAGGCTTGAAGCGGTAGCTTCCCTCCTTCACCCGGCGCATGATCCCGTTCAGCCTGTCCAGCGAGAAGCCGTCAAGCGTATTGCGGGGATCAATGCCGGGGGTGAGAGCCCCGGAGTTTCGGGCGATCGCTTCATAGGCCTGTGCCCAAATGTTGGGGCAGTCCAGAAGACGATGGAGGCCGTTTATCCGCTTTCCCTGTCGTGACAGGGCAGGTAGCGAGATCAGTCGTCTTTCCACGGCATCGACGTGCATCAGCGTGTCTCAATCGTCGTCATAAGGCTCCCGATCTCATGTCAGCACGCCGCCCTTCACCCGGCCAGAGGGATTCCCGTCCGGTCACCCGGCGCGTTTCACCCATTGCCGTCCGCCTCTAGGCGGCTGTCCCGGACATTACCCCGGGCGTTTGGCTAATATGGCGGCTCCGTCGTCATGTGGGTCTGGTGATGCCAGCCCGTTTAGACGATCCCGCGTTTACGCAATGAAAGAGATACAGCGCGGACAGGTGTCCCATTCAACCGTTCGGTCCCCGGCAGGGGATGGAGAGCGCGACTGGGGCGGAGCAAACGGGCAAATTTCGTCGCTCCCCGGAATGATCTTATCATCCACTACGCTCGATGACGCATCGGCTATCGTTGAGCGTCACCACCGGCTTCTGGTTCCTCGGTCTAGGATTCAGGCAGTCTAGCTTTCACCATACGCGCTTTGCCCTGACCGATCAGATCGCGATAGCTGCGACGGCCTCGGCCTTTTCCCGACATGCTATTGTCCCCTGTCGAGTTTCCCCGATTGCAGCTGTTGCCAGCCAAGGTAAGTCGGAGGGCATGGGTAGTTCCCAGTTATCCCAGCAGCATAAACTGCACTCTTACATCGCGCCGACGCGGCGCACTTTGCCGAAGCCGGGGATCGAGGTTTCAGCGTCGGAGCCTGCGGCATCGGCGATTGCCTGGAACACGGCCTCGACGATGCCTTTCGCCTGAACCTTCGTCAGGCCGTTGTTGGCGGCGATCTTGTCGGCGATTTCATTGGTGGTGGTCATGGAATTCCTCGCATCTTCTAACAATGACAGAATCCGTGTCAGCTTATGACCGTCTTGTCATCGGCAACGAGGGAGGCGCGGATCAGATCCGCGGGTTGTCCACTGGTGGTTTCGGCCGATAGCCCCGTTTACGCTTCTCGCGAAGCACGTCGAGGAACAGGTTGATGGCCTGGTTCTCGTTGTCGAACAGATGCACCATCTGTTGTCCGCGCGCTCCGATCCGACCCCAGGCGCGAACAAGCGATATCTCGCCGAACAAGGTCGGCTGAACAGCAAGCGCATAGAACCGCGCCATGTTCTTTTCCGGCGCGATACGTTCGACATAGAGGTGATAGGGCTGCGTGATCATAAGAGCAGAATCGCGCGTTCGGATTCGGCCGTCCAATGACAGTTTTGAATCGGACGGGCATTATCGATTCACAACGTTGATCCTTGCGTCCGTTTCATTCGCACCAGCTCCGGCGCAATCCTTGCCACTTCCGAGCCAGGCCTTCGGCAACGAGAATATCCCCGACCGATCGCCGATCGCGGTAGACGATCCTGAGCTTGCGACCGAAGCGATCTTCCTCTCTGGCGGTCGTCTTGAACGACAGCGGACCGGAATTGAGAATGTCGAGCAGACGGTTTTTCGCCGCGAGGCCAAGCTCGCGTTCGCGCTGGCATCGCGGCGGGCTTAACTCCGGCGTGTCGATGTCGGCAATCCTGATCTTTTCACCTCGGAACCAGAACGTATCGCCGTCCACCACGCAGGTGATCCGTTGCCCGCTCCCACAGATAGAGAAGGCGTCGCTCGCGCTGTCTGGTTGCTGGGCTGCCGCTACAGATGCGAGCACGCCGATGAATAAGGCGGATAAGGTGACGAGGTCCGCAAAAAATCTCAATGTCATGTCTCCTCAATATCTGCCGTTGGAGGGGCCTTCTCGCTCCTTACCCCGTCTGTAGCTTGTTTGTGAAACCGGTTTTCCCCAACGGACGCACTCATGTCCTTGCGTCGAAACCAGATGGCGCGCCCGCAGCGCAGCGGCGCATTGCCCGCAGTAAAGACGACCTGCTCGTCGCCGCGCATGCGCAACACTTCATGCGGCAGGATCAGCGGGCGGCGCGTCAGTTGCTTCGATCGCGACCGGGACGATCCCTTCATTCCGGAAGAGCGGCTTGTCTGATCGACCTCGACTGTGGTGTCGCCGCAGCGCTTTGAAATGTACTCAGCCGTTTCTGGGTCGTTGATCGCCGCAAACGAGATCCAGGACGCGGACTCGAACCATTTGGAACTGGCGTCACGGCCGCCATAGGCCTCGCGCATCTGGCCGATCGACTGGAAGATCAGCGCCAGGCTGATACCGTACTTGCGCCCGGCGTCGCGAGCCGTCTCAAGAATGCGCAGATACCCCAGGCGCGCCACCTCATCGAGGAGGAACAGGGTGCGTCCAGCGACCTCGCCGTTGCGATTATAGATCGCGTTGAGAAACGAGCCGATGACCACCCGTGCCAGTCCCGGATGCGACTCAAGTACCTTCAGGTCGAGGGCGATGAAAATGTCCGTGACGCCGGTGGCCAGCTCGTCGGTGGAAAAACTGTCGCCGGAAACGAGGGCGGCATAGTTCGTGTAGGAGAGCCAGTGCGTCTCCTTGACCGCATTGGCGTAAACACCGCTGAATGTCTCCGGCGTCATGTTGACGAATACGGCGACATTCTCGCGTACGGCACAACAACTCGCGGCTCACGAACGTACGGTCCAGTCGCTCAGGCAGGCCGAAGACATCCGCCTTACCCAGCGCGCGTCCTCGGTGCTGAAGCAATGAGGCGAGGGCAGGATCTCCTATTCCTGGCGGGGGCTGGCGCCGTCGTCATCACTCTCGTCGCGGCCGGGTGGAGCGGCGGCTACCGGCTGAACCTGACGCCAAGCGAACCGCTTGGGCTCTGGCGGATTGAGGTGCTTTTTCGAGACGTCGCGGTCGGCGATCTCGTCTTCGTCTGCCCGCCGGCAACCGCCACCTTTGAGGGCGCCAGACGACGCGGTTATCTTCGCTGGGGATCGTGTACCGGTGGCTTTGCACCACTCATCAAAACGGTAGCAGCTCTTGCCCGTCAGCGTGTCGAGATCGGTGATCAGGTCGTGATCGACGGCCGGCCAATTGAGGCATCCTCCGTCCGGACCCTGGACGGCAAGGGGCGGGTCCTTGTGCCTTATGCCGGTGGCATCGTGCCGCCGGGATACCTGTTTCTTCACTCATCCTTTGAGAGCTCTTATGATTCCCGATATTTTGGACCGCTTCCGGATGCAGGCATTCTTGGACTGGCGCGGCCAGTGTTCACGTTTGATCCGTGATCGAGTTCGTGCCCGATGGCCCGACCATCGGCGGTCCGGCTCACTGATCGTCTTGGCGATCTCCTGCGGCTGCATCGGCTGGAGTGGCGAGGTGCTCCTCCTTCCAGTCGCGATATTGTTCCCGGCGCTTTGGGCGAACTCGCGGTCACGCCTGGTCGCAGCTCTCGTATCAGCCGGCTACTTTCTTGCCGCGTCACGCGGTCTGCCGCAAGGTGTCGCCAACTTTTATGCGGCCGATCTCTGGCCCGGCCTTCTGCTCTGGGTGGCCGCTTCGCTCTCTTTTGTCGGCGTGCATGCGGCACTCTGGAAAGGGCAATCGGAAGGTCAGTCTTCATTAAAAAGTCGACCGGGAATGGGGACGGTGCCGCGCTATCTGGCAGTGGCCGTCCTCATGGGGCTTCCGCCCTTCGGCATCACCGGATGGGCGCATCCGTTGACTGCTGCCGGTGTGCTCTTTCCAGGTTGGGGCTGGTGGGGAATCCTAATGACTACAGCCGGCCTCGCGATGATGACATCGCGATATTGGCCGGCTGTCGCCATTGTCCTGGGAGGATTCTGGCTCTGGTCCGCCGCTACGTGGACGACGCAGAATCTACCGGAAGGATGGAAGGGCGTCGACCTCGAACAGGGGCAGAGGCTTGGACGAGACGGCTCGCTTGAGTACCTCCGTGACCTGATCGCAACGGTGCGCGCAGCTGCGGGCGAGAAAACCCGCTTCGTCGTCCTTCCCGAAAGCGCACTCGGATTTTGGACGCCGACGGTCGAGCGCGTCTGGCAAGAAAGTCTGCGCGGTTCCAGTTTAACCGTGATCGCCGGTGCGGTCGTCATCGACCCGAGCGGCTACGACAATGTTATAGTGGAGATCTCGGCCGACAAGGCACGCATCCTGTATAGCGAACGCATGCCGGTCCCGGTCTCAATGTGGCAACCATGGCTGCAGTGGACGGGGCGGGTCGGCGGCGCACGTGCGCACTTGTTTGGTAATCCCATCGCGGAAATCGATCGCCAAAAGATCGCGCCGCTAATCTGCTACGAGCAACTCATGCTCTGGCCGATACTGCAATCAATGCTGCATTCCCCTAGCGCAATCATCGCCGCGGGCAACGGATGGTGGACCGAAGGCACCTCGATCGTCGCCATTCAGAAAGCGAGCGTGATCGCCTGGGGAAAGCTCTTCGGACTCCCCGTGGTCACGGCTTTCAACACATAGGAGATTTCTCGATGGTCGATGCCGCCCTTATCCAGCAATGCGCCGATCCAGCTTTAAAACCCGCGATCGTCGAGCAGTTCATCGAACGGGCAGGATCTCATGACCCACTCGCTGTGACGGTTCGCTCTGGGAACCGTGTCGTGCTCGTGCCGAAGCCAGTCACATCTGACGAGGCACTTGCTCTGATCCGGCAGCATGTCGGCCGCAACACCGTGCGCGTCGGGCTCACCCAATACCCGGCCGGTCTCGGTGTTGTGGAAGCCAGAGAGCTCAAGACCGACATCGTCGACGCCTGCGCCAATCTGAGGATGGGAACGGCGCTCTTCGCCAAAGTCTACCGTATCGTGCTGAAATGGTATGGCAATCCCACCGAGAAAGAGGTTCTACCGCAGGTGTTCGACGATGCGATCAGCGCTTGGCAGATCGGCTACTTTGAGGGGACGGCGGTGTTTCGGGCCGCCGATCCCGGTGAGCGGGAGGTGGCTGAACCTGACAAGGAGAAGCCTGCGAGCGACGCCGTCGGGCTGCCAGCAGACACTGCGGGGGTGGAAGTGAGCGATCCTGCCAACCATGATGCTGGCGGCAAGGATCCAAACAGGGCCGGTATCCGTGTCGATCTCTCAGGAATCGGCAAGGAACGACCCTGATGGGCATGAGGTTCATCGCTCAAGACGCGTAATTATCCGACTGTTTGCACTGGCGAAATTAGCTTCGGACCTCTAAGGCCACGTAGGGCAGTACGCGCTGTCTCGGGGTGTGGAAACCCTGCTCGGCGGTTGGTGTCGGCCGTTTCGACATCAGAATCCTCTGACCATTTGGCCGGGGGCCTGTGACGCATGTCCAGGTGCTCCGGTACCAAAGGTCGCAGGACTGTCCGAGTACAGTTTACAACCCCCGGCTTGGGATCAGGGATTAACGTTTGCGGAGGCGCACCGCGGACAAGCCGGAGACTGAATCGAATGACATCGGATGCGCCGACATCAGAAGATAAACTGGAAATGCGTCCCGTGTACGGCTTGACGCAGGGGTTGCCGAAGGCTGACCGCGAGAGCCTGACAGTAGATACTATCCGAACTCATCGATGCCTAGTCGATGAGGCCGACCGGCTATTCAGGCACTTCCAGAAGATAAAAATGCCGGCAAGGCGGCCGGCAAACTTCAACACCTCACATCCATCCATTCAGGAAGATCATCGCCTCGCATGATCGGGATTGAGAAGGTACCTGCGAAGGATGCTCACCAGTTCGAGTTGCTCGAGCCTGGCTCGCAGAATGCTCTACAAGATACATCGTGTGCGGTGCGTAGATGATATTCCGGTCATGCATGAGTGGATTTGGCTGGCATGTTCGCGGTTTCCCCGGCTATCGCTGGATGTCGAGCAGTTCCCCGAACTGCTTTATGTTCACCTGCTCGAAGAATACGGTGTGCAGATTTCGGCCGTTCGTGAGGAAGTTCACGCGGAATGCGCCGATGCTGAAGACAGGAAATTACTCGATATAGACGGAGAGCAGGCCGCTGTTTTGTGTGTCGATGCAAAGGCGTTCGATCAGGCAAACGACTTGACGATCATCAGTAAGCATCGGGCGCTGTCCAATGGGTTCAAGTATGTGAGCGAGATACGCTAGTCAGGCCGCTGTGAGATGCTATCGAGCTCGCACAGCATCGCCGTTCGAACGACAGAGCGAATCCAGTCATGAGCAGAATCGTTTTGCTGGTCTCGCCGCCATACGATCGAGATACCGTAGGACCCGAGATCAATTGGTACGGGAGCGGTCAGCAGCGGCGTATGGCAGGCGAGTTGAATGGCGGCGTGGGAAGGGAGTGTCGCCACCGCCTTTCGGCCGACGAGGAAAGCCGGCAGCGCGGAGAAATGCGTCAGAGCTGTCTGGACGCGTCGGGTCAAGCCCGCCTTCTTCAGCGCCTCGTCCACGATTCCTGCTCTACCCGAATAGGAAACGAGTACATGGGGCAACTCGAGGAAGCTGGCCAGATCGAGCGATCTCGACGGTACGGCCGTTCTAGGATCGAAAAGACAGGCATAATGCCCCATAGCCACTTCTTCAAAAGCTGCGACAGAACGCTTCGGCCATGAGGCAACGATAGCGAGATCTATCTCTCCGCTCTGGAGCATTGTCCCGGCGGTTTGTCGATTGGTTTGCCGAAAACTTATGGTAATTCCTGGTGCGGCCTCACCTCCACGTCGAGCGATCTCAGGGCCAACCGCAAGCTGAAAATCATCGGACATGCCGAGCGAGAAATGCCGCTCACTGGAGCTCGGATCAAATTCGGGGCGAGCGAGGAAGGAATTCTTCAATAGAAGAAGGCCGCCTTCGATATCAGAAGCCATCCGCTCTGCCCGCGGCGTTGGCAGCATCATTCCCTCGGCGCGAACAAATAATGGATCACCGGTCATATCGCGAAGGCGGGTAAGGGCCGAACTGACCGCCGATTGGCTGAGTGACAACTGCTGTGCCGCTTTTGACACGCTGCGTTCCCGCCATACGGCAAGGAAAGTGACTCCTAAATTGAAATCTAACCGCCCAATATCTTTCAAATCGATTTTCATCATCCAATCATTCAATTTGATCAATAACGTTGGCCGCGTCAATATACAATACAAATGAAACGAAGGAGGACAACATGTCCCAACACCGGATTGCCGTGGTTCAGGCGGGAACCAGCCTTTTCGATACGCCTCGCACGCTTGAGCGCATGGAAGCATTGTGCGAGACGGTTGCCGGTGACGGCATTGAACTCGCGGTGTTCCCTGAGGCTTACGTTGGGGGATATCCAAAAGGCCTGGATTTTGGTGCGCGGATCGGAACGCGCACATCTGAAGGGCGTGATGATTTCCTCCGCTATTGGAAAAGCGCCATTGAAGTACCCGGACCGGAAGCCCAGCGCATCGCATCCTTTGCTTCAAAAATGAAGGCGCATCTGGTTGTTGGCGTTGTGGAGCGGGAAGGTGCCACGCTTTATTGCACAGCGCTGTTGTTCGGACCTGATGGCGCGCTTCTGGGCAAGCACCGCAAACTGATGCCTACCGCCAGTGAACGGCTTGTTTGGGGGCAGGGCGACGGGTCGAGCATTCCTGTGATCGAGACAGCGCTTGGTCGAATTGGTGCAGCAATTTGCTGGGAGAACTATATGCCCAACCTGCGCCAGACTATGTACGCAAAAGGAATCAACCTTTGGTGCGCTCCCACAGTGGATGAACGCGATATCTGGCAAAGCTCAATGCGTCACATAGCCTATGAGGGTCGAACCTTTGTGCTAAGCGCCTGCCAATACCTTACCCGCTCAGATGCACCGGACGTTTATGATTGCATCCAGGGGAATGATCCTGGGACCGTCTTTATCCGAGGCGGCAGCGTCATTGTCGGACCACTCGGAGATATCCTTGCTGGACCGGTCTATGACAAGGAGGCCGTCGTCACCGCTGATATAGATCTCTCCGATTGTATCCGAGGGAAATATGATCTGGACGTGGTGGGCCACTACGCTCGACCTGATGTGTTCAGCCTAGGCGTCGATGAGACTGCCCGCAAGGCCGTATATTATCGCCGCGACGCCCTGGATGAGGTAGAAGCCGCACTTGGCGCGGATTCGGTCGCTTGATCCGCCGCGCACCCATTGTGGTGGTTCAGGCCGGCCGTCCTCCGGCTGCCCTCCGCAACCTTCATGGAGAGCAGCCGGACTGGTTCAAAGCTGCTCTTTGCGAGAGAGACAGTCCGATCATGGTGGTGCGCGCGCACGCGAACGAGCCGTTGCCTGAGCCTGGCTCGTTTGCGTGTGCGATCATTACTGGATCTTGGTCCATGGTGACCGATCGTGAGGATTGGAGCGAGAGGTTAGCAGAATGGACGCGGATGATTGTCTCTTCAGGCTCCCGCCTGCTCGGCGTGTGCTATGGACATCAACTGATCGCGCATGCCTTGGGCGGTGAAGTCGATTATCATCCCAACGGGCGCGAGATAGGGCCGAAGCAAATCAAGCTGACGGATAGTGGGCTCCAAAGTCCATGGCTTCGCAACTCCCCCCCGTCATTTTCAGCATTTCTAACCCACGAGCAGAGCGTGCTGCAACTCCCTGAAGGCGCAACCGTTCTTGGCCGATCGCAACACGATCCGCATCAAATCGTCAGCTATGGCCACAACATTTTGACCGTGCAGTTCCATCCTGAATTCACGACCGATATTATGCGGGCCTGTATCGAGCATCGGCGGGACAAGCTCGTGGCCGACGGTGAGGAAGTGGATAGGCTACTTCACTCAATTGAATCCCTACCTATTCCCAAGACTTTGATCAACGCCTTCTGCGGCGGCTAAACGGCGATTGCGCAAGGTTCGCAGTCAGTGGCGTGGGCCGAACTGGTCTCAAACGTTGTCGACCTGCGGCGGCAATCACGGCGATCAGCGTAAATCAGGAGGAGACTCGTATTGCCTCATGCCTCATCGGAGAGTGCTCCCGAACGGATGGCATATTGCCTCAAAACGAGCTGCTTCATTTGTCAGCCGAGCAGATCAGCTACGAGGCGATACCGGCAGCCGCCTCCAGAAATGCATCGATCTCTTCCTCCGTATTGTAGTAATGCGGCGACGCTCGCACCACCGGCGGGAGTCGTCGCTTATAGGCGTCAACGGGGGTGCTGAAAGGAGGAGAAACTGAAACGTTAATACCCTTGCCAGTCAAATACGCCATGACCGCTGGCGAGTCCCAGCCAGGTGAATGAGAAATGGAAGCAAGCGGCGACCCGAGATCATGTACGGATACGGCACCCATCCCCCTCAGGCCTTCACGAAGCTAGGACGAAAGGTGGCTGCAACGCTCTTCGATGTTTTCGAGTACAATATCGAGCGCGTAATCCACTGCTGCCTGCAGTCCTAGACGGACCGAATAATTCTTCTCCCACGTCTCGAAACGTCTGGCATCCGGCCGCAAATCTTATCGACCAGGCGCCGTCCAAGGCGCGCCATAGAGGTCGATCATCGCGGGCTCGATCTTTTCCAGAACTGACTTGCGCATGTACATGAAACCAGTTCCCCGCGGCATACGGAGGAACTTCCTGCCAGTCGCAGTGAGGATGTCGCAACCGAGGGCTTTGATATCGGTCGGGGGTTTGACCCGCAGCTTGGTAGGCGTCGAGCAAATAGAGAATGCCGTTGTCTCGTGCTATTCGACCGATCGCTGCTGCTGGATTGATAAGCCCGCCATTCGTCGGGACCCAGGTAACCGCTATCAACCGAACCCGCTCACCAAATAGCCGACGAATCGGTGATCGCTAAAATTCGCCGCGTCAAAGGGAACGCTATTGCGCTCCAGATAAGCCTGTGAAGCGAATGAACCAGTCTTGAACCGTCCGATCAGCTGGCTGTCGAGAGACATTCCGTGGGCTTGAAGAAGCTTAGGAACAGATCGGCTTCCTGGCGAGCGACTGCGTCAGCACTTCGGCGATCGTGCCGTCCTTTTCCGCATGCAGCGCGGTTTCCATCTTCATCGACTCGATGGTGAGCAGCACGTCGCCGGCTTGGACCTGTTGGCCGGCCGGGACCGAAGCCGTCGAGATGACCCCCGGGCATCGCCGAGATCCGTGACAACGTCGGACGAAACACCGTGCGCGTCGGATCACCCAATATCCCGCCGGGCTGCGCCTCCTATAGGCAGGGGCCCTGAAGACGGAACTAGTCGATTTCTCTGCTAACATCAGAATGGGCAAGGAGCAGTTTGGCAAGGTCTATCGGGTCGCCAAATGGTATGGCCCGACCAACAAAGAGGCGCTGCCGCAAGTGTTCGACGATGCAATCATCGCGTGGCAGACGGGCTATTTCGAGGGGCGGCGGTGTTTCGCGCCAAGGAGCCTGGCGAAGAAAAGCCCGCCGAGCCGGAACCGGCTCGGCGCGACGCCGCTTACACTCAAGCCGGAGTTTTTGAGAATGAAGCCGAATTCGCGGCGCCAGCCGAGGCTGCGGCAGCAGATGCGAACAAAGCTGGTATTCGGATCGACTTGTTGGGAATTGGGGGCAACCCGTGATCACAAGTGCTTGCAGATCTGCAAGGTGATTGTTTTTCCATCGCACTAGCGAAAACGGCGCCCAGCTTCTATAAGGGCGGGTAGGGCAGTACGCGCTGCCCGGGGGTGTGGAAACCCTTCCTAGCGGTTGGCGCCGGCCGATACGGCGCCAGGATCCTCTGACCAATTGGCCGGGGGCCTGTGACGTATGTCCAGGCGCCTCGGTGTTAAAGGTCACAGGACTGTCTAGGACGGTTTCCAACCCCCGGCTTGGGATCAGGGATTAACGTTTGCGGGGGCGGACCGCGGACAATATTTAAGGGTTACATCGCAAATGAATTCGCAAGATTCAGCAGTGTCGGACACATGTGAACTGCGCCCGGTGATCGGGCTGACGCGCGGCCTCGCCACGGCGGACCTTGAAACTCTGACGATCAATGCCATCCGGCTGCACAGGCAGCTCGTTGAAAAGGCAGATAAACTGTTCCAGGTATTGCCGGATGACTACAAGGCCGGAACGTCCACTGGGGGCGAGCAGCATCTCGCATACCTCGAAGCCATGATCGAGATGCACGCACAGATGAGCGCGGTGAATACGTTGGTGGGGGTTCTGGGCTATATCCCGAAAGTTTCGGTCAACTGACGCAGCGGCTCAGATAAGCCCGGCACGGATGGCAAGCGCAATCAGATGAGGCATTGTATGGATACCGAGGCGCTTTCTCGTCTCCTCGATCTTGCTCTTCACTGAATTGTATTTAACCCCTTCCAGGTCCGCCACTTCCTCCATGGTTTTGCCGACCGCGATCCAACGAAGATACGTACCTTCCTTGGGATCCAGCCAAGCAGGATGCTGTTCGCTAGGCGTCAGTGGCAGAAAGCACATGCGGCTATGGAGTTGCCCAACAGCTGCGGCGGCCGCAACTGTGTCGATATCGCGCTTGAGGTCGATTGCCGTTTTCGCGGAGGCCAAAGTGAACATTGACATCGACCCGTTTGCTGTCCTGATCGGGACGGTGATGCCGGAGCGAATGCCGAAGTCGGCGGCTTGGGCATAGAAAGCCCGCTCGGTTTTGGAGAGGCGGGGCCGTTCCTGCTCTCCACTCCATGTAAACGCTTGCTTCAGGGATTTGGCGCGTTTGACAACTGGATCGACAGCTTCGAAGTTTTGTCGGAAATAGGTCGACCGCCATTCGGGATCATAGTTGGATGCGGCAATCGTGTGGCCCGGCCGGATGTACAGGTAAGCGTATCCGCCGAAGCCAGCTTGGTCGGCGAAGTCCGCAATTGCTTGCCTGAGGATGCTCTCGTCGCCTTGTAGCGCGGAAAGATCGGTCAGCTTATCGAGCCAGTCCTGCATGTGTCACTCCGTTTTGGTGGTCAGGTGGAACAGGTCACGGTGAGCCCCTCAACGTTTGTTATTATATCAGTCTAAAAATCAATCTAGGCTTGCGTAGCGGTATCTATGGACACTCCTGCCGATCGCCTCATCCTCAATAAGGTAGCCAGGAGCAGCGGGTTTCCGCAAAACTGGCCTCTACCAGAGGAGAAACTCCGACAGCTCGACTTGCATTCACATATGAACGGCGGTTTCGAACACCCTTCGTCCGCCGATCCAACTTGACTTCAACGCAAGCTCGGGCGTCAGAATTATGAAATCCGCGTCGGCTCCAGGTACAATCCGGCCTTTCTGCTCGGAAATGCCCACGGCGTCAGCGGGATAGGCCGAGGCCATCCGGAGCGCCTCCTCCAGCGGCAGGCCGAGTTTCTCATGCACGAAACGCACGGAGGAAAGCATGTCAATGTCGGCGCCAGCGAGAGTGCCGTCATAAAGCGTCAGGCGTCCGCCTTCGCGTACAATTCCGCGGCCGTTCAGTTGAAAGCGTGTCATATCAGTGCCGATGGTCGACATCGCATCGGTGACCAAGAAAATCTGGCCGGGGCCCTGTTTGCTTCGGATCGCAATGCCAATTGCTGCCGGTTCGACATGGAAGCCATCGGCGATTATCCCCGCAAAGAGCGTACCGGTCGCCAGTGCGGCGCCGACGACCCCCGGCTCGCGGTGACCAAGGCCGCTCATCGCATTGAACAGATGAGTAACGACACGGGCTCCCGCTGCCGCGTAGCCGCAGGCAGTCTCAAAGCCTGCATCCGTATGGCCGAGGCTGATGATGATGCCGGCATTGGCAAGACGTTTCACCTGCTCGATGGTTGTATTCTCCGGAGCAATCGTCACCACCAGGCAGCCGAGTGCCCGCATGCAGGACAGCAATTCATCGAGATCTGGCTCTTCCATGGGACGAATGAGCGAGGGATCGTGAGCACCTTTTTTCACCACTGACAAGTGCGGTCCTTCGAGATGAAGTCCGAGGAAGCCGGGTATGGCAGCTGCTTTCGCCTCGACACCGGCTTTTATGGCAGCGGTTGTTGCCTCGCGCGTGTCGGTGATCAGCGTCGGCAGCAACGCCGTTGTGCCGAATCGCGCGTGGGTTTCACAGATCTTCCGAATACCTTCAAGCGTCGGCTGCTCGTTGAAAAGCGCGCCGCCGCCGCCATTGACTTGCAAATCGATGAAGCCGGGGACAACAATATGTCCGCGTGCGTCGACCGTTTCTCCGGTCCAGTCGGCATTTTCGGCGGCAACCGAAGCGACGCGCCCGGCCTCAATGACAAGCACGGCATCGTCATGCCATTCCATGCCGTCGAATATCCGGGCGCCCTTGATCTTCAGGTTCGAACTCATCGCGTTTCCGTGACCTTCTTCAGGTGTGCGGGCGCATCGGGATTATGGCCTCGCGAACGTGACCATGCTTCGACAAAAACGTAAAAAGGCAGGACCAGCGTCAGTGCATCGGTGATAGGGTGCCCGGTCTCGACGAGGGGCAGTGGCTTTGCCCTTGCCGAGAGCGTCGACGTAATATGGACGAAGGCGCCCTTGGCAACCAGTTCGTCAGCCATTTCTGCGACCGAGCGCTCTGCGGCGTCGCGGGCCGCAAGCGCCAGTACCGGGAAACGCGTGCCGACGATTGCGACCGGTCCGTGCAGGACTTCGGCCGCGGAAAAGGCTTCGGCATGAATCCCGGTCGCTTCCTTGAACTTCAATGCCGCTTCGTTGGCGATCGCCAACGCCGGGCCGCGACCCAGCACGTAGATGGATTCGGCTTCTCCGGCGTCGGCGGCAAATTCCCGCCAATCAAGTTTCGCTGCGGCGGCAAAGTGCGTCGGTAGATCCGCCACCGCGCGCTTAAGCGCAGAATCCCCGGTCCACTCAGCCAGCACCGCAAGGCCTGCGACGACGGAGTTCACATAAGACTTGGTGGCGGCGACCGCATTTTCCGGACCGGCTAGAATGTTGAGGGAATGTTTGCAGGCGTTCGCAAGCGGTGAGGGGAGCGTGTTCGTCAGAGCGATCGATGTGGCGCCCGCGCGCGTGGCTGTTTCCGCCAGGGCGACAATGTCGGGGCTTTTTCCAGATTGCGAGATCGCGATGGCTGCGCCGCGACCAAGCTTGAGCTCGGTGCCGTAGATTGACGCGAGCGACGGTCCAATCGAAGCCACGGGCAATTTCGCGGTGAGCTCGATCGCATATTTCAGGAACAAGGCGGCGTGGTCGGACGAGCCGCGCGCGACTGTGACGACGAATGCAGGATCCTTGGCGCGTAAAGCTGCGCCGATCAAAGCGAATTCTTTCACTGAGCGATGGAGCAACCTCGCCGCAGCCTCTGGAATTTCGTCGATCTCTTGGCGCATGTTCGTTTGCGTGGTTGCCTGCATGATAGCGGTCCTGTTTCGTGAGAAGAGTTTCAGTTTTCGGGAATGGCCAGTTCAGTGACGAAACAGTCGGCATCGCCTCGAAAAACTGAGCGGGTGAACGCAACCGCGCGGCCCGATGCGAGATAAGCAACGCGCTTAGTCAAGAGACCGGCGGCTCCAATGGTGACGCCGAGCATGCAGGCATCCGGGTCTTCGATGTTGCATGCGGAGATGCGCTGCATCGCTCGGACGGGTCGAAAGTTCGCGTCCGTGAGCGTTTTGTAGATCGAGGAGCGAATGCTAAGCGCGTCGGGCAGGAACTCTGAGGAAATGCATGTGCATTCTATAGCAATCGGCCGGCCCGCCGAACGCTGCAAGCGCGTGAGACGCGCAACGCGACTGCCGCCAGACAGGCCGAGTGTCATCATCTCTTCGGGGGCCGGATGAGACATACTGCGATCGATCCACTCAACGTCCGTGTACGATCCACACCAGGGGACGTCGCCTATTAAGATGTTCGCGCGTGACAGAGGCTGATCCGCCCGGACCGCCAATGCTCCAACGAAGGTTCCCGAGCCGGGTCGACGGACCAAGAACCCGTCGTGGACGAGGTGGTCGATTGCCTTTCGGACCGTGACGCGGCTGACTTGCAAGTGCTCAGCCAGATCCCGCTCGGGATGAAGAGGGTCACCCTCATTGAGTTTACCGGAGAGGATTGCCTCTTCAATCACCTGGCGAAGCCTATGGTAGAGTGGACCGGCTCCGCCGATGTCTATGCTCCATCGTGGAGCCACGGTCGTAAGTCTGTCACTCATACGATCGCCTTTAGACGCCCGAAACGCGAGACTGCCAAGGAAACGGCCCCGGTCAATGCATCACCCTCAGGCAGGGCCATGACTTTTTGATGTCGTGGGGCGATCCGGGACGAGTAGAGCGTCCCCAACCCGCCGAGAAGGCAAATCGTCCGTGTCCCTCGTGCAACAAGACAATCAAGCGCTTCGTCAACCGAAGCAGCGGCGTCGTTCAGCAGGCGCGTGGCAACGGCATCGCCCTGGTTGGCGTATTCGAAAACCCGTGGAGCATAACGAGCGAAGGCACCGGGCTTTGCCTGCCGGGCAAACTCGACGATTTCCCTCGGATTGTTTTTGAATTCCGCTAGGACGGAGGTGCTCACTGCGGACATGGCATGGATGCCGTCATGAGCCAGCAGCGATTCTTGCAAAAGCGCATGCCCAATACGAGCGCCGCTGCCAAAGTCGCCGACAGTAAAGCCCCATCCGCCAATGTAGGTCACCGTATCGCGGTGGCGTGAGATGTAGATCGTGCCCGTTCCTAAAATGGCGACAGCTCCGTCACTATCGCCAAGCGCACCCTGTAGCGCGATCAGCCCGTCTGACTCGATGTCCGCCTCGGCGAAAGGTAGCCTGTTCTTCACGTAGTGAACGGCATCACCGACATTGTTGCCCGCGACGCCAAGAACCGCCCGCGCCGAGGCGATACTATGGGGATCAAGACCTGCCGCGTCGAAAGCTGCGCGGGTTGCGTCGGCAATGTTCTCAAGCGCCGTATCCGGATCGGAGAGAATGTTGGCTGGGCCGGAGTGGGCCCGCGCAAGGATACGCCCGTCAGGACCGGCAACTGCGGCACGGCAGCTCGTGCCGCCGCCATCGATTCCAACTAGGTAGACTGTCATACGCCTGTTCCTTCCGGCGAAATCGTTCGACGCAACGCCGATGCGCCTGAGCCGCGGTAAAACAGCTGCGCTGTTAATACGTGCGTCGCACAAACATACTAGATTGTCAATTGGAAACCGGATAGGTGTGATGGAGTCACCCCAACACTAGGAACCTGCCCAATGCCCTTTGATGTCAACCCATTCCATGCCGACACTGACCGCTATGCCATCTGGGAAATGCTCGTGCGCAAAGACGTTGACGGCTTTGTCGCCCAGGATTGAACGGTCTTTGCCCCATCTTTCAAGTTTGACGGCTTTTGCGGACTTGATGCGAAGGGCTCGCTCGATCCCGCGGACTGGGAGGTTCGGTTTCCAACAGTCGAAGCCTACCGTGACGCCTGGCTCGGCGATGCCCAGCGCTCAGCTTCAACCCGATATGCCGAAGACCGCAGAGATGCGCTTTACCGGGCATCAAATATGCTCGACATCCGGGTGGAAGGGCAAACGGCTACCGCCAGAAAGACATTCAATGACAAAATCGCCATTGAGGAAGGCGGCTCTCAGATATTGAACTGGCAATCGGTGTTCTTTTGCACGAAGGAAGGCAGCGCTTGGAAAATTAGCGGTTTCGTCGGCTTCCTTCCATTCGCACCCGGCTGAGGAGCACAACGTCTTCGCATTCGTTCTGCAGTGCTAAGCTCTTGCTCCGACTGGTCAGGGCATCGTTCGCTGATCAACCGGGTTGCAGCTCCGCGCCTGCAATGATCGAGACCTTTTGATCTATTTGATCCGACACAATAAGGGAGGGTTTCTTTGCCGCAAGGCAAAGGACATGTCCGGCCGCACAATCCCAGAGATTGGTCCCGTGTTCAATATATCCGGCGAGCCGACCCGTCGCGACGAGAGCCAGGGAAGCCGCGCAACTACCGAGACTGACGACATGGTACCCGGCAGCTTCGATTTCAGCTTCTACCTCTACTCTATGCACCGTCGGCCATACCCGGTTTCGGCCAGTCCCAAACGCCGCGGAAACGTTCGGCTCGATCAACTTCAACGGCCCATGGACGTTAAGAGCGCCATCCGATGCGGCCCAGATCATCGTTCCAAGCGCCGGCAGAGCGACTGCGCCGAGCACTGGCTTGTCCGCTAAGACGTAGGCGATTGAAACTGACCAAATCGGTATCCCGCTGATAAAGTTGGCGGTGCCATCCACCGGGTCGATTAGCCAGTAGTTTCCTGTCGCGTTCCCCCCTTGTTCCTCGCCAACGACAAGGTCGTCTGGAAGGTCGACTGCAAGCAGTCGCCGAGCGAGGGTCTCTGCGTCGCGATCGACGGCACTGACGTAGTCGGCAGCTCCTTTGGTCTCGACTGTCCATCCATCCCGACCATGAAACCGTTCAAGCGTGAACGCCGCCACTTTTGACACGACGCCGTGGAGAGTTGCGAGACGAGCGGTAAGCGCATCCTCCGTCATGCGCTGTTCCTTGCGCGCGCCTCGGCGACCATCTCCTCGAGCCTGACGGCAACCCTGTGGGCGCGGCGATAGTAGGCGGATTCTGGAATCCCATACCGATCCATTGGTGTCTCGAAGTTGAGCGGCGTCTGGTAAGGCGTTGCTGCGATCGCTGAGATGATGGTGTGCCAGTCCAACCGGCCGTCGAATGGCAAAAGATGGTCGTCCATTGCTCCAAAATTGTCATGAATATGGGTAGCGATGAGACGATCCCCGAAACGCTCCAGCACGGTGAGCTTGCCTGGCTCGATCAGTTCCCAGTGGCCACAATCGAAACAGACACCGATGAACTCCTTGCCATAGCGAGCGAAGAGGCGATCATAAAGGTTGAGAAAATTTTGGGCGTTGGCGCAAAGAAGAGTTTCCGCGGCGATCTGCACGCCTTTTTCGATGCAGTAGGGCCTGATCTCGTCGAGAGACTGAAATAGGGGATCGAAGAACTCCTGTTCGGCGGCTTCGCTGCGGAACACGTTGTCGGTGATATCGATGTGCAGAACCACGTTGGGGGATTGGAACGCAGCTGCCAGGTCGATACGGTTACGCAACAGCTCGACACCGCTGCGGCGCTGCCATTCATGAGGCGACAGCAAGTCTTTGCGCATCTCCATCGCGAAAGGACCGTGATTTTTGTGGCCGATCTCGGTGATCGGATTGCGGCCATTGCTGCCATGAACCGAGTGCACCTTCAGCCCAGCGTCGGCCACGATCTTGCTTGTAAACTCGATCTCGGCGTCGGCCAGCCAGTACGAACTGCCGGAGTCGGGATTCCAGTTTATGTGTGTGAAGCCAGCTTCCTTGATCAGGGTCAGCGAGTTGCGAATGCCTTCGTCGTACCAACGCTCCTGGTGCGGCCAATGCCAGACGGTGATGCAGGTATCCAATGGATCAGTCTCCTGTTCTAAAGTGTTGTGGTTTCCGGACCTTTGCCGAGGCCGATGCGCTCGGCCAGCAGAATGATCGCCAGTGAAAACGCCATGATCAGAGTGACGTAGACGAGGTTGAGCGCGGCCTGCTCAGGATCGACGGACAACGAGCTGTCTACGATTGCGATCGGCAGCGGCTTGTTGTTGACGTTGTATAGAAACGCCGACAAGGGGTATTCCGACAGGAGATCGTTGAATGCCATCCCGGCGACGAGGATAGCTGTCGGCGCAACTATCGGCAGGATGATGCGGCGGTAGCGATACAGACCCGTGGCGCCCATCGAACGGGCCGCCTCGTTATAGGCCGGATCGATCCCCATGAAGGCCGCCCGCAGGAACCTCACCATAAGCGGTAGGGCAACGATGGCGTAACCAATCGGCAGCAGCCAGTAGCCACCGAGGAGGACCGCGTTTCCAACAAGCAGGTTTGGGGTGTCGAAGGTGACGATCAGCCCGACTGCAAGCAGGATGCTAGGAACTACCCATGGCAGGAAAAAAGCAATGTCCAGAAGGCGCGTCAGCCAACTGCGCCGACCCAGAATAACCGGGACGGCAAAGAGTGTAACGACGAGCGCCGCCGATACCGCGACAAGGCTCATCACTATGGAGTTGAAGAACGGAAGAAAGGCAGAGCCCTCGGTAAAGATGCGTGCATAGTTCTTCAGTGTCAGGCTGGACGGGATCACTTCGATGCCGATACTCGCGGCTGGGGCGAAGGAGAAGAGCACGACTAGAGCGATCGGCACCGCGTAGATAGCCACAAGAAGATAGGCAAAAAAATGTAGCACTGCATTGCCGATCGGCTTGCGAATTTTACGCAGCTGGATGGGCGCGGTCGCTTTCGCTCCACCGACATCGGAGCCCCGTGCTTCGTAATATTGAGACAGCAGTATAAGCGCCATGAGACATAGTCCCATCATAAGCGCGAGTAAGGCGGCCATGTCGGGACGGCGCAGGCTGTTCAAGGTCAGCACCATCTGGCTCAGCATGTGGAAATCGCGACCGCCCAGTACCTGTGGGGCGGCGAAAGAGCTGATCGCGGTGTAGAGGGTGAGGAGGGTTACAGCGAGCAGGGTCGGCAGGATTGCGGGAAGTACCACACGCCGAAGGATCGTATATTCTGAGGCGCCCATACTGCGCGCGGCTTCGATGGTTGCATAGTCGACGCGGCGCATCCCAGCACGCAGAAAAAGATAGTAAAAGGTGGTCATCAGAAAGGTATGCGTGAAGAGCACGCCAAACCAGCCGATGAACCAGTCTTGCGGCAGGCTGGGAACGATAGCCTTGACCAGATGTGTCACCGCACCGCCGGGACCATAGGTGAAGTTGTATCCCGCCGCCGCAACGACGCCGCCGAAGACCAACGGCGTTGCATAGGCGATTTTTAAGAGTGCGCGACCGCGCACGTGAAAATATTCAAGGACGACCACCTGGAAAAGCCCGACAACGGTCACCGTAACCATGGTCGCTGATGTCATCCAAACGGTGTTCCAAAGGGCGGTGCGCACTCTTCGCGATCTTGAAAGTTCGCTTACGACCTGGCCGACCGCCAGGCTGCCGTCCTTGAAAAATGCTGCCTGAAGCGACGCGAGAAGCGGCAGGATCAGGAAGGTGACGACAATCCAGATCAGAGCTGCCAACCCGATCCAATAGGCTACACGCTCGACGACAGCGGCGCGGTTCATTGGTTTACTTCCCCGAAGATATGGGCAGAGCCCGGCCGGATGGTCCAGGACACCGTCTCACCGATTTCGGGCAACTCGTGGCCCATGCTGGCCGCCGAGACAAGATGCCCGGCGGCATCCAGGTCGATGCGGCTGTGGGCGCCAAGGAATTCCACATGGAGGACGGTTGCCGGCAACCCGGCTTGTGCCGCTTTCCCAACGAATACATCTTCGTGTCGGACAAAGATGCGCCCCCGAACGTCGTGGCCCAGGATCTGGGCGCCAAGTGGTGCGGGCAGTTCGTTGGCGGTGCCGATGAACTCGCAGATAAACGGCGTCGCAGGCTCCCGGTAAAGAGTACGCCCACTACCGATCTGTTCAACGCCACCGTTTGCCAGCACGACGATCCTGTCGGACATGGTGAGTGCGTCTTCCTGATCATGCGTGACAAAGACTGCCGTGAATCCAAATTCCTGCTGAAGCCTCTTGATCTCCCGTCGCATCGTCACTCGCACCTTGGCGTCAAGATTGGACAACGGTTCGTCGAATAACAGCACTTTCGAGCCCGCTACGAGTGCGCGCGCGATCGCGACCCGTTGTTGCTGCCCGCCTGACATGGTCGCCGGCTTCTTGTGCAGCTGCTCCGTGATCCCCGATGTTTCGGCGATCTGCGCGACGCGCCTGCCAATCTCGCTCTGCGGCATCTTCGCGACACGCAAAGCAAAGGCGATGTTTTCGAATGCCGTCATCGTTGGAAATAGCGCGTAGTTTTGGAACACCATGCCGACATTCCGGCGTTCCGGAGCCGCGTTGGTGATATCTTTTCCTTCAAGGACGATGCGCCCGCTCATGGCCGAATGAAAGCCCGCGAGTGCTCTCAGAATGCTGGATTTGCCGCTGCCGGAGGGGCCGAGAAGAGCAACGAACTCGCCTTCTTGAATGTCGAGCGACAGGTCGCGAATGACGACCTTGTCGCCATAGCCAATATGGAGTTTGTCGACGATGAGGATCGGGGTTGCCATGATCACATTCCTTTAAAGCCGGTGATCTGCGTCACCCGGTCCTACACCTTTACCGGATCTCGAGTTCGACCCTCTGCAACCAGCCGTCCAGTTTGGGCGCGATCGCATCCCAGTCGATCGGCTGCGCCTTGACCAATCCCGCATTCGCCTGCACTTCGGGTGGTGATTTCGCCAGCGCCGCTGGCAGCACCGGCACCTGCCCGAACTTCTGGGCATAGGCGGCCATGACATCGGCTGAGCCAAACCAGTCAACAAATGCCTTTGCCTGATCTAGTTGATCGGTTCCCGCCATGATCGCAACGCCTTCGGAGATGACCGGCGTGCCGCCTTCCGTGTCAATGACCTTGACGGGCATTCCGAGCTCCTTGGCATCCTTGATGACGCCACCGAACCAGTTCAGATTGATGATCGCACCGCCCGACTTGTAGGCTTCCTTTCGCGCATCGGCATCCTCGACAACGATTGCGTTCGCATAGAAGCCGCCAAGAAAATCCCATCCAGCCTGAGTGACTTCGCCCTTGTCGTCGAGGAACCGGGCCATGATGCCGGCAAGATAGACCCTTGTCGTCTGCCAGGCGGTGTTGCCGATGACGTATTTGCCCTTGAACTCGCCTTTCGTCAGGTCCAGCCAGCTTTTAGGCGCCTGCTCTGCGGCTAGCTTGTCCGCATCATAGGCGATGACGATGGGTGTGCTCCAGAATTTGTGGACAATGCCTTCCTTGTCCTTGTATTGGGCGGGGAGGTCCGCCGCCCAGACCGGAGCGTACGGCTGGAACAGGCCGTCCTTTTTCAGCAGAGCCATTGACGAGTCAACCATGCCGAGGACGACATCGGCCTGCGGGTTGTTCTTTTCGGCGACGAGCCGATCGAAGAGTTCTCCTCCGGGCGCGCGCAGAAACTGCACGTCGTGGCCGGCGGCTTTAGCCTGCTCGGCGATCCAATGGACGTTGTCCTCCCCTTGAGGTGAATAAAGGACAAGGCTGTCGGCCAGGGCCGGAAAGGCAATCGCAACGAACACTGCCGTGCGGGTCAACAAGCGTTTGATCTGATGCATGGGCGTTCTCCCGTTAGTTTCGCCGTTCATTACAATCGAGCTCCTTGGTACGGGAGCAATATGACGGTTTAATTACATTGCGTAATTTAATTTGGTTTGCAATAGCTCCAGGCAACAAACAATTTGGGGCATGCCTGGAACGATGGACCTTTCACGGAACGAACGACGACTGGTCGAGTTGATTTTTGTGGGTAAGAAGATTGCGCGGGTCGACCTTGCCGAACGTTCCGGCATGACGGGCGCTTCGGTTACGCGGCTGATAGGCCGTCTGATTGAAATGGAACTTCTGATCGAGGTGGCCGAGCGGACCGGCGCCCAAGGCCAACCTCGGCGCTTGCTCAGTTTGCGAGCTGACCGGTATCTTTCGGCCGGGATAACATTCTCCGTCACCCGCATGGAGGTCGCAATTGTCGATCTGGCGGGCGAGATTCTTGCGTCCAGATCAGTCGGCATCGAGACCAGCACTGCTCTGTCTGTGGCAAAGGCGGCGCAGGCCGCAATCACGGCGATGCTGGCCGACCTTGGAGCACCTAAGGATAGGCTTCTCGGGATCGGCTGCTCGGTACCCGGCAATTTCGGCACAATGTCGAGCATCCTCAAGGCCCACAGCTTCTTCCCGGCTTTCGATGATGGCGGGGCGGACAATGCCTTCAAAGCGACGTTCGAGGCGCCCTATTACATCGAAAATGATGGAACAGCTGCAGCGCTCGGAGAGTACGTGTTCGGCGGACGCTCACTGCAGCCGGATCCAATGTTCTTCATTCACATCGGCCACGGCGTCGGGGGAGGGGCAGTTATCGACGGACGGCCGTACCGCGGTGCCAATGGAAACGCCTGCCTGCCCGGAGTTCTCTACCCGTACGACCTGCCTCGCCCATCCGGCCAAGACCTCTTTGCCACCCTCAATGATGCCGGCTTTGTCATCCACGACTTCCCCGATCTTGAGCGTTTGCCAGACAGGGCCAAAGCGGCACTGGAAAGCTGGATTGAACGCGCCGGCAAGCAACTCAGCGAGACGGTACGCGTTGCAACGGCGATGTTTGACCCGGCCCTGATTGTCCTGGGGGGACGGCTGCCAGAATTGTTGACAGACAAACTGATGAGCGCAATTTCCAGTCAGTCAATCCTTGGCCCGTCGCGCGGCTTGCAGGCTGCCCCAGTCGAGGCCTCCCGGCTTGGCCCTCGCGCCGGTGCGATCGGGGCGGCTTGTATTCCGTTCTTTGCGTCTCTCTTTTCCGCTGCCGTCGCAGACGATGGCAGCCCTTACCTTAACGGTCGCAAACCCAGGTCCCGACCTTAGAAAATCGATTGCATGCCCGCGTCTGTTAAGGGGTCTACGCGGCGGTCCGAGCGCGAACTGACTCCTTGCAGGTCCGCGACGTCGCCTCCTTACGTTCGCCGCCGCTTTGAATCCTCAAATGACCAGCTTGAGGTGGCTCGATAAAACCAGACCCGCCGCGCCACGCAGAGCCGTATGGCCTTCGCCGATCCCATTCACCGTGATCGATATCTCTTGACCGGGTCTCTTAACCACAAGCCGCTCGACATGTTGCCGGATCAGCTCTGCAGCTCTCATGCCGCCTCCGGCGACGTCTCCATGAAGGACGTAGGAGTTGAGGGACAGTGTTTGCTGCAAATTGACGATGCCGAAAGCGACATTGCGGGTGTAGCGGTCGAGCAACTCATCTGCCGCGTTTGAGCCCTCGTCTGCTTCCTTGACAAGCCGAGCACAGGTGATGCTTTTGGGATGTGGCAAGCCCATTCGTGCGGCTTCTTTTCGCAGCCAGGGAAGGGCAGCGACAGTCTCCCAGCAGCCATGCTTTCCGCAATTGCAAAGGGCACCATCGATCTGCACCACGCTGTGACCGAGCTCGCCGCCGGATCCGGCAAGTCCGCGATAGACCTTACCATCGATGAAGAAGGCTCCGCCGAGAACCTCACCGGTATAGACTGCCGCAAAATTTTGTTGGCCGCGCCCGGGCCCGAACCATCTGTCCCCAACAAGTAAGGCACGGGGGTGATGATCGATGACAACCGGAAGAGAGAAGCGTTCTTGCAATATCGCTACAAGTGGAAGTCCCGTCAGGACGGGAGCAAGGTTGACGGTAAGAATGGTCCCATTGTCACTGTCGATCATTCCAGCAGAGGCCACGCCAATGCCAAACGGCGCCAGCTGGGCCTCAGAAAGTGTAGCAGTAAGCGTCTTTGTCATGACCGCGATGAATGCTTCTGTATCGCCAAGCGGATCGAACTCGGCTTTTGTGACTGCCTTGATTTCACCGGTTAGCGCGACAAGGCACGCTTGTATGGTGCCAGGCAGTAGGAGGACAGCGCCAAGCATCGGTGCGTCGGGGTTGAAATAAAGCGGGCGAGCGGGCTTGCCGCCTTTGACGTCGGAGGGCGAAGCGTCTCCCTCGACGAGGAGCTGATCCTCGATCATTGGCTGGACAATACCAGTTATCGTCGTGCGGTTTACGCCGGCAAGTCGCGCGAGATCTGCCCGGCTTTTTGGCCCGTTGTCATACAATGCTTGTAGAACGCGGCCACGGTTTATGGCGCCAAGTGCCGACTGCGAGACAAGCGTCACGTTGCCGCCACTCTCTCCGGCAGCGACTTCTCTGCTCGCGGGGGTGCGCTGGCCCAACGAATAGGACGGCTGGCTCTCAAACTTCAATTTGACATCTCCAATCTGCTTAATCCTTTGTAGCCTGTACGTTCTCGAACGACCAGACAGCATAGGGCCTTTCCAGTGACGCCAGTGGGGTGGCGTGCGCTGCGCGCGGTAAAGCGGAATTTTCACTGCGGCGACTTCTTGACACTATCATAAGTTTGTGCGAAGTACAAACTAACTGCTGACAAAAGCAAACTAGGGGTAACAATCTCGGTATCATTGGCGGAAGCCCAAGGGCTACGCTGAGCTCCCGCGATTGGAATACAAATCAAATGAGGAGGCTCTTATGACAATCGATATCGGAAATATGTCGCGCCGTGAGCTGCTGAAAAGCGCTTCCGTCGCAGCTCTTGTAGCTGGCGCGGGTTCATTGGCCATTCCACGGCGCGGTGCCGCACAAGATGCGAACACGGTGCGCGTCCTATCCGTTGAAGACCCGTTCTTCTTCTCGATGAAGGCGCTCGTGCCAGAATACGAGAAGGAAACTGGCATCAAGGTGGAACTGGAAAGCCTCTCCTATGACGCCCTTCAGTCTCGCCTCGTGTCTGCCTTTGTCGCCAAGACCTCCGACGCCGATGTCATCGTCGTCGATCAGATGTGGCTCGGGCAATATCTCGACAACGGCTGGATCATCTCGCTGAACGATTTTATTGCCAAGGACAGCGAATTCGACCTCTCCGACTTCATCCCCGAGGTCCTTTACTCATCGAATATGTGGCGCGGCCAGGTCGGCACATTGCCGGTCGCCGCCTATGCGCAGGGTGTCATGTACCGCAAGGATGTCTTTGACGAACTCGGCATTGCGGCACCGCCGACCGAGACGTCGGAAGACTGGACCTGGACGAAATACATCGACACCCTGAAGTCGATGGAAGGCAAATCCTTCGGCGGCAAGCCGCTCTTTCCAACCGTTGTTTGCGGTTCCCAGCCGTCGCCGATCGTCCACATGTTCACGCAGGTGTCGGCAAGCCACGGTGCGAACTGGTTCAAATCGTTCCCGGCCGCTCCGTGGGACTTCGCCCCACAGCTGACAAGCCCGGCCTGGATCAAGTCTGTTGAAGTTTACAGGCAGCTCTACAAGCTGTCTCCTCCAGAAGCGATCAACTATGTCTGGTTCGATGCCGGAACCCGTTTTGCCAAGGGCGATATCGGGATGTTCTACTGGTGGACCCCGTACTTCTATCTGATCAAGAACTCGGGCTACATGACCGGCAAGAAGTCGGATGTCATGGACAAGTACGCAACTGCGGCCTTGCCGAAAGCCGAGGGGGTGCCTCAGACGGTCAGCCTCGGCGGCTGGAGCCTTGGGATCCCATCCAGCTCGGAACGGCAAGAGGCAGGCTACGCGTTCATCAAATGGGCGACCTCGAAGGCCACGCAGAAGAAAATGGCTCTTTGGCCGGACCTCAACTATCAGTTCTCCGACTTTGCGCGCGTTTCGCTCTATGAAGACGAGGAAGTCAAGGCGATCTATCCTTACCTCGACGTGCAATATGCGATGATGAAGCAGGGCAATGGCAAGGTCACGCGCCCGCCTGTACCTGGTTACACGGCCGTCGAAAGCGTGCTGGGCCTTACATTGAACCAGCTCCTGACCGGCACCGAAGAGCCGAAGACCGGCCTTGAACGTGCCAACAGCCTGTTCGAGAGCATCCTGAAGGGCAATCTAATGATCCCTTATCAAAAGGACAGCTACGCAGATACTCTTGACGGGGCCAAAGCCCTGATCGCCAAGAAGTAATAGAGTTCTCCTCGGGCTGGCGCGACCGCGGTCGCGCCAGCAGCCACGTGAAGAAGAACTGGATCTGGCCATGCACACGACAACTGTTCGCTCTCCGCGCGCCCTCGGGCCTGCCCGGAAGAGCTTTATCCGACGAAACCTGCCTTACTTGTTGATCGCGCCTTCGGTCGTGATGCTGCTCGCGCTGATCGCCTACCCCTTGCTGTTTGCGCTCAGATCGAGCTTCTACTTCTGGAATCTGCAAATCGGCCCGGAGCCGCTCCAGTTCGTTGGCTTCGAAAATTATGTGCAGGCCCTCAATGCATTCGACTTTCGCGCCGCGCTTACCAATACTCTGATCCTGTCTATCCTTGGCACGGCGCTTGAGTTCATATTCGGCCTGGCGATCGCGCTCATCCTGCTCAAGGCGTTGCCCGGCATGAACATCGTGCGCGCCTTGTTGATCCTGCCCACAACGATCGCGCCAATCGTCGTCGGATTTTTGTTCCGCTACCTCTACGATCCCGGTGGCGGACTGTTAAGCTGGGTGTTGCAGTCGCTCTGGCTCCCCGTTCCCGCGGAAGGCATTCTCGGCTCGCCATCGACAGCGCTTGCCGCCATCCTCTTCGTCGACATCTGGCAATGGACACCGTTCTTCGCAATCGTCCTCTATGCGAGCCTTTTGGCCGTTCCCGATGAGATTTTAGAGGCCGCGCGACTGGATAGGGCATCTGCGTGGACGATCCTGATGCGGATCAAGCTGCCGCTGATCAAGCGCACTGCGATCATCATCGTCATGCTGCGCTTCATGCAGATATTCAACACCTTCGACACGGTGCTTGTGCTCACCCGCGGCGGACCGGGGACTTCCACGCGTACCCTTGGTTACTCCCTCTACGAACAGGGTCTCGTGAACTTCAACATTGGTCTCGTCAGCGCCATGACCTGGATCACGGTCCTGATCGTCAACGTCATCGTTGCCCTCTATGTCTTCTTCGCGTTCCGAAACGAGGAGTGGTAAAATGTCCCGCCGCCACACAAGCTTCAACACGGCACTCACCTACGCCGCCGGCCTCCTCTTCCTGGCAATCTTCGTCGGTCCGATCCTTTGGTTCATCGCCCTTGCGATCCGCCCGGCCGAGACGGCATTCACCATGCCGCCACAACTTACATTCGAGCCCAATCTCGACGCATTCCGGCACATCCTCGTCGATCCCGGCACCAACGCACCGCAACTGGTCAACAGTCTGATCGTTGCGATTGGTGCTGTACTCCTTAATCTGCCCTTTTCGGTGCCTGCTGCCTACGCGTTGTCCCGTTTCAAGCTGCGCGGCAAGAAGAACATCATGTTGTGGTATCTCGGGTTGTTGATGGCCCCGCCGGTTGCGTTCCTGATCCCCTATTTCATCCTCATCACGAGGATCGGCCTGCAGGGTTCCTACTTCTCGATGATCCTCGTCCTGCAGACGCTGACGATCCCGTTTTCCGTCTGGCTGATGAAGAGTTTCATCGACGAGGTGCCGGTGGAGCTCGAGGAGGCTGCCCGGGTCGACGGCGCGCGCTGGTACACGATCATGTTGCGGATCACGCTGCCGATCGTTCGCCCCGGCATCATCGTCACCTCGATGTTCGCCTTCGTGTTCGCATGGAACAACGCCGCCTTTCCGCTGGTGCTGAGCTCGCGCTCCACCGCCACCCTTCCGATCGGAACACTTGGATATTTCGCTACAAGCGGAGTGACCTGGAACTACATCGCCGCCGCTGCGGTGCTCGCGATGATACCTCCGATGATCATCTTCCTCGTTTTCGATCGATACGTCGTTCGAGGCCTCACCTTTGGTTCGGTGAAGGGCTGAGCTTTCCTTTTATGAATGGAGTAATGCAATGAGCAAACTGCGAATGGGCGTCATCGGCGCCGGTCTTTGGGGCGGCAACCACGCCCATACCTTTAACGTCTTGCCGGAGACTGAGCTGGTCGGCGTCTGCGACCTCGATGAGGGCAGGGCGCTGAAGATGAAGGAAACCTACGGCGCAACGCAGGCCTTCACCGACTACCAGAACCTGATCTCAAGCGATCAGATCGATGCCATCTCGGTCGCGACGCCTGATTTTACCCATACGCCGATCATTCTCGCGGCTCTGAAAGCCGATAAACACGTGTTGAGCGAAAAGCCGCTTGCGACGACAGTGCGTGAAGCCGAGGAAATTGCTGCGGCTGCCGCAAAGTCCAAAGGCAAGCTGATGATTGATTTCCACAACCGGGTGAACCCGATACTCGCCCAAATCCGCGACATGATCCAAGACGGTCAAATCGGCCTGGCAAAGCACGGGACGGCGCGTCTTTCGAATACGACCTTTGTCCCGTTTGAAATGCTGAGCTGGGCTGCGAAGTCTTCGGCACTTTGGTTTCTGGGCAGCCATCTCGTTGACGTCCTTCGGTTCATTCTCGCAGACGAGGTCGTGCGGGTCTATTCGGTTGCACGCTCAGGCACGCTGTCTGCCGGCGGCGTGGACACCAAGGACTTCCATGTCTCCATCCTTGAGTTTTCCAAAGGCACAGTCGTGACCATGGAGAACAGCTGGATCCTGTCGCGTGACAATCCTTCGCTGGTCGATTTCAAGATCGAGTTTGTTGGTGAAAAGGGCCAGGTCCAGGCGGACCCCACCCATAGCGGCGGCCTGCGTAAGATCGTCGACGGCGGACTGAAATACAATGACTATATCGGCATAACGCCGACCGGCGCGACGCGTATCGGTGGCTTCGTATTGGAATCCATTGCTCGCTTTGTCGATAGCGTGGTGCGCGACGCTCCGCTGCTGGCAGATGCGCAAGACGGCCTAGCAAACACCAAGATCCTGGCCGCGATCGAGGAATCCGTCGCGACCGGCAAGGCTGTGAACATCGGCTAAAGCCGGAACCAAAAGCGCGGGGCATCTCTGCACGCAGTGCGGCTTGCCTCGCCCGAAAAAATACGGGGAGTAAATAAAAATGGCGTCCATGACCTTCGACGGGATCGGCAAGACCTTTCCGGACGGAACCGTTGCCGTTGCGAATGTAAGTTTTTCGGTTGCGGACGGAGAATTCGTCGTGTTGGTCGGCCCGTCGGGTTGTGGCAAGTCCACACTGTTGCGGATGGCAGCGGGTCTTGAAACGCTCAACAGCGGGCGGCTCCTCATGGAGGACGCCGATGTCACCGAGACTGAACCCCAGGACCGGGATATCGCGATGGTTTTTCAGAACTACGCGCTTTACCCCCATATGACTGTCTACGACAATATGGCCTTCGGTCTACAGCAGCGCAAAATGCCCAAGGACAAGATCGACAAGCTGGTGCGTGACGCGGCGGAAATGCTCGACCTCACCCGCTATCTCGAACGCAAACCAGGGGCACTGTCCGGTGGTCAGCGCCAACGTGTGGCAATGGGTCGGGCGATCGTTCGCCATCCCATGGCCTTTCTGATGGACGAGCCGCTTTCAAACCTTGATGCCAAGCTCCGCGTACAGATGCGCGGTGAACTCAAGCTGCTCAACCAGCGGCTCGGTGTAACGACGCTCTACGTAACCCACGACCAGGTCGAGGCCATGACCATGGGCGATCGTGTGGCTGTGCTGAAGCCAGTGTTCAACGGACAGGGGAGCAATCTCCAGCAAATCGACACCCCGCAGATGCTTTACGATAAACCGGCCAACCTTTTCGTCGCCGGATTCATCGGCTCGCCCGCCATGAATTTTGTGCGCGTCGATCTGACGGCGGAAGCCGGATCTCTCAAAGCCGCGGTAACTGGAACGAAGACATCCTTCTCCATCCCCGCCAAGGCGGCGCTATCGGAATATGTTGGCCGGCAGGTCATCGTTGGAATTCGACCGGAGATGTTTCAGGTTTGTCCCGCGTCTGAGGCCTTGTTCAACGAGCAGGTTCCGATTGCCGAAGCGCTTGGCGCTGACACTTTCGTCTTTTTCGACATCGCGTCACCGCCGGTCAACATAAACGATGCCGAAGATACCGAAGACTTTCCGAACAAAGGTAAAAACCGACTTGTGGCGCGGATCCCACCGGCGCTGACACCACGCCCCAATCAACAGCTGCCACTGAGTGTCGATCTGGCGAAGTTGCACTGGTTCGATCCGGTAACGGGAACTGCGATCCGCGACTGACAGAACGTGCACGACTATCACCGAACTAGGGGCTTCAAGCCCTTTCTCCTGCCCTCCCAGGCAACTTGGCTGTCGTCGAATACGAGGTCGGCGGCAGCCATTTTTTCTTGGATTTCTGAATCTGAAACGCAGAACCTGAACATCGCGCCGTGACCGGGCTTAGAGGAGTGGCTTGTGAAACATGTTTCCATTGTCGGGAAGTTCTTTGTCATCATGGCCGTTTTTGGTGTCACGGCGCTGGGATTGACGGTGTATCAGAGCCGACAGATGCTCAAGGTAAACGATAGCTACCAAGGGCTTCTCGACCGGGATGCATCGGCAGCGCTTCGCTTAACACAGTCGAACCGAAGTCTTGAAACAGCACGTGCCAGCATCAGCGACATGGTGATGACGAAGTCGAAAGAGGCGAGGGCGCGCGCAGAAGCAGGTCTGAATGACGCGCGCGATAACTTCGTCAGGTTCATGGATTTGGCCGTCCAGGCTGTTCCAGAGCAGAGCGAACTGCCGAAGTTGAAGGCGGATGGCTTCTCCGTCCTGACCGACACCTGTGGTGCAGCGATCGCTGTTGCCCGCGGGGCGACGAGTGAAGCCGAACTTGCCATGGTGCAGCAACTCTATCTCACTTTGTGCCAACCCGCCTTCGCGGCAATTTCACCAAGATTTACGTCCGTGACGGAAAAACTCGCTTCGGACGCGGAGCAAAAACGTGCTGGTGTTTTAAGCGTCGTGCGTGAAACGTCTGTGGTGAGTTTGGGAGCAGCTATCGCAGCACTGCTCGCCGTTTCGTGCTTTGGTTTTCTCGCAATTCGCGCCTGGCTGGTCAAACCGATCAAGCAGATGGTTTCGACGATGAAGGTCATCGCCGACGGTGATCTCACGTCGGCCGTCGAGGGGACGATTCGCCGTGACGAGATTGGATCTATGGCCCGAGCGGTCCAGATCTTTAGAGACAACGAGTTACGGACACGGGATCTCGAAAAGGATGTAGAGGCCAGTCGCGGCGCAAATGAGATCGAACGTGCGCGCATAGCCGAGACCGAACGTCAGCGGGCACACGACATGGCGGACGCCACGGCCGGACTGGCCGAGGGCCTGAAGCAGCTCGCTGGCGGGAACCTCGTGTTCAGGCTCGACGACAATTTCGCTGAAGATTTCGAACCTTTACGCGCAAACTTCAATGCTGCCGTAACCCAACTTGCCGAAAGTTTAAGAGCCGTGTCAGACGCCACCGGATCGATCGATGAGGGCGCGCAGGAAATCAGCTTAAGCTCGCAGGACCTGTCGCGGCGGACTGAGCATCAGGCCGCTTCTCTGGAGCAGACTGCCGCTGCTCTGGATCAGATCACCCAGAATATCGCCAGCTCCAGCACGCGCATGGCGGAGGCTCGACACGTTGCGATCGAGGCGAACAAGTCGGCGCGTCACTCTGGGGAGGTCGTTTCCAGCGCTGTCGAAGCGATGCAGCGCATCGAACACTCATCCTCGCAGATATCGGCGATTGTCGGCGTGATCGACGAGATCGCATTTCAGACCAATCTCCTGGCGCTCAATGCGGGCGTTGAGGCCGCACGGTCCGGCGAGGCAGGAAAAGGTTTCGCGGTCGTTGCCCACGAGGTGCGCGAGCTTGCTCAACGCTCGGCGCACGCTGCAAAAGAGATCAAGGATCTTATCCTGAATTCGGTCGATGAGGTCAGCAATGGTGTCAAGCTGGTCCGCGATACGGGAGATACGCTCAAGATCATCGAGAAACAGATCGTGCTGATCAACACGCAGCTCGATGCCGTCACAGTCGCTTCCAACGAGCAGTCGGTTACGCTTTCCGAGGTCAACCGGTCAGTCAATCAAATGGATCAGGTCACGCAGCAAAATGCAGCGATGGCCGAGGAATCCACGGCTGCAAGCGCGGCCCTTGCCATCGAGGCAAAACGGTTGCGCGGGATTGTTTCGGAGTTTCAAATTGACACGACTGACGGTCGGCAAACCAATGATACAGATCCGGCCCCAGCGTCTTCGCCAGCTCATGCATTGCTAACACAGGTCGTGCAAAGATTTGGGATGGCAAGAGATCTTTGAATAGCGGAACGCTATCGGTCGTGAACGCGGTACATCGGTGTAGTCTTTGAGGCTCGGCCGTCTAGGTGACTTGTATCCAGCCTGCAGCTTTGGGCAAAGTCTGCCTCAATCAACGGCATCCTACTGTTGGCAGATAGCTCCCCCTATGAGGACTGCCCTTGAATACGTCGCGCTGACACTGCTTCCACCGCGTGTGAGCCGTGTCGTTCGTGCGGCCTACGGTGGCTTCAGTTCCCGGCAGATCGATACATCCGTGGCCCACTGGGGTGCTGGGAATTACCTCCGTTCATCTCGGTCTGTGCTGGCGGAGGCTCGTCGGCGTGGGGCGCAAGCTGACCAGCATTCCACAGCCGAACGGCCGACGAGCACTCGCGGTTCGCGCCACGCGTTTGGAGTGCCTTCAAACTCGCGATCAGCACCAAATTCGCCATCAGTGACGCTTGAATGGCTGTTTTTGAAGAAGCCGTCGTCGTTTCTTGTTCCGTTGTGTCGTCATCGCTGGCCCGGGCGCTAGGGTCGCGCGCTAGAAGCGGGCCGGTGTTATCTTTTCAACTTTTTTGTTGACATAAGTTAGGAACATCACATAGCCTCTGCTCATGCCGAAAGGCACAAGAGAAATACCGGGAGGAGAACAAGATGAATTCCTTGAGCGGATTCCGCACGCGGGCTGCGGGCGCGGTGTTGCACGGGGCTGCCCTCGTCGCGATGGGTTTGTTTGGGGCCGTTCCGGCCCTCGCCGATGATGCCATCCGCGTCGTTTCGCCTTACCAGACTACGACGCTCGATCCGATGCGCTCCGCAGCGGCCGGCAACATCGAAACCTACGGCCAGCTTTATTCACGCCTGCTGCGGCGCAATTCGGAGACCGGTGCCTTGGAGCCGGGGCTTGCCGAAACATGGAATATTTCCGAGGACGGCAAAACCTACACGTTCCATCTGCGTGACGCGCAGTTCTCCGACGGCTCGCCGATCACGGCCGGTGACGTGGCGTTCAGCCTCGAGCGAATTCGCAGCGACAAGAAGTCGGCTTATCCCGCACCGCTCGGTGCGGTGGAGTCGGTTACGGCAGCCGATCCGAAGACCGTGTTGGTCACGCTCAAGTCGGCTTTCGCGCCATTCCTCGGGAACGCGGAGATCTGGAACATGGGCATCGTCTCCAAGGCTGATGTCGAGAAGCGAGGCGAAGAAGCAGCCTTTGCCACCGTTCCGGTTACGTCCGGTCCCTACGCGGTCAAGCAGTGGAAACCGAACGAAAGGCTCATTCTCGAACCCAATCCGCATTACTGGCGCAAGGGCTATCCGAAGTCGGACGCCACGGTCGAACTGATCGAGGTTGCCTCGCCGGAAACGCGCATAGCCATGCTGAAGGCCGGCGAGATCGACGTGGTGCGCGCGGTGCCGTGGGCGCAGATCGACGAGCTGAAGGCGGCCGACGCCATCGATATGCGGCTCGAGCCCTCGACTACGATCTACATGACCCTGCTGAACCACAAGCGCGAGCCCTTCTCCAATATGAAGGCCCGGCAGGCGGCCGGCATGGCGATCGACAACAAGGCGATGGCCAAGGCCATCACGCGCGGTTATGCCGAGCCGGCAAACACCACGCTGCCGGGCAGCGTTGATTTCCATGACAAGGATTATCCGGGCATCCCCTATGATCCGGCAAAAGCGAAGGAACTGCTGGCCGAATCCGGCATGGTGGGGCACGAAGTGAAGATCCTGGCGGCGGCAGACGCGCCCTCCCAGCAGACGGCGTTGCTAATCCAGGCGCAATGGCAAGCGATCGGCCTGAAGCCGGTCATCGTCAATGTCGACAGCGGCGCCTGGTGGGATGCCACCGGCAAGGGCGACTACGACGCTGCGGCCAACTGGTGGTACAACGAGACGCCCGATCCCGATCTCGCCGTCCGCTGGGCGGTGTGTGGAAGCTGCGGTTCCAACTCCTACAACACCTTCTATGCGAACCCGAAGGTGGACGAACTCGTCGAGCAGGGCACCAAGGAGGCAGAACCGGTCAAGCGCGCGCAGATCTACAAGGAAATCCAGAAGGTCACCACGGAAGAGGTCGCGCAGATTCCGCTCTACTACGCGCCGAATGCGGTTGCCTATTCAAAGCGTCTGCAAGGCCTTAAGCTGACCCCCTCGCTGCAATGGACCCTGGAAGAGACGTCCATCGGCCAGTGATTCCGCCTCAAGCGCGCCCATAGGGGCGTGCCCTTGACGCTCGAACCGGAGAACCGGATTTGTCCCTTCTGCAACTCATTGCGCGGCGCCTGCTGCAATTGATCGGCGTGCTCGCGGGCATCAGCCTCGTGACGTTTCTGTTGGTTCACATGGCCCCCGGCGATCCCGCGCGGCTTCTGGCCGGTGAGAGGGCGAGCCCCGACACCATCGCGGCGATCCGTTCGCAATATGGACTCGACCTGCCACTCTGGCGCCAGTTCCTGACCTATCTCGCGAACCTGGTTTCGGGCGATATCGGCCTGTCGCTGCGCTTTCAGCGGCCGGTGAGCCAGCTCATCGAGCAGTTCATGTGGCCGACACTCTTCCTGACCGGCTACGTGCTGTGCCTCGCCATCCCGCCGACGGTCGCGCTCGCCATCCTCGGCGCCCGCCGTCCAGGCGGCATCGCCGACCAGATCATTCGTCTGGTAGGGATCGCCGGCCTCACCATCCCGGTGTTCTGGCTGGGTATCATGATGTCGCGCTTCTTCGGCGTCAGCCTCGGCTGGTTCCCCGTCTCGGGTTACGGCACCGGTTTCACGGGCCATCTTCATCACCTCTTCCTGCCAGCCCTGTCGACGGCCATCTGGCTGGTTCCGGTTCTGACGCAGAGCCTGCGCGCCGCGCTCATCGAAAAGACCACGGCCGACTTCGTTACGGCCGCGCGGGCGCAAGGCGCGACGGAACGGCAACTCTTCTGGCAGACCATGTTGCCGAACGCCGTGCTGCCGACCCTCAACCTGCTTGGCGTCATGGTGGCTTTCATGATCGGCGGCGCCATCATCGTCGAAACCGTCTATGCGGTGCCCGGGCTTGGCACGCTGATGGTCAATGCGTTGCTCGGCCGCGACTATTACGTCGTGCAGGGCCTGACGCTGATCTTTGCGGTCTCGACCGTCCTGATCACGCTGTTGGTGGACCTGCTCACCGCCTTTATCGACCCGCGCGTCCGGCTCTGAGGAGATCGCCCATGGCTGACAGCCCTATTCTGGTGGAAACTGCGCCGCCTGTCCGCAGCATCACGCCCACCATGCTCATCGCGCTCGTCATCCTCGGCGGATGGCTGGTGACGGCGCTGACCGCCTCGGCTATCGCGCCCTATGATCCCGATGCCATCGACATCATGAACATGCTTTCGCCGCCGAGTGCCGCCCATTGGTTCGGCACGGACCAGGTTGGCCGCGACGTCTTCTCGCGGGTTCTTTTCGCAAGCCGGGTCGATCTTCTGCTCTGCGTGGTCGGGGTACTTCCGCCCCTCCTGATCGGTACGACGATCGGGCTGTTGAGCGGCTATTTCGGCGGGGTGGTCGATACCGTCTTCATGCGCATCTATGATCTGACCGTCGCGTTCCCCTTCTTCGTGCTGGTGCTGGCCATTGTCGGCGTGCTGGGACCGGGGCTGCTCAATTTCATCCTGGCGCTGACGCTGGTCGGCTGGGTCAGCTATGCGCGCTGGTACGGGCGCAGGTGCTGACGATCCGCGAAAGCGAATTTATCCAGGCGGCCAAATGCCTCGGCTATGGGCCGGCCGCCATTCTCGGCCATCATGTGCTGCCGAACGCCATCGGACCCGTCATCGCCTACGCGGTCAGCGATGCGGTGCTCGTCATGCTCGCCGGTGCGAGCTTCGGGTTTCTCGGCATGGGCGCGCAGCCGCCGCTGGCCGAATGGGGAGTGATGATCGCCGACGGGCAGGCTTTCGTGCAGCAGGCCTGGTGGATCTGCCTGTTCCCGGGCTTGGCCGCGATTTCGCTCGGCCTCGGTTTCGCGCTGCTTGGCGATGGATTGGGGCAGTGGCAACGGAAGGGAGTGACGGCATGAGCGGGCTGGAAACGGGCAAGCCGCCGCTGCTTGAAGTCAAGGATCTGTCTGTCAGCTTCGGCGGCTTCGTGGCGGTGAAGAACGTGTCGTTCACGCTTCAGCCGGGAGAAATCCTCGGCATTGTCGGTGAAAGTGGTTCGGGCAAATCAGTGACCTGCCGCGCCGTGATGCGACTGCTGGCGGCTGCGGCACGCGCTGAGGGCACGGTGGCCCTTGATGGACGCGACCTGCTGACACTCAGCGAAGACGAATTGTGCGCCGTTCGCGGCCGCGACATCGGCATGATTTTCCAGAACCCTGCATCGCATCTCGATCCGCTGCGCCGGATCGGCCAGCAGGTTTCGGCGCCGATGATCCGGCACCTTGGCATCGGCAAGCGCGAAGGTCTCCAGCGCGCGGTCAAGCTGCTGGAGGATGTGGGTATACACGAGCCAGAAAAGCGTGCGCGCTCCTATCCGCACGAGTTTTCGGGCGGCATGAAACAGCGGGCGATGATCGCCGCCGCCATCGGCTGCCAGCCGAAGCTTTTGATCGCCGACGAGCCGACGACCGCGCTCGATGTCACCGTCCAGGCCCGCATTCTCGAATTGCTCAAGGACCTCAACCGCAAGACCGGGCTTGCGATGATCCTCATTTCGCACGATCTCGGCGTCGTCGCGGATATCTGCTCGCGCGTTGTGGTCATGCGCAATGGCGAGGTGGTGGAGCAGGGGCCGATCGACGACGTCATCAACCGACCGCGCCATCCGTATACGAGGCTGCTGATCGAATCCCAGCCGGGCCGTAAGAGCTATGGCACGGACGTTGGCCCGGAACGTACGACGCCGCTGCTTCGTGTCGAAAACCTTTCGGTGACGTTCCCCGCCGGTCAGGGGCTGTTCGGCGGCTTCCGAAGCAGCAATTCCTTCCGCGCCCTCGACGGCGTCGATCTGGAGATCAATACGGGCGAAACGGTCGGTATCGTCGGCGAAAGCGGCTCCGGCAAGAGCACGCTTGCCCGGTCGATCATTCGCCTGAACACGCCGAGCGGCGGCGCGATCCGTCTGGACGGGCAGGATGTCGGGGCGCTGGGGGGCCAGGGGCTGACGGCGTTCCGCCGCCGCGTACAGATGGTGTTCCAGAACCCGTACGATTCGCTCAATCCGCGCCTGACGATTGCCGAGGCCGTCGCGGAGCCGATCTGGCGGCATGGCATCGCGGACCGAAAGGCGGCGAGGAAAGAAGCCGATGCGTTGCTGGAGATGGTGGAGTTGCCGAGCAGTCTGCGCGATCGCAAACCGCAGCAGCTTTCCGGCGGGCAGTGCCAGCGCGTCGGCCTTGCACGGGCGCTGGCGCTGAAGCCGCAGCTTCTCATAGCGGACGAGATCACCTCGGCGCTCGATGTCACGACGCAGGCGCAGATCCTGGAACTGCTCGTGCGGCTCCAGCGGGAACGCTCGCTGACGCTGCTCTACATTTCGCATGATCTCGCCGTGGTGAGCAGCCTTTGTCAGCGCGTCTATGTCTTCAAGGCTGGGCGTGTCGTCGAGCAGGGTGTGGCGCAGCAGGTTCTGTCCACACCGCAGGATCCTTATACGCAGGCGCTGGTCGGTTCGCTGGCCCAGCTGCCGTTGGTCCGGACAATCTCCCCTTCACAACCGGTAGCGACCCATGCGCCTTGATGAATATGCAGCCCATGATGGAACCGGCCTCGCCCGCCTGCTGGCGAAAGGCGAGGTCACTCCGAAGGAGCTCGGCCGGTGCGTCGAACAGGCCGTCGCGGCCGTGAACCCGGCGCTGAACGCCGTCATCGAACTCTATCCGGACGCGCTCGAGACCCTGCCGGAGGCGGCGTCCGCCACCCCCTTCGGCGGTATTGCCACCCTCACCAAGGACTTCCCGATCGAGGCGGGCCGCCCGGCCGAGTTCGGCAGCCGTCTCGCGCGAGGTTTCCGCGCCGGCCATGACGCCGTCTACTGGACACGGTTGCGCGCCGGTGGCCTAAACAATGTCGGCCGCACGTCAAGTTCCGAATTCGGCGTGCCGGCGGCGACGGAATCGCCCCTCTATGGCGCAACGCGCAATCCTTGGAATCCGCAGCGCGGCGTCGCGGGCTCCAGCGGCGGTGCGGCCGCGGCCGTCGCTGCGGGAATCGTACCTTTTGCACAGGGCAGCGACGGCGGTGGTTCAATTCGCAATCCGGCGGCGTTCTGCGGCTTGATCGGTCTTAAACCTTCACGTGGGCGCGTTACCGGCGCGCCGAATGGAAACGCTCCGCTTCTGGGGCTGGCAACGGCCTTTATGCTCACACGCTCCGTGCGCGATACTGCAACCCTTCTCGACCTTTGCCATGGCCCGGATGCAGGCGACGGTTATGAGATCGCACCGCCTGTGGGCACCTATCTCGACGCCATCAAGCACAGGCCGCACGGCCTGCGCATCGCCCTATGCACGCGCTCCTGGTCCGGGGTGCAGATCGACCCGGAGGTTCTGGCCGCGACAAGATCGGCGGCGGAGCGGTTTGCGTCGCTTGGTCATCACGTGGAGGAAGCGTCGCCGGACTTCGATTATCCGGCCTTCCTCCAGGCGCAGAAGGTCATCTGGGCCGCCGACGCCGCCGCGCATATGCCGGCGATGGCGCGGCATATGAACCGCTCGGTCGAGGAGGCGCTTGGCACAAGCGTATACGCTCTCTATCGATGGGGGCTCGCCATCAGCGGTGCACAGCTTATCGAGGCGCTTGCCGTCTATGATCGGGTGACGCGGCAGGTCGGGCGCTTCCTTGCCGGAAATGATCTCTTGCTGACACCGACCAGCGCCATGCTGCCGGAACCGATCGGCACGTTCAATCCCAATCGAGCGGGCATCGATGTGGAAGGCGTGTTCAATGATCTTGCACCGAAGGAGACCTTTACCGCGTTGTTCAATGCGACGGGGCAGCCCGCGATCTCCTTGCCGGTTGGACGCAGCCGGGACGGTCTGCCGATCGGGATTCAGCTTGTCGCCCGTTTCGGACGCGAGGACCTTCTGCTTGCGACCGCGCGGCAAATCGAGGAAGACGTGGAGAGCGGTCCCGGTGTCTGGGGGCAGGGGCGTCCGGTCATTCACGCCGGCAATTTTTAGGAGTCTGTCACTGTGGCGAAAGCACGAAGCGGCAAGGATGCCAAGGGATCGAGCGGCGTTGAGCAGAAGATCGACATCGAAGCGATCCTTCGCGAACGCATGTCCGGTTTCTCGCCCTCGGAGCAAAGCCTTGCGGGCTATATCCTAGACAATATCGAGATTTTGCCGTTCGAGACCGGCAGCAGCATAGCTGAGGCGGTGGGCGTTAGCGAAATGACGGTCACCCGGTTCGTTCGCGGCCTCGGTTTCGAGAGCCTGCGCGATCTCAAGAACCGGTTGCGCGTCGCGGTCTCGGAGAAGGACAGCGAAGTGGACGATTACCTGGCCCGCTTCCAGATGCGCGACAGTCGGCAGCCGCAGCTGCAGGAAAGCCTGCGGTTGGAGCTCGACGCCATCGTCAAAGCCTATGCCTTGACTACCACCGAGGTCTGGGACGAGGCCGCAGACCAGCTCGTGAAGGCGCGTACTGTCTATGTGGTCGGCTTCCAGGCCTCGAAGGGGCTGGCCATGGATTTTGCCAGCCGGCTGCTGTGGGCGCGACCCAACGTCATTTTCATCGACAACACCTCGGGCACGTTCGGCGAGATCATCAATGCAGATCCGAAGCAGAGCGCCGTCGTCCTCATTGACACGGCCTCGTACGCGACCCGCGGCATCAAGCTGGTGGAGAAGCTGAAGTCGATGGACATGCCGCTGGTCATCGTCACCGACAAGTTCAGTCATTGGGCGTTCGCATACACGCGCTTCGTCTTCGAGGCGCATACGCATGTGAAAACCTTCTGGGATTCTACGGCAAGTATCAGTGTCGTGCTCAATCTCCTCATCGACGCCGTTGCCACCAAACTAGGTCCCAAGGCTAAGCGCAACTTCGCCATGATGAGCGACATGGGCACCCTCTTCGGAGAATTCGTCGGCGGCAGCTATCTCCGCCGCGACGATTGATCCATTTCAAACCGCAAACGAGAGTATGCATGAACAGTGTTTCGCCATTCCGTGATCCGGCCGCCCCCGGCAACCCTGTCATTCCACGGCAAGATTGGGACCGCGCGCCCTGGAATCGCTGGACATTCCAGCACGTCAGAGACCTGCTGCCGACCACTCAGGTCTGGCGCGGAGCGGGGCCGGTAAGCAAGCTGCCGACGGATCTGCGGGATATCGAGGCCATTACCTTCGCGGCTGAGGGGCGAGCCTGTACCGTTGGCAGCTTCCTTGAGTCAAACTACGCCGATGGTTTCCTCGTGCTCCATGGCGGCAAGATTGTCGCCGAGCGCTACATGAACGGCATGACACCGCGTACTCAGCACCTGTCGCAATCCGTTGCCAAATCGGTGGTCGGCACAGTGGCGGGAATCCTGATCGACCGCGGAGTGGTCAACCCAGCCGCGCCCCTTACGCACTACCTGCCTGAGCTAGAGGCGACTGCCTACCGGGGCGCGACCGTCCAGCACGTGCTCGACATGACCAGCGGCGTGGTCTTCGATGAGACGTACACCGCGCTCGATTCCCATATGGCACAACTGGACGCTGCTAGTGGCTGGAAGGATCATCGAAACCCGAATTGGCCGAAATCCGTCTGGGACCTGATCCTGTCTTTGAAGGATTTAGAGTGCCCGCACGGTACCTCGTTCAGGTATCGCTCGATCGAGACAGATGTCCTGTCATTTGTTTTACAGCGCGCCACCGCTACTTCCCTTGCAGACCTCGTCAGCCGTGAGCTGTGGGCGCCAATGGGTGCGGAAGAAGACGCGTATTTTACAGTGGACGCTGCCGGATATTCTCTGGGTGACGGCGGGTTCAATGCGACTCTTCGCGACTATGCTCGTTTCGCCCTGCTGCATCTTCGCGGCGGCGAGATCGACGGCAAACGCATAGTTTCGAATGAGTGGCTCGCCGGCACACGGTTTGGAGCTGATCCGACCCTCTTCGGTGGCATCTATTATGAAGTTCTGCCCGCTGGCGCATATCACAATCAATTTTGGATCGAGGACATCGCGCGCGGCGTCTATATGGCCCGTGGCGTCTTCGGGCAACTGATCTACATCGACCCGCTGGCGGATTTCGCGGCGGTTGTCCTATCGAGCTGGCCGGAATTCGTCAGCACGGGGCGGATGAAGACCACCCTAGCAGCGGTAAGCGCTATCCGAGGGGCAGTCGGGTCGTAAAGCGCGGGCTGTCCCATTCGGTCCTCAGCCGCGCCGGTTGGCCGCGTCGTCAAGACGCAGAGCATGAGTAACGGGAGACGCCAAAGCGGGCGGCTATGGCCACTTCGTGCTGGCGCGGCTAACGGAATACGGGCGGCGTTTTGGAAGCCATCTCCAAAAGATCATTCCGGTTTGGGATTGCCTTGCGTTGCTGTTAGAGTTTGGGTTGAACGCCGCCGCCCAAGCTTCATCCAAGTCATATGTGATGGGAGGAGAAGGCTGCGAAGGGGACGGCGGAGCTGAACTCGTGTTGAACTTTTGCTTTTGGTGTCGCAAAACCTGGATTCGGTCACATCCCTTGGCAACAGCGTCTATGCCCTCCGCGGCAACAGCCGCTTCGACACACCCGCCTGGGACATAACCGCAGAAGCGGCCGTCCGCCGGCAATCTGTGCGCCGAGCGCCCGCGCCGCACCACCACGGATTTCTACTAGAGTCGCAAGCGAGACCGGACCTTCCGCGAAGAACTTGACCGCATAAGCGAGGATCTTTGCTGGATCATCAATCAAACTGTCCCGAACAGGCGTGACAACCGCTCCGTTTTCGCCCAAGACCACAGTTCCTCCTTACAAAACGATATAGTATTAATAACCGACCCCGGGCTCCTGGGCTCATCCACGTTGGCTCTGCAACAAAGCGAGCGTATGACGCTCATTACCTGCCCCAGTTTCCGCTGGCGACACCGCGTTAGCGCCTCGCCGAGTTCAGGTGCGAAAAACCATCGCTCCGCCAGTCATCCCCGCCCCAGCCGCCGCAAGCAAGAGCGTTTCTCCAGCTGCTATCCGGTTCACCTCATTAGAAAGTGACAACGACAGCGGAATTGTCGCAGCGGAAGAATTCCCGAATTCTTCTATCGAGCGCACCACCCGCGTGACGTCGATATCGAGGTTGCCGCAGACGGCTTCGAAGATGCGCGTGTTTGCCTGGTGGGGAACGAAGCGGGTCAAGTCCGATGGCATCACCTTTGCGTGGGACATGGCTCGGTTTGAGCACGCCGTCATCATCTTCACAGCTTGGGTAAAAACCTCGCGGCCATCCAGCATTCGCATAAGCGTGCTTTCCGGTGGCAGCGAGGATGCGAAGGGAAGGTTGCTTCCACCCGCCGGGATCGTGATGAGGTCATAGAGGCTGCCATCAGCGATCAGGTCCGCACCGAGGACGCCTTGTTCGGGATTTTCACAAGGGCCGAGAATGACGGCCCCTGCCGCGTCTGCGAACAGAACCGACGTCGATCGCTCGCACGGGTTGATCCGTCTGCTTAGAATGTTCGCGGCGACGACCAGAACCCGCTTGTCGTATGCCCGCACAAAACTGTCGGCTAAAACCAGAGCATACAGGAAGCCCGCACAGGCCCCGGCTAAGTCGACCGCACCCGAGTTCGTTAGGCCAAGCCTATGAGCGAGCAAGGGGCCTGACGGCGGCAAGAGATGGTCGGGCGTCGATGTCGCGAGAAGTGTCAGAGCGATGCTCTCGCGCCCGATATCCGCATCTCTTATCGCGGCTTCGCTTGCTTCGACGGCGAGCCCTGTCAGCGTGTCTTTGGGCGACGCCCACCACCGTGACCTGATACCGGTGCGACGTTGAATCCAGCCCTCCTCCAGTTGAAGGCTATGCTCGATCTCGGCGTTTGTTACGAGCCGCCCGGGAACGGCGTGTCCGAAACCCAGAAAGCGTGAAGAGCGGGCCATTCTAGAGTTTTCCTGCAGCAACCAAGGCTGCCGCTTCATCGATGGCATCGTAAGCACGATCAAGCTCATCGGACGTAACGCAATAGGGCGGCATGAGGTAAATCACTTTGCCCAACGGACGAATGAGCAAATCCCTCGCTCTAAAAAATCGTCGTAGTGACGGTCCGACAGCTGCGAGATACCCATCCCCCGAAACCTTCAGATCCATTGCAGCGATCGTGCCGATCTGTCGCACGTTCTCGAACCTGTCATCGTTAGCGAACCGGGCAAGGCTCTTTCTGTGCGAAGAAGTCAGATTGGCGATACGATCCTCCACGGGCTCGGATTGCCAGACCTGGATGTTTCCGACCGCCGCGGCGCAGGCAATTGGATTGGCCGTGTACGAACTCGAATGGAAGAACGTCTTCTTGCGGTCGGACGAGTAATGAGCATCAAACACTTCCGCTTTGCACAACGTCGCCGCCAGCGCGAGAGCGCCGCCCGTGAGCCCTTTCGAGGTGCAAAGGATATCGGGTCGAACGCCTGCGGCGTCGCAAGCAAAAAGGGGGCCAGTTCTCCCCCATCCCGTCATGACCTCGTCGGCGATGACGAGAGTGTCGCTGTTCTCGGCAATTCGCTTCATCTCTGAAAGAACGCGGGACGAATACACCCGCATTCCCCCCGCTCCAAGGACCAACGGCTCGACAAGGACCGCGGCCACATCGCCTTCGCGACAGATCTTTTCCAGAGCGTCGAGGCTATCCTGTTCCGCTCCCGGTTGGGGAAACGGAATCCTCTCGACCTCGAACAAGAGGGGAGTATACGCCAGGTTGAAGACGCCACGCTCCCCCACTGACATCGTGCCGATGGTGTCGCCGTGATAGCTGTGCTCGAGCACGCAAATGCGGTGCCTTGGACGCCCTTGATTATAGTAGAAACCCAGCGCCATCTTCAGTGCGGCCTCGACAGCAGTCGAGCCGCTGTCGGAATAGAAAACGTGCTTCAGGCCTTCCGGAGCCAACTCAATCAACCCTGAGGCCAGCGTCTCCGCCTGTTCATGCGTGAACTCGGCAAAGATCACCTGATCGTGCGTATCGATAGCGGTTTGAATGGCGCGCATGATCTTAGGATGGCGGTGGCCGTGCGTTACGACCCACCAAGACGAGATCGCATCAAGCACGGCGCGCCCATCTTCATCCACAAGATGCGCGCCGTCGGTGCGAACAATCCGGCGCATTGGCGCTTCGAGTGCATGCTGTGTAAATGGATGCCAGATTGTCGATTTAGTCATCGAGTAGTCTCCGGAAATAGCTGACGTCAAAGTTTTGCAGGAAGGCTTGGTCGAGATCGCGTGGCGTCATTGGCTCGACCGTCGGCAACCTACCCAGCCTGACAACGCGACCAAACCTACAAATCGTGGCTTCCGTATCTTCACTGTGAGTGCCGATGAATGCGACGCCTGCGATGGGGATCGCCCTGGTCCGCATAGCCTCGATACTCAGTAGGGTGTGATTTATCGTGCCGAGCTCAGTTCGAGCACAAAGCACGGTCGGCCGTCGCCACCGCGCGAAAATGTCGGCATAGAGCACATCATCGGTCACTGGGACCAGCAGACCGCCTGCGCCTTCAATGACCAGTGGTCCCCCGATATTAGGCACTTCAAGCGCCTCTATATCGATTTCCACGCCGTCGATCCGGGCAGATAGATGCGGAGAAACAGGCGTTTTAAGTTTATATAATTCCGGCAAAACCATGCTCGACGGGACACCCAAATCACTGACGACCTGGCTATCTGTCGGTTCACCTAGACCTGACTGGATGGGTTTCCAATACCGTGCGCCGAGCGCCGTCGTAAGAGCGGCACAGAAGACGGTCTTGCCCATTCCCGTGTCCGTTCCTGTTACAACGAGCGAACTCATGGCTGCCGCTCCATCGCTTCTCGGATAAGGCCGAACAGTGTGGTAACCGCCGTTCTGTCGACCTGTAGCGTTATAGCAACCCGCAAGCGGGCGGTGCCCTCGGGAACAGTCGGCGGACGGATAGCCCTGACGTCGAAGCCGGATGCCTTAATCTGCTCAGCCACTCTCATTGCGTGACCACTGGCGCCGATCTTGATGGGGATGATTTGCGAAGACGTGGCAGCAAACCCTGCCTTGATCGCGGTCGAGTTCGCGAATGTTGCCAAGTCCTGAAGCTTGGTGCGACGCTGCGGTGAATCAGAGACGATCTTAAGCGCCTCTCGCACCGCCGCAGCAGCGAGCGGAGAGGGAGCAGTGGAGTAGATAAAGGAACGAGCCCGGTTCACGAGATATTCGCAAATTGTCCGGCTGGCGCACACGATGGCCCCAGATACCCCAAGGGCTTTCCCACAAGTGTGAAGCACGATGACGTTTTCACGACCTTCCAGGCTAGCCGAAAACCCCCTGCCCCCAGCGCCGTAGATTCCCGTAGCATGTGCCTCATCTATGATGAGGAAAGCCCCTTCGCGATTAGCTATTTCGGCCAGATCGGTCAGAGGAGCCTGGTCACCCTCCATCGAGTAAAGGCTCTCGACTGCGATCCAAACGCGCCCCTTTCCGCCGCTCAGACGCCATCTGCGGATGGCATCGGAAAAGGCGTCGGCGTCATTGTGGGGTACGGAGGTGCTTTGCGCTTTGATCGAAGCAATGCCTTCATGCACACTGGCGTGAACGAGCTCATCGTAAATGACTAGGTCTTCACGGCGTGGAAGCGTGGAGAAGAGCGCGGCATTGGCCGCAAATCCGCTACTCCAATACAACGCCCTATCCGCGCCGAAGAACCTCGCGGCCTCCTGCTCAAGCGCCTCGTGTTCAGGATGGTTGCCACGCAACAGACGTGATCCGCCCGAACCGACCGGAACGCCGCGGTCGATCGCCCAGGAAATTGCGCCTCTCAGGCGGGGACTTGCTGCAAGACCGAGATAATCGTTGGACGTGAAGTCCAATCCAACCTTCGGCGCTAGCTCGCGGTATCGCCCCTTTTTCATGAGGGCTTCGAGCGTCCGGCGCTGTTCGGCCGCCGCTTCTAGCATTGCGCACTCCCGATGCTCGGAGACACGAGCGACATAGGTTTGAGACCAAGCCTTTGTAGAAGCTTGTTATCGTGATCTTCTCCCGGGTTGTCTGCGGTAAGCAGGGTTTCACCGACGAAAATGGAATTCGCCCCAGCTAAGAAGCAAAGCGCTTGTGTTTCATCGCTCATCTCGGTCCGTCCGGCAGACAGGCGAACTGCCGAATTCGGCATCATGATCCTTGCCAGCGCGATCATACGCACGAACTCGATCGGATCGACGCGTCCGGAGTTGGCGAGACGCGAACCAGGGATCGGAATCAACATGTTGATCGGGACGCTTTCAGGCGGAACTGGGAGATTTGCCAAGGTCACCAACATGGAGATGCGATCGTTGACCGACTCTCCTAACCCAAGGATACCGCCCGAACACACCTTGATCCCCGCTTCCCGGACGTTAGCCAACGTCTCCAGTCTGTCTGCAAAGGTCCGCGTCGTGATTACTTTGCTGTAGTACTCTTCCGAGGTGTCGACGTTATGGTTGTAGTAGTCGAGCCCCGCGTGGGAGAGGCGCTCTGACTGCTCCGGCGAGAGCATCCCGAGCGTCATGCATGTTTCCATCCCGAGGGCTTTGACCTCCGTCACCATCGCGACAATCGAATCCATGTCGCGGTCCTTAGGGCTTCTCCATGCCGCCCCCATGCAATATCTCGTTGCTCCCTGCTCGCGCGCTTTGCGAGCCTCATCGACGACCTTCTCGACTTCCATGAGTTTCGTGGCCTTCAGGCCCGTCGGATATTTCGAAGACTGGCTGCAATAGCCGCAGTCTTCAGCACATCCGCCTGTCTTGATCGAGAGCAGACGGCTCATCTGGATGGCATTTGGATCAAAATTCTCCCGATGCGCGGTCTGGGCCTGAAACAGCAAATCCATGAACGGAAGCTCATAAACCTGGCTCGCCTCCTCAAGCGTCCAGACCAAGTTCTCGACCGAAGGCTCAGCGGCCTGGTGAAGATCGGTATTGCAATCCATGCGTACTTCCTCCGACTGAATGTAATTTTCGCGCTCAGATCGCGAACGTTCTTGAGATTTCGATGCCATGACGAAAAGCCTCGCTGTCTGCGCTTTCTGCATGCGGAAGTGCGAGGTCTAGGGGTGAAAACCTACCGCTATGCTCGTCAGCCACCCAAAGCTGTCCCGCGCCGATGTCGAACCAGGTACCGAACAGGCGCAACTCGCCCAGTTCCTCGCGTGCTTTGACGAACGGAAACGAACGGAGGTTTTTCAACGATTGCAGGACAGACTTCCGCTCGGCGACCGACTGTCGCGAGCTGGTTGCTACTGTCGCATTGTCGACGACTTCAGATATGATGGGGCGCAGTATCTCGATCCACTGCCCGATGAAATTGCCGGGCGAGAGCGGTGTGTGTGTGCTCTTCAGCGCCGCTGCGATACCACCGCAGCTGCAATGCCCCATCACTACGATATTTTTTACATCAAGGCATTGGACGGCGAACTCCAACGCTGCGGACGTCGAGTGGTGGCCGTCGTCTGGCTTACAAGGCGGAACGATATTGGCCACGTTGCGCACCACGAACATCTGTCCGGGGCCGCTTCCGAAGACTGTTTCCGGAGCGGCGCGGGAATCACAGCAGGCGATTACCAATGTTGCCGGGAACTGGCCTTTGCTGGCGAGGCTCTCGTAGCGCTCCCGGTGGCGGGGAAACTTCGCGGCGCGAAATCCACGATAGCCTCGTAGCAGCTCTTCGGGAAAGTCTGTCATCTCGTTCTCCTCCTCATCGCAACGGCGTTCACAACCCGCCCATGCAGACGTATTTCATTTCCAAATAGTCATCCGCGCCATGGGACGAACCTTCACGACCGATCCCTGACTGTTTGACGCCACCGAACGGTGCGGCTTCGGACGAAATAAGACCGGTGTTCACACCGACCATCCCGTACTCAAGCGCCTCGGCGACGCGCCAGACGTTCCGCAGGTCTCGTGAGTAGAAGTATGCAGCTAGGCCGAACTCGGTATCGTTGGCCTGCTGGATCACGTCTTCGACGGTCTCGAACCGGAAAAGCGGAGCTACAGGTCCAAACGTTTCCTCACGGGCGACGGTCATACGCCGATCGACATCCTTCAGTATCGTCGGCTCAAAGAAGGTTCCGTTTCCTGGGATGCGTCGACCGCCAGTCACTAGAGTTGCGCCCTTTGACAGAGCGTCAGCGATGTGCGCCTCAACCTTCGTTATCGCGGCCTCTTCGATGAGCGGCCCGATTGTCACTTCGGCGTCAAACCCATTTCCAACGGAAAGGGAGGCGACGCGCCCTGCAAGCTTTTCAGCGAAGTGTTCATACACGCCGGACTGCACGTAGATCCTGTTCGCGCAGACGCATGTTTGACCGGCGTTTCGGTATTTTGACGCCATCGCGCCCTCGACGGCCGCATCGATGTCGGCATCGTCGAACACGATAAATGGAGCATTTCCGCCGAGTTCGAGACTAACTTTCTTGATCTGATCAGAGCACTGCCGCATCAGAATCCGACCGACTTCGGTCGAGCCCGTGAACGAAATCTTCCGGACTTTGGGATTGAAGCAGAGTTCTTTTCCGATTGCCGACCCGTCGATGCCGAGAACGATATTGAACACGCCATTTGGAAAACCTGCCTTCTGAGCTAACACAGCGAGCGCGATAGCGGTCAACGGAGTTTGAGGAGCGGGCTTCGAGACTACCGTGCAGCCGACGGCAAGGGCCGGCGCGACCTTCCTTGCGATCATGGCCGCCGGAAAATTCCAAGGCGTGATGGTGCCTACAACTCCAACTGGCTGCTTGATGACAAGCAAGCGCTTATCCTGCGACGACGCAGGTATCGTCTCTCCGTAGACGCGCTTGGCCTCTTCCGCATACCACTCGACGTAAGACGCAGCATAGAGGATCTCGCCGCGCGCTTCGACAAGTGGCTTCCCCATCTCGGAGGTAAGGATCGCCGCTAGTTCGTCCGCGTTTGCTACGATTAAGTCAAACCACTCCCGAAGCAGTCCCGCGCGCTCTTTCGCGGGGCGTGCCGCCCAGAGTGGCTGGGCCTCGTGAGCAACGTCGATCGCCGCTGCTGTCTCGAGTGCGCCCATATCCGGCAACAATGCCAGTCTTTCTCCCGTGGCGGGGTTCACCACTTCGAATTGTAGGCCGCTCTCGCTGCCAATCCATTTCCCGTTCACATACGCTCGGTCGCGGAGGAGTTCTTGTGAGCCGAGGCGCGCGGTAAGAGCGTCAAAGAATGCCATATCAATTCCTTTTGGGCATAGGTTCCCCGTCGCCGTGAAGTTAATCGCGGCGCCTACGGGTTATTGCTTTTGAGGTCGCCAACGCTCATCGAACGTTGGCGGCGTTCAAGCTACGACACGGATCGAACTGCGGTTCTTCGCAGCGGGCGAAACTTTAAATCTGCTATTGGCCTGTCTCAGGGCGCGCTAGTTCCTCTGTAAGGGAGAAAGTGGCGGCGCTCGGCAGAAGCCGCGTTCTGTTGGCTGATCTTGAAGCCGCTACAGCTAGATAGCGCGCATAGGCATCTGACGCCTGTGCGAGGGACCTGGGAATGTGGAGCTTGCGCTTTGCTGGAGGCTTCATCTTATTAATCCTTCGAGCATGTGTGACTAGCGGGCGATATCCCTCGCCTTGGGAACAAGACCACAATCTTAATCAGGCGGTAGCCCCGCTTTCCAGCCCAGCGAGTGTCGCCGAGCCGGGAGGTGATGAGCGAGCCACCAATCGATCACTCCTTTCTGGGCTTCACCCGGGTCGCAGAAGGCGACTGCGACCCGCAGTCTGCACAGCCAGAAAAAGAGGCCGCTAGCGACGCACGAGCAGCATTCGATAGCGAAGCTGATCGATAATAACCGCGAGTATGAGGAGGCTGCCCAGCAAGACCATTTGCATGTAAGAGCCGATCTGCATCACGTTCATGCCATTCTGGACCAGAACGATGAAAAAGGCACCAAGCACGACGTTTTCCACCCGGCCGATACCCCCGCGAAGAGAGACACCCGCGATGACGCAGGCGGCAATCGACTCGAGGCCGATCGAGCCGCCTAGATTCGTCTCACCGCTTTCAACTCGCGCCGTGAGGAGGATACCCGCCAGGGACGCCAAGAGCGAACACGCCAAGTATGAGAGGAACAGCGTTTTTGCGGTGTTGATGCCGGACAGGTGTGCAGCCTTGATATTTCCGCCAACGGCGTACACTTCGGCGCCGATGCGCAGCCTATTCATGACGATCCACATAACCGCGATAGCCACAAGCGCAATCAACACGGGAACAGGAACCCCGAATACTCGTCCAAAACCGAAAAAGTCGGCAAACTCGAACGGGAGGTTTCCGATTGGTACGCCACCCGTGATGAACAACGCTATTCCAGCGCCTACGGACTGGACACCCAGTGTCATGATAAACGGGGAGACGCCGAAAACGGAAATCCCGAGGCCGTTAAGCAGACCAACGACCGCCGCTGCACAGAACCCCGCGCAAAGCCCTAGTGCGATAACGAGCCATACACTGTCCGGGAAAACCGCGACGGCCGCAACCATTGTGGAGGCCGATACCACGGACGTGAGTGCTATAGCCGTACCTACGGAAAGGTCAAAACCTCCCGTAACGAGCACTAGCATTTGCCCCAGTGATACGAGCACCAGATAGACAGACTGACGCGCAACGTTAGTGAGGTTCTGAACTGTGAGGAACTGGGCCGACGCGAAGGAAAATATCACGATCGCGGCAACTAGAAAGAAAGGCAAAACGCCAGCCCGCAGGAACAAACTTCTAAGTGGTGCAAGTAGCGAAGGCGCGGGCGCTTCATCCGCTTTTATTGGTTCAACCTTGTAGCCCATTGTGGCTCCCCTTTTCATTGTAGGCATGTTTCGATGAGCGAATGTCCGAGTTCTCTGCTAAGGCGCGCCCGATGTTCCGTGTTATAACGCCGGATAGGCCTTACGCGGCATCATGCTTGAAGAAGGCGTTGAGCACATGGCTTTCGACGATGTGCTCGCCTTCGAATTCGGCGGTGATCTTGCCGTTGGCGAAGACGACTAGGCGATGGGCGAGATGCATTGCCTCGGGCAGGTCCGAAGAGATGATCACCACGGCCTTTCCGGCTTCCGCCAGTTCCTTGATAAGGCGGTACAGCGCGGCGCGCGTGCCCATGTCGACGCCAACCGTCGGTTCGTCGAAGATATAGACTTGATAGTCCTGGCCGAAGCCTTTGCCGAACAGCGCCTTCTGCTGGTTGCCGCCCGACAGGTTGGCGATTGGCCTTTCCATATAGGCGTCCGTCAAGTCGACCTTGCGGCCGATACCGGACGAAAGAACATTCTGGCGCTTCTTGGAGATGCCGAAGGGTGTCGTGACCTCGTCGCGGAAGAGAAGGCCGAGGTTGATGTTGTTGCGCGCCGTCGCGCTCAACATCAACCCCTCGTTCTTGCGATCCGGTGGTAGGTAGAACACGCCGTTGCGCAGGAACCGGCGGGTGGGTTCACCTGAGAAGTCTCCTCCGTTCAATTCGACCTTGCCCGTGTAGGTAGAGGCAAGACCCAGGGCGGCGCGGAAGGCGCGCGACTTGCCGCTACCCACCAGTCCAGCGACCCCGAGGATTTCGCCCCCTCTGACGTCGATGTCGACACCGTTGACACCGGCAGCCCTGAGGTTGCGGATCGACATAACGGTCTTCGGCTGCGCCGCGCGCGCGATGGTCGGATAGATTTGTCCGATGGCGCGGCCGGTCATCATCTCGATGAGCTTCTCGGCCGTCGTGTCGCCCATCGCCACGGTCCCGATGAGCTTGCCGTCACGCAGCACCGTGACGCGATCGGCGATGACCGAGAACTCCTGGATGCGGTGAGAGATGTAGACGACACCCACGCCCCTCGCTTTCGCTTCGTTGATGATGCGGAACAGCGTTTCGGTCTCGCGCTCGGTCAACGACGCAGTTGGCTCGTCGAGGATGAGGACGCGAGCGTTCGAATGGATAGCCTTCGCGATCTCTGTCATCTGCTGTTCAGCGCGCGACAGCGACACGACGGAGGCTTTTACGTCGATGTTGAAGCCGAGGTCCTCGAACAGCTTGCGTGCGTCGCGATCCATGCGACTGCGGTCAATGAAGGGTCCGATCATCGGCTCGTTGCCGAGGAAGATGTTCTTGGCGACGCTCAGCGTCGGCACCAGGGAAAACTCCTGGAATACGGCGGAGACACCGCTCCTCTTCGCATCCGCGACGGAAGAGAAAGCCAAGTCCTGCCCGGCCAGTTTTACGCTTCCGGAGGTCTGCGGGTAGACACCAGAGAGGATCGAGATCAACGTGGACTTGCCAGCGCCGTTCTCGCCGAACAGAACGTGGACCTCGCCCGGCAAGAGGTTAAAATTGACGCCGTCGAGTGCCGTCACCCCCGGAAACGTCCGCGTGACGTGCTTCATCTCGACTAAAGGCGATACCGATACGTTCATGGCCATTCCTCCTTGCGAGCTCCGGCAGGATTTGCCGGAGCGCCCTTTACGTTCAAAGCTCAGTCCACGTTAAACTGCGGCTTGAAACCATCAGGTGGGAGGATGGTATCTTTACGGACCTGAGAGATGTTGCTCGAGTCCACAACAAAGATCTTGGGTCCGACGTGCTTGACTAGCTCTTTTTTCTCCAGAGCTCGCACCGCTTGGTCTACGGCAACGCGCCCCTGGATGACCATGGAGTCCGCCGGAGAGGCTGCAATCAGGCCGCGTTTAATGCCTTCGAAGACTCCCGGAGTCATGTAGAAGGAAAGGAGTTCGACTTGCCCCTTGAGGCCACGCTCACGAATAAGGCCCTGAGCAGCTTCCGCGGTGACCGCCGTGCCAGCGATGTATTTGACATCCGGCTCCGCCTGAAGAACGTCTTCAACGAGTTTCAGCTGCACCTCCTTGCCCGTGTCCCCAAATTTAGGATCCAGAATCTGCAGCGAGGAGCCCTTTACCGCTTCGAGGAAGCCCTTGTTGGCAGCTTCAACCCACCCAGCGCCTGCCGGGCCAGGGAACCAGCCGACTTTCACTGGATCCCCGCCAGCGGGGTGTTTCTTTGCAAGGTAGGAACCGGTCTCATACCCCATGGTGTAGAAGGATACGAGCGACTTAGCGGTCACGTTGGGAGAGGAGATCCCGTTGATGACGTCGATGACCGGAATGCCTTTTTTGGTGATTTCATTGACGAGATTGTTGAGGCCGTCGAACGAGATCGCGCCGATGACGACCGCTTGAGCACCGCCCGCTACGCAGTCCTCGATCTGCGAAATCTGCTTTGCCAGTTCGGTGTAGCCGCCTGCCTCAACGACGTTCAGCTTGATACCGAGGTCCTTGGCTTGCTCGACGACGCCATAGTCGACGCCGAGCCAATAGGCGTCCTTCATGTGCGGGAAGGAAACGCAGACGTTCCAAGCCTTCTCCGCCTTTTCCAGCGGAATATAGTCAACGTCGACGGACTTGCCGTCAGCGGCAAAAGCAGGCTCGATCTTTTGGGCCAGGTACGGGTACCATGTATCGGCATGCGCGGCGGAAGCCAGACCTATGATGGCTGCGGTGCAGGCAGCAAGATGCATTCCCAGTTTGCTAGGCATTTTAGTTCCCTTTTTGATTGGTGTGGGTTTCAGTTAAAGCTTGATCGGAGTCGATCGAGCAGTGCCGCGCGGTCCTTACGAGCGGCGAGGGCTTGCTCCATATTCACTTCGACAAACCGTGTGGGGGTATGAGGCTGCATTTGGGCGATTAGGTCCATGTCGGCAGAAATAACGGTTCCGACCATGAAGTACCCACCGCCCGAAACGGCGTCACGGTGGAGAATGATCGGCTCCGTCCCGCTGGGAATTTGGATTGAACCGTAGGGATAGCAGCTATCAACGATGTTCGACGGATCAGACCCGGCACCGAAAGACTGCTTACGATCGACAAACTCGACCTTCCGACCGCCTTTGAAGCGGTAGCCCATCCGATCGGCTTCGGGCGCGACCTTCCAGGTATCGGCGAAGAAGTTTTCCTTTGCCGCGTCAGTGAGACGGTCCCAGTACAGTCCCGGCAGTACACGGAGTTCGGCGGGCGAAGACAGTTTACGCCGCAGGCTCTCCGCCACCGAACGCCCTTCCATTGCGAAAGAGCCGCTGCCCACTGGCAGTTCGTCACCTGGAGCGAGCGCTCTACCCTTGTAACCACCCAAGGCACCGATCGGGTAGGTAGATCGGCTGCCCAAGGCGACAGGGACGTCGATGCCGCCTACAACAGCGATGTAGATGCGCGCACCTGCCTTGAGAAAGTCGAAGGAGAGAACCTGGCCTGCCTTGATTCTGAACGAAGTCCAGCCCGGAACCACTTCGCCATCGACTTTAGCGGGCATGTCGCCTCCGGTGACCGCAACGAGAGCGTCTTCCGTGAACTCCAGTTTAGGGCCCATGAACACCGCTTCCAAGCCCGCGGCTCCCTCGTCGTTTCCTACGAGGAGGTTGGCCGCGCGCATTGCATAGCGATCCATAGCGCCACCCATCGGGATTCCAAGATGGAAATATCCGGGACGCCCCATGTCCTGGACGCTAGTCGCAACACCATGATGAATAACCTTAATGGCCATGGAGAAGTCCCTCCAACGTCTTGTTGTATCCGTCGATGTCTTTCTGAAACTCACGAAGGTCGAAACTCACGTCGCGGCTCTTGGGCGAGAAGCGACCGTTGTCGACCTCATCCACCGTCTTCTCATACTCCTCCCGGTCGATCGGCTTGAACTTAACAATGTCACCCGGCCGGAAGAACACCATGAACTCACGGAGATAGCTCGTCGTCTGCGAGGCATCGAAGATCGGCATGGGAGTGATGCCGAACATCTGATAACCGCCGGCACCGCGAACCGAGTAAATTGCCCCAAAACAACCACCATGGCCGACAGTCAGACGAGGCGTGTCGGTTCGAGGCCGCAGGTACTTCGGAACCTCGATCTGACGCTGCCGCTCGACCATCTGGTACATAAACGGAAGTCCCGCAACAAAGCCGACCATGGAAACGAACCAGGGCGAGCCGTGATGCGCGGCGATAAAGCCCTCCACGTCGGAATAGCCGTTGATCTTGGCGGCATAGTCTAGATCCGTGCCTTCTGGCTCCTGGTGGCGTTCGCGGAACCGCATAAGCGTTTCGTGCGTCCAGGGATCGTTGTAGAACACGGGGATCTCGACGATGCGAGTCCTCAAGACTGGCTCGGCTTTTTCGGCCGCCCCTTCGATTTTCTGCACTTCCCTGAGGATATCGTCCGGCTTGATAATATCCGGATTGAACTTCACCTGGAACGAAGCGTTCGCAGGGCATATTTCGGTGACGCCATTGATCTTGCTTTCCCGCACGCCTGTCGCCATCGACAGGCTCTTGAAGAAGGCTTCGAGCGACATCTCTTCGCTGCATTCGACGAACAAGTGCTCATCTCCGCCGAAAGTGTATCGAGCCGATGTCATCACGCGACCTCCGGTCTAACTTTATCCTTGCAGGCGAAATCGGTATCGAGCCAGCCTTCCAGGAAACGGGTATGAAATGCGCCGGTTTGTACCGCTGCCGACTGTGCAAGCGCCTGATGCAACGGAACCGTCGTTGGCACACCTTCGATCTTCAGACCGTCTAATGCATGGCGCAGACGCTTGAGGCACTCGGACCTCGTTTCGCCCCACACAATTAGCTTGCCAAGGAGCGAGTCATAAAAGGGCGGAATCGTGTACCCCTCGTATAGCATTGTATCGAAGCGGACGCCTTCTTGCTCCGGGACCTCCAAGCGGGAAATGGTTCCCGGGGATGGCGCGAAGTCCTTGAGTGGGTCTTCGGCGTTGATGCGGCATTCAATTGCGTGCCCGTGCGGGCGGATATCGTCCTGCGTTACAGATAACTTGGCCCCGCCCGCAACCTTGAGCATTTCCTGCACAAGGTCGAATCCGGTGATCATTTCCGTAACGGGATGCTCGACCTGGATGCGGGTGTTGACCTCAATGAAGTAAAACTCTCGCGTACTATCATCATAGAGGTACTCGACGGTTCCTGCGCCTTTGTATTTCACCTCGCGAGCCAGCGCCACGGCGCTTTCGCATAGCTTTTGACGAACCACCTGAGGCAGTTGGAAAGCCGGAGCCTCTTCCCAAACCTTTTGACGGCGTCGCTGCAGCGAGCATTCCCGCTCGTAGAAGTGGACGAAGTTCTCACCATCACCGAAGATTTGAACTTCGACGTGGCGCGCCTTCGTGATGACCTTTTCCATATATAGGCCGCCGTCACCGAATGCGGCAGCCGCCTCGGCTGATGCAAGGGGAAACTGCTTGTCCAGTTCGGCAAGGCTATCCACGATGCGAATGCCGCGACCGCCGCCGCCTGCGGCTGCCTTGATCATGACGGGAAAACCGGTCCGCGCAGCGATTTCATGCGCTTGCGTGAGATCTGCGACGCGTCCTCCGCTACCCGGAACGGTAGGCACTCCGGCGCGAGCGGCGACTTCACGGGCTGCCACCTTGTCCCCGAGGAGGCGGATTGCGTCTCCACTCGGTCCGACGAAGATCATGCCGGCGGCAACGACCGCGTCGGCGAAGTCACCGTTTTCGGACAAAAAACCATATCCGGGGTGTATGGCGTCAACTCCAGCCGCCTTCGCCGCGGAAATGACAGCTTCGATATTCAGATAGGACTTCTTCGGCGCGGGTGAACCGATGTTAACGGCTTCGTCGGCCAGTTTCACAGCGAGCATGTCCACGTCAGCCGCAGAGTGTACCTGGACAGTGCGAACCCCCAGGCTCTGTGCGGCCTTTATGATCCGAACCGCGATCTCGCCGCGGTTGGCCACCAAAACGGACTTGATTGTCATCCCTCGACCTCCGCAATGACTTGGCCCGCCATGACGGGCTCTTCATTGTCGCAGAGGAAGACGATATTCTTCCCCGAGACCCCGGCAGTAATCTCATGGAATGTCTTCATGACTTCGATCACGCCCACGACATCACTTTCTGAAACGGCGTCACCATCGGCCTTGAACGGAGCGGCATCCGGCGAAGAGGTGCGGTAGAAAGTACCCGGAAGCGGTGACCTGATTTCGAGCTTGCTCATAAAGTTCCCCTTTTTTTTTACTGAATTACCGCCGCCTGGACGGCCGGCGTGATTTGGATCCCGGCCGAGATGAGAGCGTCTCTCATTTCCTTGACAATGTCCAAGGCTCCGAGTGTGTCCGAATGGAAGCAAATGGACTCGAATTCGATATCGATATCGCTGCCCCTGACGGTTCTGACCCTACCCTCGACGCAAGCACGCAAGACCTTCTGAGCAATCGCCTTGGGGTCCGGTCGACCGACATCCCGAGCGAAGACGATCGATCCGCTTTCATCGTAGTCACGATCTGCATAGAATTCGCGGACTACGGGATGGCCAAGGAATTTCGCTGTCTTATAGGTAGCCGAAATTCCCATGCAGAACACCGGGACATTTGGGGCCGCAACACGCATATACTGAATGAAAGCGTCGGATAGTTCAGCGTTCGCTGCTAGCTCCATGTAGAGAGCGCCATGCGGTTTGACATGGTTGATGCTCGTGCCGTTTCGGCGGCAGAATTCACGAACAGCGCCAACCTGATAAATGATATCGTTGACAAGCTCTTTATTGCTTCCAGAGATTTTGCGACGACCAAAACCCTGGAGGTCGTTATAGCCAGGATGCGCACCGACTGCCACGCCGTGCTCCGTAGCGAGCTTGACAGTGTCGTCGATCAGGTTCGGGTCGCCTGCGTGAAAGCCTGCAGCAATGTTTGCCGAGCTGATGTGAGGGATTAGATGGCTGTCGGTGGTGTCACCGATCCTCCAGCGGCCAAAGGCCTCTCCCATATCGCAATTGATATCAACGGAATTTTTCAAAGTAATATTCCTCTTCGGGGCCGCGCCCCTCTCTCCTAAGGTTTTGGCTCGCAAGGCAGATAATACGCCACGTGCCTATCCTTGAAAAATAGATTTTTCTGAGATAAGGAATCGGAAAATCAGATATTGCAGATCGCCGCAGGGCTTTTTGTAATATTCTGTTGATTCAACTAGATATCAATATCGATTGGTTTCCGTGGGCGTATAGCGGTAGTTTGTGCGCGCAAATATCTGATTTTTGCGACGCAAAATGTGAAAAACTGAGTAGGGGAGAACGGCATGGCGCTTAGTATTCGTCAGCTAAAATACTTCATAGCGACGGCAGAGTACGGCCAAGTCTCCCAAGCCGCTGTCAATCAAAACATCTCTCAGTCGGCGATAACAGCGGCTATAAAGGATCTCGAGAGTAGCGTCGGTGTCCCGTTGTTCAGCCGCACGACACAGGGAATGGAGCTTACGGCGTCGGGCCGCCAGTTTCTGTCACACGCCTACGAGATTCTATCTAAGATCGACGAGGCGATGCATCTCAATTTCATCGATAGCGATATTCAGGGCGAACTCGTGGTGGCAGCGACTTACACTGTTATCGGCTACTTCCTCCCGCTGCATATCGAGCGCATGCGAAGGCTATTCCCGAAGATTCGAGTTCAACTGTACGAGATGAATCGCGACGCGATCGAAGAGGGCCTGCTTACCAACCGATACGACATGTCGGTTCTTTTGACGTCAAACATTATGAACCCGCTCATAACAACGGAGACGCTCGTTGGCTCCGTGCGGCGTCTCTGGGTACCCGCTCAACATCACCTGTTGAAATACGATGCCGTCGGCCTCCAAGAGGTCGCCCAAGAACCCTACATCATGCTTACGGTTGACGAAGCCGCCCAATCTGCGCTGAAGTATTGGAGCAAAACTCCTTATCAGCCTAACGTAATCTTGCGAACATCGTCGGTGGAGGCAGTTCGATCCATGGTCGCCAACAATCAAGGCGTCGCAATTCTTTCCGATATGGTCCACAGGCCATGGTCTCTCGAGGGACGCCGGATCGAAACTATCACGGTACAAGATCAGATCCCAGCGATGGATATCGGTCTGGGCTGGCGCGCTGGACGTGCTCTTACTCCTGCAATGCAAGCATTCCGTAGCTATTTTCAACAGGCGTTCGGAACTCCAGGAGCGCCCTCTACGAAACCTGCACGCTCAAGCCCGTCGCTCGGTGGGAGCGACTGACTGCGTTTGCATGGGTCGGCATCAAGATTTCCGATAATCAACGCGGTGGGGGCGAGCACGTTCTAAGAAGCGGTCAATGTAGTCGCTTGTCTTTGCCCTTAAGCACCGCGATCTCTTCGAGGGTCCTACCTTTGACAAACCTACCGAATGCACGCCCTTTCAAACGGCGAAAGCATCCGCTTGTTCATAGGATCTTGTGTTGCCTAACTGTGGTGTGGATCAGTGTCCGGGCCGGATAGTCGGCCAGGTACTGGATTCGCAGTAACATCACCCAGCCGTGTCAGGTAATCGGCTGTCGCGGTCGGCGTGGGTAGCACCGCGACGATTTTCAACTGTGCTATCATCCTCTTCATCGAAGCGTCGAGGTGGGCCTCCAGCATTGCAGCAGCCGCGGCGACGGCGCCGCGCATGAGAAGCTCTACGACGAGCCGCATCTCGGTGATCGTGGTCGGATCGTCCGGCAGTCCAAGATGACGGAGCAATCGTTCCGCCGCTGTCACTGGCAGTAGATTGTTGCGAATGAGTTCGCGCATACGTTCATGCGGCGTCGCGAGTACGCAAAGGTCAATCATCTGCCTTTGCAGTTCTTCGAGTTTGTCGGAGTGGCCCTCCTGCGCTGTCGCCTCCAGATTTGTCATGCGCACGAAGAGCTCACAAATTTTAGCGTTCGAGATGTGAGCGGCTCCGGCGATAAGGGCAGAAGGCTCCAACATTCGCCGCAGACTGAAATGATCCTTGATTGACTGCGCAGTCAGCGGTCCAGCGATCCAATGCGAACTCTGGTTTTTACGGACCAGACCGCGTTCCTGCAAGCGGCTCAGCACATCTCGGACAACCGTACGGCTCACCTTGAAATGATCGGCCAGTTCAATCTCCACTATTCTATAGAGACCAAACACGACACATCCGGCAACATCGTGTTCCACGGTGTTGTATATGCGTTCCCACGAGGATCGGCTTTGCAACGCCTCGTCTACATGTTGCGGAATAATGAGGCCGAGCGCTTTGATATCGCTGCGATTGGGCGCAACCCCCATGTCCTGTGATCCCACGAGAAAGCCGCGGCCGTTGAAGCGGTGGACCAGTTTGTCCGCCTCAAGCTTGGCAAGCGCCCGTTGAACAGGCGCCCGGGAGATTTGCAGGATTTCCGCAATCGGCCCTTCGAGCAGCACAAAGCCTGTCGGCAGACGACCACCTTCGATGTTCTCGCGGAGGAAGTGCTCGGCTATCTCGTAGCGGCGATGGGTTTTTTGCTCTGGTGGAATACGAATCATAAATGGAAGTCCTGAGGCCACACTGACCACCCTAATCAAATTTGCGAGATACAACTATGCCATAAGAAAACGTCTTTTGCATACAAACTTTCGAAATGCAGATGGCGCGCGCCCCGCGCCGTCCGCCTCGGACACGCGAACTCAAAAGTGCCTGAGCTTTTTGGTTTTTTGCTTTTCCGACGAACTACCGAGGTGCTCGGCGTTGCCCGGCAATTATCCCCCAAATCCCGAAGGGAGCCGCGATCGGGGTAATGTGCCCGTGCTCTGAAGAAGGCTTCCATTCCGGCCTACGCACATTTTCTAAAAAGCCTATTGAATACAAAAATCATTTATGTCATCTTGAATATCAAGAGGCGCGGTCAAGAAGCGCCCAATGGGTGAACGCTAAAACTTTGATCCGCTGTCCCTATCCTTGCTGCGCCTGGCCCAAGGCGCGAACGACTCCGCTTGCCCGCACGGGCAGTATGGAGGGCGAGGATCGCCGCGGTTCCGTATTGGAGAGGTCCGTGTCTTCTGTCCTTACCCTGACAAAGGTTGTGAAAACCTATGGCGACACAGTTGCGCTAAATTCCGTCGATCTGCGCCTGCCGAACGACAGCTACGTGTCTCTCCTCGGCCCCTCCGGGTCGGGCAAGACGACCTTGCTGCGCGTGATCGCCGGATTTGAGCTACCGGAAAGCGGCAGCATCCATTTCTTGGGAAAAGATGTGGGTACTGCGCCTCCACATGAGCGCGACATCGGCTTCGTTTTCCAAAACTTCGCGCTGTTCCCCCATATGACAGTGAGGGACAATATTGGCTTCGGGCTGGTCAATCGTCTGAATAATCCGGTTACCGACACCAATGTTGCGCAGCGAAAAGTTCGAGAGATCATCGCGTTGGTCGGCCTGACCGGCCTTGAAGATCGTGCGGTAACGCAGATTTCAGGCGGCCAGAAACAGCGTGTTGCACTTGCGCGTACTCTGATCACCGAGCCTAAGATGGTGTTGCTTGACGAGCCGCTGGGTGCGCTGGACGCAAATCTCCGCTCACGCATGCGCACCGAACTCAAAGCTATCCGCGAGCGTTGCGGCGTCACATTTCTCCATGTCACCGGCAGCGAGACTGAAGCCCTGGCGATGGGCGATATCGTTCTTGTCCTAGACGATAAGCGGATCGTCCAGCAGGGCGATGCGGACATGATCTACAATCAACCCAACTCCCCCGCTGTGGCGCGCTTCCTCAACTGTTACAACCTTTTCCCGGGGCAGCTGGAAGGCGAGAGCTTCGCCAGCGGCGTCGGCAAACTGGCCGTTTCGGGCGCTGTGCACCGGTCTTCTACGCCTGGCTATGCAATCCGTTACGACCGCATCGCCATTAAGCCTATCTCGACAACCGCTGCGGACGACGAGGTCAAGGTCGAGGGCACGTTCGTCGCCAGTGAATACACGGGATCCTCGATCACGTCGTTTTTCAGTCTTGACGATGGAAAGATCTTCGAAGTCGAGACGCATCTCAGCCATTCTGCGCCAAAAATATACGAGCCGCAGGGTCGTTACAACCTCGTGTGGAAGCGGAAGGATGCGCTTGTCTATGCCTGACCGACCGCCGCGCCAGCCTGCATGCTGGTTGCACTCACTATAACCGAAAGCCGAGAACGATGGCCGTGATTTCCTACACAACCCCTCTGAGCGTTCCTGCCGCTCGCGTCTCCCGCAGAGAACTTTGGCTGCTTGCGCCAGGCGTCATCTGGATGATGCTGTTCCTTGTCTTGCCAATCCTCATGATGGTCTACGTATCCTTCTGGACGCAGACAACGTTCAAGATTGAGCCGACGCTCACCTTGAAGAGCTGGGCCACGTTTTTTACAAGCGAAACATATTTGAGTGCACTCTGGACGACGATACGCATCTGGCTCACCGTGCTGGTAGCGACCATCGTGGTGGGCTACCCTGCTGCGCTCTTCGTCGGTCTTTTCGTGAAGAACAAGACACTGTCCACTGGCTTGCTGGTCTTGTGCGTCATTCCCTTCTGGACCTCGTTCCTCATCCGGGTCCTCGCCTGGCGGCCAATGCTTGGCAAGGAAGGCGCCATCAACATGATCCTCATGAAGATTGGCATCGTGCAGCACCCGATCGAGGTTCTGTTGTTTTCCGAACTGTCGGTGATCATCGGCATGACGCAGATCTACTGCGTCTTCATGGTCGGGCCGATCGCCTTCATGCTCGGCCGTATCGATCCATCGGTGATCGAGGCCGCGCAGGATCTCGGCGCGAGCTTCGGCCGCATCTTCCGCACGATCATCCTGCCGCTCTCCATGCCGGGCGTGGTCGTGGGTAGCATCTTCGTCTCGGTCATGGTTCTCGGCGAATTCGCAACTTCTGCCGCACTATCGGGCCGCAAGGTCAACCTGCTCGGCAATATCATCGTCACCCAGGTCGGCTCGCTGAAATGGGCTTTTGCGGCGGTCGCCGGCGTGGTGCTGACGATCATCATGGGGGCGGTCGTTGCAGCCCTCCTCCGGGTTGTCGACCTCAGGAAGGAGCTTTGATCATGAACGCATCCGGCATCAAATTCGGTCTGGGCACCTATACCGCGCTCTTTCTCGTCTTCCTCTACGGTCCGCTTGTGGTTCTGGCGATCCTGTCGTTCCAGACGGGGCCGGAGGGCGGCCCGCAATTTCCGATCATCGAATGGTCGACCTATTGGTACAAACATCTATTTGGCCTGACCCCACCATCGCGCATCTCGCCATTGCCAATCAACGAGGCGCTGTTCCGCTCGATGGCACTGGCGGTGATGACGATGATCGTGTCGACGGTTCTCGGCGTTTCGGCAGCCCAGGCATTCCGCCGCAAGTTCAAGGGCTCCGGTTTTGTCTTCTATCTGATCGTCCTTGGCATGATGGTGCCGGGCGTTCTCGTCGGCCTCGGCATGGCGCTGGTCGCCAATTCGTTCGGGATCGACCGCCACTGGTGGGGCACGGCCTTCGTGCTACATGTGGTCTACACCTTCCCATTCGCCTTTCTGGTAATGCTGGCGATCTTCAACCGCTTCGATCCAAGTGTCGAAGAGGCGGCCTGGTCGCTCGGCGTCTCGCCAGCCCGGACATTCCGCAAGATCACCTTCCCGCTGATCTTTCCGGGCGTGCTGTCGGCCATGCTGTTTGCCTTCACACTGTCTTACGACGAATTCTCGCGCACGCTGTTTGCGTCTGGCCGTGACCTGACGCTGCCGCTCGCCATCTATGGCACCTTCTCGGTTGAAGTTCATCCGAACGTCTTTGCCTTCGGTGTGCTGACAACGCTGTTCTCCTTCGCGTTGCTGGGTACCTATGCCGCGCTGATGACGCTGTCCGTGCGCCGCGCCAAGCAGATGGCGATCCAGGAGGAAGCGTGATGGTGGAGGAAACGCGTTCCGCCATCGTCACCGGCGCCGGCTCCGGTATTGGCCGTGCGATTGCACAAAAGCTTGCCGCCGACGGATATGCGGTGACGGTCAACGATCTTTCGCTTGAGAGGGCAGAACTGGTCGTGCGTGAAATCCAGGCTGTGGGCGGAACGGCGGCAGCCGTTGCGGGTGACGTATCCTCCGAGACCGATGCCGCTGCCATCCATGAGGCCGCTCTGGCCGCCCATGGAGAAACGCATCTGCTCGTCAACAATGCTGGCATTGCCCATCAGGCGCTGTTTGAAAATCTCGAGGTCAAGGATTTCGACCGGATGTTCGCCGTGCACGTGCGCGGCACCTTCCTGATGACCAAGGCGGTGCTGCCAGCAATGCTGAAGCGCGGCGAGGGCGTGATCGTCAACGTCGCATCGCAGCTCGGCCAGATCGGCGGCATCGAGCTTGCCCATTATTCTGGCGCCAAGGCTGCCATCATTGGCATGACCAAGGCTCTGGCCCGAGAGGTTTCCAAGCGCGGCGTGCGCGTCAATGCGGTCGCACCCGGTCCGATCAACACGCCGCTCGTGATGGAGCTTTCGGACGACTGGCGTGCGGCCAAGAAGGCCGAACTGCCGCTCGGAAGGTTCGGCGAGCCCGAGGAAGTTGCCGAGACCGTCGCCTTTCTGGCGTCGAAGGCCGCGAGCCTGTTTGTCGGTCAGACGCTCGGGCCTAATTCAGGCGATGTGATGCTATGAGGGAAGCGAAAATGACACAATTATCGAAACGAATTTCCATCGTCACCGGCGCCGGGATTGGCATCGGGCAGGCGACGGCCAAAGCTCTTGCAGCGCGGGGCGACCACGTCGTCGTCACCGACATTCTCGAGCAAAAGGGAACAGAGACGGCGCAGGCGATCGTGGCCGCAGGCGGGTCTGCCGAGTTCGCGCTCTACGACGTCCGTTCCACGCAGGCGACGGACGCCCTGGTTGCCGATATCGAAGCCCGCCATGGCGGTATCGACGTTATCGTCGCCAATGCCGGTATTGCGCACCGCACGGCGCTTTCGGATATCACCGACGAAAAGTGGGACCTGACCTTCGACATCGACCTAAAGGGCATTTTCCGGCTGGTGCGGGCAGCGGCGCCTAGCATGCGGGCGCGAAAATCCGGCAGCATTGTCGCGCTCTCGTCGATCATGGGCGTTGCCTATGGGTGGGACGAGCATGTGCATTATTCCGCCGCCAAGTCCGGCGTCATCGGTCTCGTTCGGGGCCTGGCCGTCGAGCTGGCCCGCGACGGTGTGCGGGTGAACGGCATCGCGCCTGGATATATCCGCACGGCGCAGCTGTTGTCGGAGGAAAATTCGCTGGGTCCGGCAGGCGCTGAAAAAGCCGCCGAATTCATTCCGATGGGGCGGCTCGGAACGCCCGAGGATATCGCGGATGTCATCACATTTCTGGCTTCGGATAACGCAAGATACATGACCGGTCAGACACTGGTTGTGGATGGAGGCCTCCTCGTGGGCCGATACTGATCGCTCAGGTCCTTTGATCTTAAAAGATCAGGGGTGGGGCAAGCATACCGGCAAGCTTCGTCGCAACGGAGCTCTGGGGAACAAAACACAAACTGGAGAAGAGACATGTCCAAAATGGAAATAAATCGCCGCTCCCTTTTGAAACGGTCAGCGGGCGTCGCGGCGCTTGCTATCGGAGGCGGAACGCCGTTTCTGTCATCGCGCACCGCTTTTGCGCAGGCGGCCGATATCAGTAGTCAACAACTCCGCACCATCGGTCTTTCGGTGACGGTTCAAGAGCGTATCCTGGCTGATTTCAAGAAGGCTTCCGGCGTCGGTTCTACATCCGGAACGGCAGCGACTTTCCCCGACGCCCAGACCAAGATCCTGTCTGGTTCGAAGGACTACGACTGCTGGGAGATCATTGCAGAGCGCCTGCCTTCGATCGTTATGACGAACAACGTCGAACCGATTGCGGCCTCCGACATCAAAAACTGGGCAAGTATCCGTGACGTGTTCACAAAGCCGAACGAAAAATGGGAACGTCGTTCCCAGATCGTCGGCCAGATCTGGTCCGACGAGAGCCAGACAAGCCTGAATATGGTGCCGGTGGTCTACAATTACGATTCGATCGGCTATAATCCCGACGTCGTTTCCGACGAAGAGGCCAATACCTGGGCTGCCATCTTCGACCCAAAGTGGAAAGGCAAGTCGGGGCTGAACACCGATCCTCTCATCGCATTTGGCCAGGCCATCCTCGCCATGAACACTCTCGGCCTCTCTAACGTGGTCAACCCGGGGAATGCCAGCGTCGACGAAATCGACGAGGCTGCCAAATTCCTTATCTCGAAGAAGAAGGAAGGTCAGTTCCGCGCGCTTTGGGGCGATTTCGGCGAGCTCGTCAATCTCATGGCGTCGGGCGAAATGGTGGTTTGCGATGCCTGGCAGCCGGCCGTCATGGCCGTGAAGGCACAGGGCAAGCCGGCTAAATACGCTATCCCGAAAGAGGGCTACCGCGCTTGGGCCATCGGTCCCTCGATGATCGCGGGAACTCCTAACAAGGAGGCCGTCATCGCCTACGCCGACTACTGGCTCTCCGGCGAGCCCGGCATCGCCGTTTCCGAGCAGGGATACTATTCACCGTCGACGAACATCAAGAAAGTTATGGCGCCGGAAAAATACGCCTTCTGGTACGAGGGCAAACCCTGGGTTGGAGCAGCCGAGCGCGGAATCAAGGAGGGCGATCTGCGAGACGGCGGCTCTCTGGAGACCCGCGCTGCGAACGTAGCTTACTGGCACCAATGGCCGGACGAATACGACCACCTCATCCAGAAGTGGGACGAGTTCCTCAGCGCCTGACCGGTGTTTCCCCCGCGCCATTGACGCCCAACGGCCGGCGACGCAAGGCGCCACCTAGGCAGGCAGCTTCGGCTGCCTGCTCTTTCCATCAAAACCCGGAGTTACACACATGAGCTATGACCTAGAGCTTACGCGCGTCGGTAAAGTCTATGATAACGGAACGCCGGCTGTCATAGATTTCAACCTGGCTGTTCAAAAAGGCGAGTTCATCGCGTTCCTCGGACCGTCCGGTTGCGGCAAGACGACGACCTTGAGGATGATCGCAGGTTTTGAAGGCATCTCTTCCGGCGATATGATGATCAAGGGCGTGCGGATGAATGATGTTTCGCCGCAAAATCGTCCGACGTCGATGATTTTCCAAAACTATGCGCTTTTCCCGCATATGACCGTGCGCCGCAATGTCGGCTATGGCCTGGAGGTCAAGGGGATGGCGAAAGGCGAACGCGACGCCAAGGTAGATCGGATCCTCGCAACGCTAGGGCTGGAGGATATTGCCGAGCGCAAGCCGGACAAGTTGTCTGGAGGCCAGCGCCAGCGCATCGCGCTTGCCCGTGGCCTCGTTGTCGAACCGCATATCCTGCTCTTGGATGAGCCGCTGGGTGCGCTTGACGCCAATCTGCGCAAGGCGATCCAGAACGAGCTGAAGCTGCTTCAGAAGACACTCGGCATCACTTTCATCTTCGTCACTCATGCCCAGTCGGAGGCGCTGGCATTGTCCGACCGTATCGTCGTCATGAACCAGGGCCGTGTCGAGCAAATCAGCCCGCCACACGAGCTTTACACTCGGCCGAACACGCCGTTCGTAGCGCAATTCATCGGGCGAAACACGATCTTTCAGGGCACCGTCAAAGGTCGGGAGGAAGGCTCTGTCATGGTCGAGACACCTTTCGGCGTGCTCGCCGGCAATTCGAATGGGACCCTCGTCGACGGAGCGGCGGCAAGCGTCGTGATCCCGGCCGAATCCATTGATGTTTTCAAGCCAAACGACCCGGAATGCGCGCGTCGCGACGAGCGTTTCCAAGGCAATGCCGTCGGCGCGATTGTAACGAGCTTCGATGTCGTTGGTCACGTGTCGCAATTAGGGGCCAAGCTGCCCGACGGCAGGTCGGTGGCATTGGAGGCTCATACAGACAAGTATCCTCCCGGGAAGTTCTCGGTCGGGGCAGACGTCATTCTCTCATGGCGACGGAGTGAGGCGACCGTAATACCCGCGCACTGAGAAATAGCAAAAGGATAAAGGAGAACTATCACATGGCAAAAGAAATATTCTGCAGCTTTGGGGTCGATGTGGATGCCGTGGCCGGCTGGCTAGGTTCCTATGGTGGCGAGGATTCGCCGGACGATATTTCGCGGGGCCTCTTCGCCGGTGAAGTGGGCAGCCCTCGCCTGCTGAAGCTCTTCGAGCGTTTCGGCATCAAGACTACATGGTTCATCCCTGGCCATTCCATCGAGACATTTCCCGAGCAGATGCAGGCCGTCGCCGATGCCGGCCATGAAATCGGCATTCACGGTTATACCCATGAGAACCCGATCGCCATGACCCGGGAGCAGGAAATCCAGGTTCTCGACAAGTGCATCGAGCTGGTTACCAAGCTCTCCGGCAAGCGGCCAACCGGCTACGTGGCGCCATGGTGGGAGTTTTCCAACGTCACCAACGAATTGCTTCTGGAACGCGGCATCAAGTATGACCATTCCCTGATGCACAACGACTTCACCCCCTATTACGTCCGAGTTGGCGACAGCTGGACGAAGATCGACTATTCGAAGAAGCCTGACGACTGGATGATCCCGCTGAAGCGCGGACATGAGACCGACTTGATCGAAATCCCGGCGTCCTGGTATCTCGACGATCTGCCGCCGATGATGTTTATCAAGAAATCGCCCAACAGCCATGGGTTTGTCAATCCGCACGACATCGAGCAAATGTGGCGCGACCAGTTCGACTGGGTCTATCGCGAGATGGACTATGCTGTGTTCCCGATCACCATCCACCCAGACGTGGCAGGACGGCCGCAGGTGCTGATGATGCTGGAACGGTTGTTTGCCCACATGAGCAAACATCCGGGCGTGAAATTTGTAACGATGAACGAAATCGCCGACGATTTCGCGGCCCGTTTCCCGCGCGCCAAGTAAGGACGGCAGGATGTGCTCGCTCTGCGGTATTCTGGGAGGCAACGAACATTGGGCGGATGCCGTGGCGCGGCCTGGCGTCTATACCCGTGCCGCGAACGGGATCGATCGGCGGCGCGAGCGCGCTCGCCGCGTCGTCATCGCAAACCGGATTCTGGGTCATTTCGCGCTTACGATTTCCGATTGGCAGGGGACAAAATATCTTCTCTCGACACGGACCGGAAAGACAGAAATCATCGATGATCTGGGACATCTCTGGCCGGCGGCCGAACGGCTCGCCGGCCGTCCCATCGACCCTCTGGACAGCGTGCTCATCACTAGAATAAAGGCCGAATCCCGTGGGTGAGCCCTTTCCTGCATTCACGCCGGTGACTTTGCTCACCGGCTTCCTCGGCTCCGGCAAGACGACTTTGCTGAAACGTCTTCTGACCGATCCGGCACTTGCTGGCTGCGCGGTGCTCATCAACGAGTTTGGCGAGGTCGGTCTCGACCACTATCTGCTGGAACGGATCGACGAGACGATGGTACTCCTGCAATCGGGCTGTTTGTGCTGCACCGTGCGCGGCGAACTGTCAGAGGCGATCCGCGACCTCCACTCGAAACGGGAGCGCGGGGTGGTTCCTCCCTTCGACCGGATTGTCATCGAGAGCACCGGCCTCGCTGACCCCTTCCCCGTGCTATCGACTCTTAAGGCAGATCCGGTCCTCAGGCATCATTTCAAGGCCTCAGGCGTCGTTACCACAGTCGATGTGGTAAATGCTGACGCGCAGTTGGTTGGCTATCGTGAATCCGTTCGCCAGGTGGCGATCGCGGATGTTGTTGTCTTGACCAAGACTGACATCAGCGACCCGGCGCAGACCGAACTCGTCAAGGAAATGGTTCGAAGCATCAATCCAGACGCGCCAATCTTGCAGAGTGTGGATGGAGACCTCGCCATCGGCATTCTGATGGATCCGACAACGCTTACGCGGTCGGACGCGCTACAGTCGCCCGGCGGCTTCTATTGCGATGAGGGTTGGGTTGGCCCCACGGCCCTCGGCCATGCAGACCGTATCCGGTCCTTCGTCCTCGTCTTCGACGGAGCTGTCGATTGGACGACCTTCGGCGTATGGCTCACAATGCTCCTCAACCGCCATGGCGACCGCATCCTGAGGGTCAAGGGCATCCTCAATATCGAAGGCGAGGAATTTCCCGTGGCGATCCACGCCGTGCAGCACCTGGTCCATCCCCCGGTCCACATGCGGTCCTGGTCCGACAGGGAGCAGCGCTCGCGTATCGTCTTCATCGTCGACGGTATCGATTGCTCCGCCATTGAACAATCGTTCAAGACTTTCCACAATATTGCGGACGCGACGCCGAGCCAAGAATGGGAACCGAGCCTGGTATGAGAACGGATACATCAAACGAACTAAGCGCACCTGCGGTCCACACCGGCGGGCGCATCAAACTTCGGATCTTGGGAACCGAGATCTCACTCCTCGATCAGTTGCGTTTGGGCGCTCAATGCGATCTCGGGATGGACATCGAATTCAACAATCAGGATTTCATCACGGCGCAGCACACAGCTGCTCTCGAGCCGGATACCTACGATATATATGACCAGTGCTTCCATAACCTCGACATCGTCTGGTACTGGCGCGCGGTGCAGCCGATCGATTTGTCCCGCATTCCATTGTGGGACGAGGTCACCGACCTGACTAAGGCCGGGCGCATCGGCCCGAACGCTCGGATCGGTCAAGGGGATGCTCCGGTCAAGAAACTTTACGTCCAGCCCGGCTTTGCCCTTTCGGATCGGCCCTCGGACAGCATCTCAATGCTGCCGACAACCCATAACTTCGACAGCTTCGCCTATCGAAGCGACATGTCACACGCCAATCAGATGAGCTCGTGGGCACAGCTTCTCGATCCGCGGTGGCACGGAAGCGTCGCGCTCGTAAACGAGCCCGCGATCGGAATATTCGATGCCGCCCTTGCGGCACAATCCGCTGGCCTTATGACCTTCGAAAACATCGGCAACATGACCATTGCCGAAATAGACCGCCTTATGGACATTCTTGAGGATCGCAAGAAGGCGGGATTCTTCTGTTCGTTCTGGAGGACTGCCGAGGAGGCTGCAAGCCTTATGATTGCAGGCGACACCAAAATCCAGTCCATGTGGTCGCCGGGCATCAGCCGCCTTAACTTGGTCGGCGTTTCGGCGGAACTTGCGAATCCCGCAGAGGGGTACCGTGCATGGCATGGCGGCCTGTGTCTCGCCAAGCACCTTTCCGGTCGGACGCTGGACGCAGCCTATGAGTACCTGAACTGGTGGATTTCCGGCTGGCCGGGCGCTGTCGTCGCGCGGCAAGGCTACTATATTTCCACCCCCGAACGGTCCCGCCAGCATATGACGGAGGCCGAGTGGAATTATTGGTACGAAGGGCTACCGGCTGAAGTCGACCTGCCCGGGCCAGACGGCGTCACCCGCGTCAAGGCTGGCGCCGTGCGAAGCGGCGGCGCTTATCTGCAACGAGCAAACGCGATCGCAGTGTGGAATACCACCATGGACGAGCATAACTACCTGGTCCGTCGCTGGACACGGTTCATGGCCTCGTGAAGCGCGGAAGATAGAATATGGTTCAATCCTACGGTTCAATGTCGATTGCCCAGCTTTCCGTTCTCATCCAAAGCGGTCATACCGATCCGGTCACGGTCATCGAGCAAATTCTGGAAAGCATCGCTAGTTTCCCAGATGACGCAGTTTTCATCGAGGTTACAAGCGAACGGGCAATCCGTGAGGCGAAGGAGTCTTCCAAGCGGCTTCGCGACGGCCGGTCGCTCGGTCTCCTTGAAGGCGTTCCGGTTGCCTGGAAGGATCTCTTCGATCTGGAGGGGACGATCACTTCGGCAGGATCCAAGCTCCTGCGGCGGGACCATGCACCAGCTGCGGCAGATGCGGCCGTGGTCGCCCGATTGGCCCTTACCGGCATGGTGTCGACCGGCCGGGTGAACATGAGCGAGCTTGCTTTCTCCGGATTAGGGCTAAACCCCCATTTCGGCACGCCGCTAAACCCGCTCAGTCGCGACGTCGATCGGATTCCCGGCGGGTCATCGTCGGGCTCCGCGGTCGCGGTCGCGGCGGGGCTGGTGCCGGTCTCTATCGGCTCGGATACGAGCGGTTCCGTTCGAATACCCGCCGCCTTCAATGGTCTCATTGGTTACAAGGCGAGCCGTGGCCGTTACCCGATGCAAGGGATCTATCCGCTTGCGGACAGCTTGGACTCGCTCGGTCCATTGGCTAGATCTGTTCAGGATGCTTGGTGGATCGATGCTGCAATGCGCGGCGCGACGCCATCCGTCGGTGCGCCCTGCCCCGCATCGGCGCTCGAAATCGTCATTCCCACAAATGTAGTCTTTGACGGAGCCGGTGGGGACGTCGTCAAGGCCTTCGAACTGGCTCTCGATCGCCTCAGCGTCGCGGGCGCTAAAATCGTGCGAGAGCCCATTCCGGCTCTAACGGAACTACTAGACACTATGGCACAGTACGGGTCACTCGTGACCGCCGAGGCCTACGCCTTTCATGAGGCGCGCATCATCGGTCCAGACGCTAGGTTGATCGATCGTCGAGTCGTCAAACGAGCACTGGCCGGTCAAAAGATCACGATGCCAGACTATGTCGCGCTTCTCGCAGCGCGCAGACGCATGACTGGGGAAGTCGAGGCTCAGATCGGCTCCAGGCTCGTTGCTTTTCCAACCGTGGCGCATGTCGCGCCACCGCTCGAAGGACTGGAAAAGGACGAAGACGCCTTTTTCGCCATGAACGGGAAAACGCTGCGGAACACCTCACTCGGCAGCTTTCTCGATTGGTGCGGCATATCGATCCCATGTGGCACGGGCGAGGCGGGCATGCCTGTGGGTTTCCTGATTTCAGGCTCGAGGGGACAGGACGAGACATTGCTCTCAGCCGCTCTCGGCATCGAAGGCATCGTCCGCGGATCGTGACGGTCGTTCCCCGCGGGTCAAAACGCCGTAACAATACAGCCCGGACATGACCGGTTTCCAGAAGGGGTAATAATGTTTGCCATGAGTTTCGATAGGCTTTTACGGCGTTTCAGGATTCAGACCAAGGTTCTGATCTTCATATGTCCGTTCGTGATCAGTATCGCAGCCGTCGGCGTGACCGGGCTATATGTATCCGGTCTGCTGCAGGGACAGATGGATACGTCGGACAAATTGCTCCAGTCGCTTTCCGGCTTCCGTGACGTCTCTTCGGACATGGAGGCGTTCCTGGCCCAGGCTACCGTGCAAAAGCGTGACGCCGTCGTTCAAAAACTAGCGGATCAACATAACATGCTGGTCGCAATGGAGGCCGGCGCGGATGCTGGGGATCGCCAGCAATTGCAGGAAGCCATGGCCGCGGTTCAGCGGGTCTCCTCCCAGATGGGCGATCTCTGGACACTACATCAGACGGAAGTCGGTCTTGAGGCGCAGTTGCAATCCGGTCTTGTTTCGTTGGGCAAGAAGCAGGCCGATCTTTCGCGGGCCACGTCACAGGTTCAAGGCGAGACGGCAGAGCGTCAGCGAAGCTCGATGAAGAAACTGCGCGCGGCAGAACAGCTCAATACGGGCCTGCCTATGATCGATGCCATAGCAACACAGTACACCAAGGCGAATGATGCTCTGACGAAGCAGGCCGTTATCCGGGAACACGTCAAAGAGTTGCGTGTACTTGAGAAGCTTGTTCGCGATGGACTGGCTGACGGAGATAAGTCTAAGGTCGACGGGTTCTTCGTCGCCATTGATCGCATTGCCGCGGCGGCAGATAACGAGCCTCTCGCCGATCAGGAGGAAAGCCGACTTGATAGCGACATTGTCGGCTTGCGCCAGTTCAAGTTTCAGTTCTCAGTCGCGGCGTCGCGAAAAGTAAAGGAATCGACGCAGGAACTGTCTCAGCTGAACGGGTCTATCGTAAAGGTGAACGGCCTCGCCGCTTACAGCCGCAAGCTTATCAATTCTGGATACGACATCCAGATCGTCCTAGCCAAGTTCATCCTCAGTCCCTCCCCTGAGAACCTCGAGACTGTTCTACGCGATATCGAGAACGCACGGAAATACACGATCGATCTAGCGATCGGATCATCTTCGCAGCTTATCGCCGATCGAATGAATGTGAAAGCCGAACTGATCCCAATCCTCAACGACATTGAAGCAAACAGCCGTCAATTCGCGACGATTTCGGAAGAGCGTCATCGGGACTTTGGTTCTGCAGCCGCGGAGATCGATACGATTTGGAAACAACTCAACGCCTTTGCGGAAACGCAGAAGCGCTCAGCGGGAGAAGAGCGTTTCAAGGCAAACGGTATTTCGATGAGTGCGTCTCTCCTTGGGGTTCTGATCGCGGTTTTCGCGGGCATCGGACTCGTGATGACGTTCAAAGGCCCCATACTCCAAATTACATCGGCCATGCGAAAGCTCGCGGATGGAAAGCTCGATACCGCCATTGCCGGCGAAGAGCGCGTTGATGAACTCGGTGAGATGGCTCGTGCTTTGGGGATATTTAAACAAAACGCTGTGGCAAAGATTGAGATCGAACAGCAAAGCGAAGTGGAGCGGGCGTCCGCAGAGGACATGCGACGCCACAACGATGAAGAGAAGCAGAGGATTGCAAATCAAATAGACTTTGCTGTCGCGGCGCTCGCGTCGGGCCTCGGACGGCTTTCGAGCGGCGACATTTCCGAACTTATCCAGACTCCGTTCGATGGTCGGCTTGAGCAACTAAGGAGCGATTTCAACTCCTCGCTCGGCCAGCTTCAGCAGGTCATGGGGAATATCCGCAACAACAGCCTCTCTATACAAGGCAACGCCGCTGAAATAAGCAAATCGTCCGACGAACTGTCCAAGCGCACAGAGCAACAGGCTGTGGCGCTCGAGCAAACGGCTGCGGCTGTGGACCAGATCGCCACCACCGTTCGCTCTTCCGCCGAACGAGCTGCGGAGGCGAACCGTATCGTTGTCGAAACCAAGCTATCAGCGGACGCGTCCTTCACGGTTGTTGAGAGCGCCGTTTCTGCGATGGCACGCATCGAAAACGCGTCGGGCAAGATCGTTCAGATAATTGATGTCATCGACGACATTGCGTTTCAAACCAATCTCCTTGCCTTGAACGCCGGGATCGAGGCAGCGCGCGCAGGCGAGGCCGGAAAGGGCTTCGCGGTCGTGGCCCAGGAGGTGCGGGAGCTTGCCCAGCGTTCGGCGGATGCCGCGCGCGAGATTAAGGCATTGATCGACAGGTCCAGCGAGGAAGTGTCCTCAGGCTCGTACTTGGTGAAGCAGACAGGGGTCGTCTTGTCCGACATATCGTCCAAAATCGTGACCGTCTCGGAACAGGTTGGCCAGATCGCCATTGCAGCCAGAGACCAGTCGAAAGCGCTTGGCGAGGTCAATTCGGCAGTCAACCAAATGGATCTGATGACACAGAAAAACGCAGCGATGGTCGAACAGACCAGTGCTGCGACGCGGTATTTGTCAAGCGAGGCCGACAACCTCCTCGCTCTCATCGGCCGGTTCAAGATCGCCTTCCAACCGAAGACGAATGTTGCCAGCGGTCTCGACGCAGCCTGAGCCTCCGCCTCTAATCAGCCCACTGATCGGTTAAAGCGATGTGTGTGTTCTTGCATTGACAGTGGTTGGGACCTCGGTCTCGACCACTTCAATGATATGGCGCCGCATCCTCCCTTAATACCGGTTCCAGTAACGCTAGGAATTCACGCACGCGAACTGGCACATGCTGGTTTGTGGGAAACACTGCCCACACCGCAAGCTGCTCGGCTTTCGCGTCGTTCAGTTCGAGCTGGACCAAGCTACCCAACTGAAGCTGAGACCGGATGTCCCAATATGAAAGCAACGCGATTCCTAACCCTCTGACGCAGGCGTCAAGGACCGCAGCGACGCTGCTGGTGGCAAACGTTCCCCGCGGCCTGAACGCCTGGATTTCGCCGCCTTTCTCAAATTGCCATTTCTGCACGAGGTGTAGGTGCAGACAGTTGTGCTCTTGGAGATCATCGAGCGTTTTGGGGACCCCTCGTTTCGCAAGGTAGGACGGGGCCGCGCAGAGCATGCGGGGATTATCCGTCAGTCTCCGAGCGATGAGATTTGAATCACGCATGGGGGAGATCCGAAGCGCGAGATCAATCCCCAAGGCAACGATGTTGACTATGTCGTCACTCAAGGTGAAGTCAACGCCGAGTTGGGGATGACGCTCGAGCAGTTTCGGGATGATCGGCATCACCACCGATTGGCCAAAGACGACCGGTGCGGTGATCCTCAAGACACCCTTTGCAATAGAAGTTGTGCAGAATTCGTCGCGAGCCGAAGTTTGGGCCTCAATCATCTGCCGTGCATAGGACGTAAACTTCTCCCCTTCCAACGTCAGAGAAACCGACCGAGTCGTACGATGAACTAGCCTGGCGCCCAATTCGCTCTCCAGCGCAGCGAGCCTGCGTGATGCGGTCATGGTGGAAATTCCGAGCCGTTTAGCCGCAGAGGAGAGGTTGTTGCCTTCGGCGACTTCAACGAAAACCGCAACGTCATCAAGGTTCATCGGTATATCCAAAATCGTTAAGGCGGTTCAACCTTCATAGCGACTACCCGACCCAGGGTCTTTAGCCGATAGTCCCTCCAAATGCCTGCACTGTGGGGATTAAATCATCTCACTTAAGGAGTCGAGAAAGAATGAGCGCTGAGACCATTTTCACGAGTTTTGATATTAAGAGTGTCGAGCTTGCCAATCGGCTTGCGGTGGCCCCGATGACGCGGGTGAGCGCGACTGAGAACGGCCTAGCGACGCAGCGGATGGTCGCCTATTACCGGCGGTTTGCGAAGGGTGGTTTCGGTCTTCTCATGTCAGAGGGCATTTACCCGGATCGGCTGTACTCACAGGGCTACGCCTACCAGCCGGGCATTTCTGACGACGAGCAGGCCCAGGCCTGGAAACCAGTCGTCTCGGCTGTTCACGAGCATGGCGCGAAGATATTCGCGCAGCTCATGCATGCCGGCGCTCTCAGTCAGGCAAACATTTTCAAGGATAAGACGCTCGGCCCTTCCGCCGAGCTGCCGAAGGGCGAGCAGATGGGCTTCTATCGGGGCGTCGGCCAGTACCCGATCCCGTTGGAGGCGACCGAAGAGGATATTGCGGACGCGATCGCCGGCTTCGGCCAAGCGGCTCGCCGCGCGCTGACGGTCTCGGGCTTCGATGGGATAGAGATCCACGGGGCAAACGGCTACCTCCTCGACCAGTTTTTCACCGAGTACACCAATAAGCGAGCAGATCGCTGGGGTGGCGATATCCGGCAGCGCCTGAACCTTACGCTTGCGGTGCTCAAGGAAGTGAAGAGTGTGAGTGGGGAAAAACCGGTTGGCGTGCGTATCTCGCAAGGCAAGGTCAATGACTTCACTCACAAGTGGACGGAAAAAGAGGCCGGGGCGGAAGCGGTTTTCGGCGCGCTTGCAGATGCCGGAGCTGCCTACATCCACGTCACGGAATTCGAAGCTTGGAAGCCTGCATTCGAGGGCGGCGACGACAGCCTGGTCAAGCTTGCTCGACGTTACGCCAAAGGAGTTCCGATCATCGCAAACGGAAGTGTGACCCAGCTTGCCGATGCCCAAAAGGTCATGGAAGAAGGTGCCGACATCGTGGCCTTGGGCAAGGCAGCTTTGGCGAACCCTGATTGGCCCAATAAGGTGAAGGGGCGTGCGGGCCTTACTCAGTTTGATTTTTCGCTGCTTCAGCCTATCGCCCACGTCAAGGATGAGGAACTGGCATAACGGCAGGTTTTCCCTTGTGGAAGCCATCCAGTCCTTCACACTGCGGGGGTTGGTTTATTATTCCACGATAAGGCGGGGCCGAGGCCCCGCCGGCATGGCGCGTGCCGTAACCCTCTCTTTGCTGCCGATCGCTCACTACCCAAGGCATCGAAGTGCCTGATCGCGGCCATCCGCAAGACCTGGAGCCGCAAATGATCGATTCACCCGCCCGTGCAGGTTCGCCGGGGAGTTGGTTGTTCGATTTTGCTCTACCCAACAACCGAGATGGTACTGCGGAGTGGACCGCTGCAATTTTACAGACGGTAAGACAAAGGGGCCGGCAATTACCGACCCCATCGCTTCACTTGGTGTGGTGACTAGATAGATGATATTGCTGCTATGCAGCACCTCGGGCGACGGCAACCGATGGGGGGGCAATCCCAATGTTATTTGCGATCAGCGCTTCCCGGATCGCAATCAAGAGCTCGACCGAGCCGGGCGTATCCGAATGCACGCAGATGGATTCGAAGGCGATCTCGATATCGGTCCCATCAACAGGGCGAACCTTTCCTTCAAGGCAGGCACGGATCACCCGTTCGGCGGCCTTCTGTGGTTTGTAGTCGTCTGGCTTGCGTGTGAAAACAATCTTGCCCGTCGTATCATATTCGCGGTCGGCATAGAATTCCCGGATGACCGGGTGACCGGCTCGCAAAGCAGATTTGTACGTTTCGGAAGCGCCCATACAATAAATGAACGTGTCGGGGGCGGCGCGGCGCATGATGCCCACGAACAAAGCCGAGGCAACGTCGTTTGCCGCAAGCGCCATGTAGAGCGCGCCATGCGGTTTTACATGCTGAAGCGGCGCACCATGCAAGCGGGCAAACTCTCGCAATGCGCCGATCTGGTAGATGATGTCATTGACCATTTCCTCCGCGCTGGCTTCGATCTTGCGACGACCAAAGCCTTGCAAATCGCGGAAACCAGGATGTGCGCCAATCTGAACCTCGTTGTCTAACGCCCGGCGAATGGAAAGATCCATGAGGTTCGGATCGCCGGCGTGAAAGCCAGTGGCGATGTTTGCAGAGCTGATGAGCTTCATCAGTTGCTCGTCGCTCGTGGAACCGAGCTGCCAGGGTCCGAAGCCCTCACCCATGTCGCAGCTGATGTCGATTGTTCTCGGGCTCATGCCTTTTCCTCCTCGGATAGTTTGAAAATACAAGGGTACAGGCAGCGGTAGCCGGTTGATAATCATATTGCAGGATATTGAAATTCAGGATTTCTGATAATGACTAGGCCGCTTCGCGAGAAATGATCAAAGTGGCTCGTCGTAGACAGTTCCAGCGAGGACGCCCGAGCCCGAACGGCACACATCAACGAACAGTTTTGCGTCGCGGCTTAAACCCGAATTCCTACTCCAGGCAAGCCCAATGTCCATACTCGGCACCTCGCCGGAGATCGACGCTGCAGCTAGCCGGACGCCGTCAAGCGACCAAGGTCGATAGACCATGTCAGACAGGATCGTAACGCCAAAGCCCTCCGCCACAAGATTGCGGATCGCCTCCATGGAGGTTGTACGAAATACGACATTTGGCTCTAGACCAGCATCCCTGAAATACGCCAACGTGGTCTCTTCCGCGTCGTCGATTGCAAGCATGATATACCGCTCCATCTGGACATCGCGCAACGAGATGCTCTTGTTGTCAAGCAGCCCATGATTTGCCGGCAACCAAAGCCGTCTTTTAGATCGGACCAACAATTCGGTCTCAATCTGATCACCGCTTTCGAGCGGGGAAAGCAGGCATATCGCCAGATCAATATCACCCTCCAGGATCCTCCGCTCGATCTCGGCGCGCTTGAATTCAACAAGGTTGACTTTGATCTCCGGAAAAATCCGACGGAACCGTGAGAGCAAAGGTGTTGCGAAGTAGCCTGTCACAGTGTGAGTGCACGCCAGCGTCAACTCGCCGGCCATGTCCCTTTGCACCAGTTGAGGCGCCAACATCGCATTGACTGCGGCGGCGAGCACGTTCCGCGCATGTTGCAGAAAGATCCCTCCCTCATAGGTGAGCGTGACGCCCTTCGAACTGCGGTCGAATAGCTTTACTCCCATGTCGCTCTCGAGCGTTTTGATCGCTTCTGTAACCGAGGGCTGTGATGTGAAAAGTGCCGCTGCCGCCTTCGACACTTGCCCGGTTTCGGCAACCGCTACGAAGAATCGAAAGTGACGAAGAGAAACTCGCATGGACATCCACCTACCGACCATCAGGTTCTGGCTGCAAAGCCGTGTACGACCTGCGGCCGTGCTACTCAGGTCGATGCAGCATTATTAGCTCTCGCACGATGCCATTCACTGGCACGAAGTAACATCCGCGATTGCACTTTGAACGTCCTCGGTCCCTGTCAGCGCAGGGATCGGCCCGCCGAAAACCGTGGGTCTCGAGCCGAACAGCCATTTCCGTCAGAGGGATCTAATGCTTAATCGGGCGCATACTTCGCCCAGGGTAAAGGTAGCGCAAATAATAAAATAAGGAAATTCAATTATTTGATCGAGGATATCTGGATTTCAGATAGCGGGAATACCTCCAAGCGGTTACGGAAACAGGTATTTCACAACGTTTAGGCCCAATTTTGTTGAAATGAGAGCGAAAAAACTCGTCGGCGGATCACGGCGGCCATTAAGGATCTTGAGCAGGCAGTGGGGATTGAACTTTTCGTCCCACAGGACAAGGTGTGGAGTTGACGCTGGGGGGAAGGAGGAGGCGATGTCTGTTCGCGCTCCCTCAGCAGACTCGGACGCAGCCCTCAATGTCGCGGCGACTTACACAGTTCTCGGCTTTTCCCTGCCCTACCACATCGACCGGGTGTCGCGAATGCTTCCCAAGCTTGAAATCCGTCTTTTTGAGATGGCACGAGAGCCTATCGAAGAAGGACTGCTGGCCAACCGCTATGACATCGCGGTCTTTCTGACCTCAAACAACGTCAATCCGGACTTGGCTGCGGAAACGCATCTAAGCTCAAAGCGTAGGTTGTGGCTTTCTTCGAAACATCGCCTCCTCTCTCGCGACAATGTCGAGTTAAAGGAGATCGCGGATGAACCGTACATAATGCTGTCGGTCGATGAAGCAGCGCATACACGCTTCAGTACTGGAGTCAGACTCCCCACCGGCCGAGAGTGAAGTTTATAACATCATCGACGAAAGCTATCAGGTCCATGGTTGCAAATGGACAGGGAGTCACGATCCTGTCCGACATGATCCGTCGGGCTTGGTCGCTTGAAGGCGAGCTGATCGAAAAGATTGTCCCGATCGATGGACATCGCTCTTGCCTGGCGCAGGAGGACGGAATTCTATCCCGCAATGAATGCGTTTCGCGACTATTTCCGCCGCGCTTTCTCCGTGCCACATCACCCTCTTGGGGACCCCCATGAAGTTCGAATACGGCAGCTGCCGATATGCATAGGAAAATCGAATAATGCGGAAATGCGAAATCCGATTAGGAATGGGGGAACCATTCGGGTAACGAACCATGATGAATTTACCCTCTTGGCGACATCGCACCGTGAGGGGCAAATCGTCCTCGCGGAAAAGGAGATCCAAATGCCATTCATTCGTGTTGATTGGTTTCCCGGCCGGACATTGGAACAGAAGCGAGAGTTGGCCGAAGTGCTAACGCGAGAGTTTTCTAGGATCGCCAAATGTCGTCCGGAAACAATCAACTTTACCTTCACCGAAATAAGCCGAGAAGACTGGGGTCGCAACGGAAAGCTGTTCTGTGATTCGTACGAGTACGAAACTGAATACGGTCATGAGCCGCCTAGTGGAATCCCAGCTGACGTCGGGGAGTGATCAGGGGCTGACTTCGATCCTAGTCCGACGGAACACTGGGGTTGGCATAATCAACGCGAGAGCCGTCCAACGCGATTAGCTAACAGGGGCCGTACACGTAGATCTGTGGGCGCCCATTGGTCGAAGAACTGATGCTAACGGTACGCCTAACTGATGAGGCCGCAAGCTACTCCGAATGCCGATTTCACCAACAAGGTGCGCGAGAAGGCAATGGGCAGGCCCTGATCTCTTGAACTGCGACGTCTTTGGCAACGTCATTCGCTTCCTCCTCCCGATCGCAATCGAAGACGGCGTGTTCTTCGAAGCGATGCCATTATCGAAGACACATAGCGCGAATGCGCTGCGGAAGCCGCACCCATGACCATTTCTGACGAACTGCTTTCCAAGCTCTAGGACCCGTCGCTGGCCGCCGATAAGGCGTTGATCGGAGAATGGGTTGAAGAGCGACAGCGGCAAGACTTGGGAGGTCACCAACCGGTCGAATGGCGATGTTATCGCCACTCTGCCGGATATGAACCGCGCGGAGACAGCCCGCTCCATCGACGCCCCCTACAGACCCAGAGCTTTAGGCCAAAGACCGGCAAGTAGCGCGCGGCCGTTCTGCCAAAGCTCTATGACCTGATTGTCGCTAATGCCGATGACCTCGCCGCAATCCTGACGGCAGAGTTTCGCTCTTCGTCAAGGAAAGCGCCATATCGGCCGCTCGATCCAATCCACTTCAAACAATTCCATCCGCCCTGCAAAGCGGAGGATGTTTTCGTTTCCACAAAAGGGGAATCTCATGAAACGAATGACTATCGCACTTGGCTTCGCATTCCTTGCCACTGCCGCATCGGCCGAGGATCTTCGCATTGGCACCAGTGCCGACTATCCCCCGTGGGAGTCGGTCGATGCCAGCGGACAAATCGTCGGCTTCGACAAGGACGTCGGCGACGAAATCTGCAAACGCATCGCCGCCACGTGCGCTTGGCAGAACCAGGCATATGACGGCCTTCTGCCGGGCCTCCAGGTTGGCAAGTTCGATCTGGTGATTTCGGGCGTCTCGATTAACGACGAACGCTCCCAGAAGGTCGACTTTTCTGCCGCCTATGCAGACGCGCCGAATTCCATCGTCGCCGCCGCCGGAAGCAAAACGGCTGATGCCAAGTCCGCATCGGACCTGCAAGGCGCCCTAGCAAAGGCTGCGATCGGCGTCCAGACCGGCACGACCCATGAGCAGGTTATCCGCGCAAACTTCCCGGATGCCGATATCCGCGTCTATGACCGTCCGGATCAGATAGCGGACGACCTGATCGCGGGCCGTATCGATGCTGGCCTGATGGAGCGTTCCGCTTGGGAGCCGCTCGTGAAGGACCGTGGTGCGGACAAGCTGATCTACGCCGGCCCGCTCTTAACGAGCGCAGATTTTTCAGAGTTTGGCAAGGGTCAAGGCGTGGCCATGGGCAAGGGTAAGACCGAGCTCAAAGGAAAGATCGATGGCGCGGTGCAGTCAATGCTGCAAGACGGAACGATCAAGTCCATTGCCGAAAAATGGTTTCGTTACGACCTCTCCAAGAAGTGACGACCAGAGGGAGGCGATAAGTCGCCTCCCAAGCAGGAGTTAAAATGCGCCCATCCCCCGAAATCGTAGCTGCGGCAAGGAAGGATTTGTCCGACCTTGTCGCCATTCCATCCGTAAGTGCACGAGGAGAAGGACTCGAGCGTTGTGCGCAACAGATTGAAGAGCTGCTGTCCTCAGCCGGTTTTCAGACTGAGCAGCATTCGGGAGGCGTCGGTCCCTTCGTAGTCGGAGAAATCGGCGACGGCCCTTTCACCCTCGTTATCTACAACCACTACGATGTGCAACCTGAAGACCCGATCGACTTATGGACAGCAAAGCCGTTCCATCTTGTTGAGCGCGACGGGCGCCTATACGGGCGCGGCGCGGCCGATGACAAGGGCGAGTTTGTCAGTCGCCTTGCCGGATGGCGGGCCTTCCGCGCCAAGCATATGGAACCGTTGCCTTTCAAGATCATCTGGATCGTGGAAGGCGAAGAAGAGATCGGAAGCCCGTCGCTCCTTGGGTTCATCGAAAAGAGGTTTCCCGACACACGGGCGGATCTTTGCTGGTGGGAGTTCGGCGAGGTCGACAAAACAGGGCGCCCCATTATCCTGATGGGGTTTAAGGGGATCCTGGCGGTCGAGCTTCATTGCCGAACTGCCAGAGCAGACCTCCATTCCAGTCTTGGTGCGATCTTTGACAATCCTCTGTGGCGGCTGGCGGCGGCCGTCTCATCCCTTCGCGATACCGCGGGCCGAATTCTTATTGATGGATTTTACGATGCTGTACTCGCGCCGGACGCGCGCAGTTCCAAGCTTGCAGCCTGGCCGCCCTTCGCCCTCGAAGACCTGCAAGAGGAGACCGGCGGCCGCAGACTTTTGAGTGGGATCGATGGATCGACATTCTATGAGCATCTCAATTTCGAGCCATGCCTCAATGTGAACGGCTTCCACGGAGGGTATGGCGGCGAAGGTGCCAAGACAGTGCTTCCGTGCTCCGGGGTTGTGAAGCTGGATTTCCGCCTGGCTCCAGGCCAAGAGCCCATCAAGATCGCCGAGCTGCTTAGGCTGCACCTTGACCGGACTGGCTTCGAGGATCTCGAGCTGAACATCCTGGACGCCGAGGTCTTGGGGGTTCGCAGCGATCCGTCGCATCCTGCCGTCGAATTCGGTGCAAAGCTGCTTGAGAAGTGGTTTGATCGCCCCGCGGTGATTCAGCCCAGTTCAGCCGCATCAGGATTGGCCTATCCATTCGTCCATAAGTTCGGCGCAACGCTCTTCGGCGCAGGGCTCACTCATCACGGCGCGATGCTGCATTCCCCGGATGAAAACATCCTGGTCGAGCATTTTGAAAACATGATCGGCTTCTCTGCGGAGTTCTTCGCCGCGCTTTGTGACCATGCGGCCGTTCTCTCCAAAGGGATCGTCAATGCTTGATGCAGTCTTTCAGTACAAGGAGCAGCTCCTCCAGGGACTGCTGATGACGCTCGGCGTCGCCGTCGGTAGTTTGGTTGCCGGCTCATTGATCGCCGTGGTGCTTGCCCCTCTGGCGATCTACGGAAACCGCGTCACCCGCCGCATAATCATGGGCTATGTCAGCCTGATCCGGGGACTCCCGGAGCTTCTGGTCATCTTCCTTATCTTCTACGGCGGCACGGTCCTTCTGACGAACCTCACAGGAAGCTACGTCGAAGTTGACGCAATGAGCGCGGGGATCGCCGCCCTCTCCGTTGTCGCGGCCGCATATCTGACAGAAATTCTGCGCGGCGCGCTGCTCAGCGTTTCAGCAGGACAGTGGGAAGCAGCCCTTGCCCTAGGCTTCCGCCGGCCACGGGCGTTCCGCCTGGTGATACTGCCGCAAATGATGGCTCGTGCCCTTCCCGGCCTGGGCAACCAATGGCTCGTCATTCTAAAGGAAAGTGCGTTGGTTTCGGTGGTTGGGCTTGAGGAACTCATGCGCAAATCGGTAGTTGCCGCGGGGGCGACCCATCAGCCTCTCGCGTTCTATCTCACCGCAGCCGGTCTTTACGTCTCGATCACAGGGGTCTCCAGCCTGCTGCTGAAGGCGTACGAGTCCCGCCTCACATCGCATTTGAGATAAATATGCTGTCCCTGGACCTTTTTGAACCAGCCTTCATGGCCGTGAAAGACGGCTTCCTTCTCACCCTGGTGATCACGGTCGCCAGCTTTTGCCACGGCCAAATTCTGGCCCTGCCGTTTGCGCTTGGTCTGACCTCGGAACGGCGTCCGCTCCGCTTGGCTGTTTCAACCTACACGTTTTTCGTGCGCGGGAGCCCCCTGCTCGTGCAATTGTTTATCATCTACTATGGATTGGGGCAGATCGAGGCCGTCCGTGACAGTTTCCTATGGCCAATCCTCCGTAGCCCTATCTACTGCGCGATTATAGCGATCGGCCTGAATTCCGCAGCCTATTCCGCGGAACTGCTCGCCGGTGCAATCCGACAGTTACCATCAGGGCAACGGGAGGCAGGGAAAGCGCTTGGCATCCGTCATGGCGTCCTTCTTGTAAAAATCGTCCTCCCGCAGGCCTACCGCGCAGTACTCCCCGCTATTGGCAACGAACTCGTTCTCGTCATGAAGGGATCGACTCTGGCCAGCGCCGTGACTGTCATGGAGATGACGGGATCGGCCCGTGTTTTTGTCGCCCGTAGCTACGCGCCATTTGAGACCTTCCTCATCGCCGGGACCATCTATCTTGTCCTCGGTGCGGTTTTCGGGCGAATCTTCAGGCTCATCGAAGCGCGAACAGCCATTCCGGGGCGTTGAGGCATGTCCAACATGGATCTTGAAGTGCTCCCGCAACGAATACAACGGATCACAGCTCGTGTAGCTGTGGCAGCATTATAAGGTCTTGAAATGATGTACGCACAGAGACACGCCGTTCGCCTGGTGGAGGTGAACAAATGGTACGGACAATTTCACGTACTTAAGGATATCGATCTCGATGTGGGAATTGGCGAACGCATCGTCATCGCCGGGCCGTCCGGTTCCGGAAAATCGACGATGATCCGCTGCATCAACCGGCTGGAAGAACACAAGAAGGGTACGATCGTCGTTGATGGCATCGAGCTCACCAACGAAAAAAGATTGACGAAGTGCGCCGTGAAGTCGGCATGGCGTTCCAGCACTTCAACCTCTTCCCGCACCTGACCATCCTGGAAAACTGCACGCTGGCCCCAATCTGGGTGCGCAAGATGCCAAAGAAGCAGGCTGAAGAGGTCGCCATGCACTTCCTGAAGCGCGTCAAGATCCCCGAGCAGCCCAACAAGTACCCAGGCCAGCTTTCGGGCGGTCAGCAACAGCGCGTTGCGATTGCCCGCTCGCTGTGCATGAAGCCGAAAATACTGCTGTTCGATGAGCCGACCTCGGCGCTCGATCCTGAGATGGTCAAAGAAGTGCTCGACACCATGGTCTCGCTCGCCGAAGAAGGGATGACGATGATCTGCGTGACCCATGAAATGGGCTTTGCCCGCCAGGTGGCAAACCGCGTGATCTTCATGGACGAGGGCCGGATCGTTGAACAGAACATCCCCGCTCAGTTCTTCGACAATCCCCAGCACGAACGCACCCGCCTGTTCCTAAGCCAGATCCTGCACTGATGACGGTGCCGGGCGATCGAAGTCAGGCCCTGATCGACCATAGAGTTGTGAACATCGGGAATCTTGAGCTTCGCTAAGGTGTTGATGCGGGGTGGGCACAATAAGCGTGAAATTCGACGGCTTGGCTCGAAAGGTCTTTAAAGCTTCGCCCTTGTGGATCGAGGCGTCGACAACAGCAAATTCGTCTCGCTGTTAGTGATGCCTGGAACGAGCCGGATCTTGCGAAGCACGGCGTCGAAATCGGTGAGACTTGAGGCGCTCAGTTCCACCAAGAGGTCCCAACGGCCATTTGTCGTGTGGATCTGCGAAATTTCCGGAAAACCTCCGAGGGTGCGGATCACGCGATCCGTTACATGGCCCTCAATCTCGATCATCATGACCCCCCGCACAACGTCCTCAAGGGCATCTGCTCGAAGCATAACCGTATAGCCGAGGATGGTTCCATCGTGCTCCATCCGCTCTATCCTGGCTCGCACCGTCGCACGCGATGCACTGGTCTCAAGAGCAAGATCCGAAACGCTTCGCCGTCCATTCCCGCGCAAGAGTGTTACGATTTTTTGATCGAGGTCATCCATGCCACTTTGGTCCATGTGCCAATCAACTTGAGCAGAATAGCATTACGTTCTGCCAAATTTCAATATTCAATCTGCCAGTCTCGCCGGTTACTCTGCCCAAAGTCAAACGGGAGTAAGTCATGGAATGCACGCTGATCGGCGCCCCCTTGCAAATTGGAGCGGGGCAGCTTGGCTGTGAAATGGGGCCGAGCGTTCTTCGAATCGCTGGCCTTCGCGCAGCGCTTGAAGAACTGGGGCATACCGTAAAGGACGTCGGAAACCTCACACCTCGAACCTTCGACGAGATGCCCCATCCCAATGCGGCAGTACATCACCTTGGGGAGACCGTTGCCTGGGTCGAGGCGCTGTCGTCTGCTGCCTACGAACACAGCGCCAATGGCATGCCCATATTCTTGGGCGGCGACCACGCGATATCCGCCGGTACGGTACCAGGACTTGCCCGCCGGGCTGCAGAGCTTGGCCGGCCGCTGTTTGTTCTCTGGCTCGACGCCCATACCGATTTCCACAGCCTTGAGACGACAGCAAGCGGTAATCTGCATGGAACACCGGTCGCCTATTACACTGGCCAGGCTGGTTTCGACGGATATTTTCCCACACTGGTGCATGCGGTCCCCACTGAAAACGTCTGCATGATTGGCATTCGAAGCGTCGATTCAGCCGAGCAAGCCGCGATCAAGCGCACCGGCATCACGGTCCACGACATGCGCGTGATCGATGAACACGGCGTCGCTGTTCTCGTCAGGAACTTTATCGAAAAGGTGAAGGCCGCCAACGGCCTCCTGCATGTGAGCTTTGACGTCGATTTCCTGGAGCCCGACATCGCACCCGCAGTCGGCACTACAGTGCCTGGCGGAGCGACCTACCGCGAAGCGCATCTGATCATGGAAATGCTCCATGACAGCAACCTCGTGACGAGCCTCGACATCGTCGAGCTCAATCCGTTTCTCGACGAACGCGGCAAGACCGCCAAACTGCTCGTCGATCTAGTCGCCAGCCTGATGGGCAAGCGGGTGATGGATCGCCCGACCCTCGCAGGCTGACGATCGCTGATCTTTTTTTGGAGGACAAAATGAACACTGAGCACAGACTGAACATCGTCCCGTTCGTCAGCGTCGATCACATGATGAAGCTGGTCCTTAAGGTTGGTATCGATCGGTTCCTCGTGGAACTGGCGGCCGTCATCGAGGAAGATTTCCGCCGGTGGCCGGTCTTCGACAAGACGCCTCGTGTTGCCTCCCATTCGGAAGAAGGCGTCATCGAGTTGATGCCGACGAGCGATGGAACGCTCTACGGCTTTAAATATGTGAACGGTCATCCGAAGAACACCCGCGACGGCCGCCAGACCGTAACAGCATTCGGCGTGTTGTCTGATGTCGGTAACGGTTACCCGATGCTGCTGACTGAAATGACAATCCTTACCGCGTTGCGCACGGCAGCGACGTCCGCAGTCGCCGCAAAATATCTGGCTCGTCCGAACGCCCGGACGATGGCGATCATAGGCAATGGCGCGCAAAGCGAGTTCCAAGCCCGTGCGTTTAAGTCACTCCTTGGGGTCGATAAGCTTCGGCTCTACGACATCGACCCCTCGGCAACGCGGAAATGCGCCCGAAATCTCGCTGGTCTCGGCTTCATGATCGAGCATTGCTCGTCAGTTGAAGAAGCCGTTGAGGGGGCCGACATCGTCACCACCGTGACGGCAGACAAGCAGTGCGCGACCATCCTGTCGGATAACCATGTCGGCCCGGGCATCCATATCAACGCCGTAGGCGGCGACTGCCCCGGCAAGACGGAACTCAGCAAGGATATCCTCCTGCGCTCGGACATCTTTGTGGAATATCCGCCACAGACCCGCATCGAAGGCGAAATCCAGCAGTTGCCGGCCGAGCATCCTGTCATCGAACTTTGGCAGGTGATGACCGGGCAGGTGAACGGCCGTACAAGCGCCGACCAGATCACGCTGTTCGACAGCGTCGGCTTCGCCATCGAAGACTTCTCGGCCCTTCGCTACGTACGGGAGAAGATCACGCAGTTCGAGATGTTCACCGAACTCGACCTCCTCGCCGACCCCGACGAACCCCGCGATCTCTACGGCATGTTGCTGCGCTGTGAACAGACACTCAACGCCGCCTGAGGCACGCCCACGAAGCATGTCCTCCACCGCGCAGGAATGCGAGGCGGAGGGCGGTTCAAGCCTTTAAGGAGTATCGGCTGTATGGTGCAACCGGCAACTAGAAACCGACCACTGAAGAATTCGGAGGCGCCATAGGTAGGCCGGCACGGATGGTCGCGGACGATTAAGACCGCGCCGACCTCTTCCTCAAGCGCTCTAATATGTTGCGAGACTGCCGAAGGCGTAATCCGAAGGTACTTTGGCCGCCCGCTCGAAGCTTGTGTTACGAAGGACTTCGGCAAGTGCCTCAAGCTGAAATCGATCCAACATCGTCAATCTGCCTTATGCCAGTTAAGGAAATCTCATTTGTTCGCTTGCGATTCCCGTCTTACACAAGGAACAGCTAAGACATCATGATGATCGACAACGGGAAGAGTTCGAATGTAGCGCAGGGAAGTGGTGTAAACCGCTTATGCCCCCAAATCTAGCCGGTCGTTGCGGGCGACGTCACCCGGCGACACCGCAGCGCGATTTGCGCTTGTCCACTTTAGTTTCCCCGGCGCTTCAAAATTTATAGCGCGCCGTCTATCCTGACAATGGCTGATGTACACCAAGCCTGCCGCCGACAAATATGGGGCGCTATACCGTGCTATTCGGACTGTTTCCTGTTCCATCCCGTAAGCTCGAATCGATCGCGCTCCTTGTCTGGCGAGACCTCCCGTGGGCGGCAGCTAATGCAATCTCAATCGCGAGCTCGCTCCCCGAGTGCCCTGGAACGTGGGTGATCGGCGCGGCCTTTGATGGCGTCGACGATGTCTGGAAACGACTTCTGTATTCGTTCGGGATTACGCCGATGGTCTTCGCGAAGACCCTGCGCATGGCATTCACGTCCGCAAAGCCGCAAGTGGTAGCGATTCTCAAGAGTGGCTGCGCGGTGTCTTGCAGCAGTCGTCTTGCGGCATCCGTCAACTCAATACAATACCGCCGTCGACGTTGAGTGTCTGACCGGTGATGAAGGCGGCATCGCCGGATGCGAAAAATGCCACCGCACCGACGACGTCCTCGGGATCTCCGATCCGGCGCATCGCGGTTTTGTCCTGCCAACCTTTGCGCACGGCCGGATCATCGAGATTGACGCGACCCATATCGGTCAGGATGATGCCGGGGCAGACGCAATTTGCCGTGATGCCGTCGACACCGACCTCCTGCGCTAGAACGCGGGTGAAGCCCATCACTGCTGCCTTTGATGCGGAGTAATGCGCCTGTTCCGGCGCGCCATGCTTGCCCCCGATCGAGGCTATGTTGACAATGCGGCCGTATTTCCGGGCCTTCATCATGGGTAGAACGGACTGGATGACGAGGAACGTGCCTTTGGCGTTCACGTCCATAACGCTGTCCCAGTATTCTTCCTTGAGACCTTCGACATCGCCGGAAATCAGAATGCCGGCATTGTTGACGACGGCGTCGAGGTGCCCGAAGGCCGCACGGACCTCCCCCGCCATCCGGCCAACATCCGCTTTGTTGCTGACATCGGCAAACACGATTAGTGCCCTGCGTCCAAAGCTCTCGATCTCGACTGCTACCTCCGCCAGCGCGTCCCTCTGCCGCTCGATATCGTTGATCACCACATCATAGCCACGCTTGGCCATGCCAACGGCGATCGCCTTGCCGATACCACGGCTGGCGCCTGTCACCAGCACCGTTCTTGTCTGTTCATGCATTTTTCAAACTCCTCCAGATTACATCGCGGTATATCCGCCATCGACCGTCAGCACCGTTCCGGTGATGTAACTCGATGCGTCGGCGGCCAGAAAAAGAACGGCATTGGCGATTTCTCGCGGTTCGCCGAGACGACCCATCGGCGTCATGCGCATCCAGGTGCCAAACCATTCCTCATTGCTTCGGCCCTTGAGCGTCATTTCGGTGCCGACATAGCCGGGAGCGACAGCGTTGACGCGCACGCCCTGCTTGGCCCATTCGACCGCCAGCGATTTGGTCAGGAGGTTCACCCCAGCCTTCGCCGCATTGTAGGAGACCTGTGGCTGCGGATAGACCGTCACCTCACCGCAGATGGACGAGATATTGACGATCGCGCCGCGTCCATCCGAAATCATGCGCCGCCCGAAGGCCTGTGAGCAATTGAAGACCCCGCCAAGATCGATGTCGATGACGGATTTCCAGTCGTCGAGGCTCATTTCCTCGGCCGGCGCGTTGCGTACGATACCCGCATTGTTGACGAGAATATCGATCCTGCCGTGTGCAGCGTAGAGCCGCTCGACCACCTCGGCAATCTCATCGCGATCCGTGACATCGAGCGCAATGGCGCTCGCCTTGCCGCATGCCCGCTCGATGGCAGCACTCGTCACAGCCGCTTCCGCATCATCAAGGTCGGCAATCACCACATGCGCACCAGCAGCCGCCAGGCGTTCGGCCACCGCACGACCGATACCGCGGGCAGAACCCGTCACCACCGCAACCTTGCCGTCCAGCCTGAAATCCGCGTCGCCCGTCATGTCGTGGTTCCCCTCAGCTCGCGAATGGATTTCAAGGCGGGATAAAGCGCCCGGTATTGCTGGTAGATCTCGTTGTAGAGCGCTGCCTCGCGCGGGCGCGGCTCAATGCGTTTTCCGGGTTTCACCATGGCGGCGATCCCATCGTCGATGGTGGCGAAATGGCCAGCACCATGCGCCGCCAGAACCGCGGAGCCGACGGAGGGCGCATCGCGCGACGCCGGTACGCAGACCGGGAGCCCGGCCGTATCGGCATGGATCTGCAACCAGAGATCAGAGGCACCTGCCCCGCCGCCGACCGTGATCTCGCTGCCGCGATAGCCTGCATCAGCCATGGCATCGAGAATGGCGCGGGTGCCGAAACCGATTCCTTCCATGATCGCGCGGAAGATTTGATGCGGTTCATGCGCAAGCGTCAGTCCGACGATGGCGCCGCGCGACAGCGGATCGGTATAGGGCGTGCGATTGCCCTGAAAGTGATCCTGCACGATGAGACCGTCGCAGCCGGGCTCCAGCGCGACAGCCTTGCGGTTCATCCCGTCCAGATCCATCGTGCCGTTCATCAGGCGCCCGAGCCATGCGATGATCGAGCCTGTCGAGGTCTGACCGCCTTCGACGATGTAGCGCTTGGGATAGACGCAATCGGGATAACTTCCCCAGATTCCCGGTGCATTGAGCGGTGTCTCGGAGACGCCGAATTGCAGATGCGACGATCCGGTGATCAGCGCAAGCTGCCCCGGCCGCGCCACGCCAAGGCCGATCATGCCGATCAGCGCATCCGCACCGCCCTGTACGAGCTTGACGGTCGCGGGCAGACCGAGCGCATCGGCCGCCTTGGCGCTGAGCGTACCGACCACCTCGCCGGGAGCGACCACGCGCTGCGGCCACTTTTGCATCAGTTCGGGTATGCCGAGGGCCTCGACCAGCGATGTCGCCCATCCGCCGCGATCTGTCTGGTAATGCCAGCGAAGGGCGACGTTGTTGAGGCTGGCGGCCCGCTCGCCGGTCAGCCGGAGCGTCATAAAATCCTGATATTCGCAGATAGTATGCGCCGCCTTGAAAATCTCCGGCTCGTTGCGGGCGATCCACAAAGCCTTAGGGACCATCCATTCGGCCGAGACCGGTCCCTTGCCGCCACCATTGGTGATCAACGCGTCGTCGCCGGTGGCCAGCACTGCATCGGCCTCCGCATTGGCGCGCACATCCATCCAGATGATGGCGGGACGCAGCGCCCGACCGTCACGGTCCAGCGCCACCACCGTGCAACTCGTCGTCGCAAGGCAGATCGATTCGATTGCCGCCGGATCGATCCGGCTCTCAGTGATGGCCTGCCGGGAGGCGGTGACAAAGGCGCTCCACCAGTCCTCCGGATTCTGCTCGGCGCGCGCGCCGCTCGAAAACTTCGTCTCATAGGGAACGGCGACGCTGCCGAGGCAGGTGCCGGACAGATCGTAAACCCGTGCGCGCAGGCTCTCGGTGCCGCCATCAGCCGTCAGAAAATAGGCCATTGTCTTCTCCTCCCCCGCCGATCCCTCCAGAGCGGCAGACCTCTTCCGCTATTGCAGTGCCCGCAGGATTTCCAGCGCCTTTGCGCCATACATCACCGCCGGACCGCCACCCATTTCGACAGCCACCTCAAGCGCTTCCACCAGTTCCGCCTCGGTTGCCCCGTGCTTCATGGCGGCATCGACGTGATAGACGATGCAATCCTCGCACCCCTTCGACACGGCAATGGCGACCGCGATCAGTTCCCGCTGCGCCGACGAGAATGCGCCTGCAGTCGTCGCCACCTTGCTGATGCGGGCAAAGCCGCCGAATAACTCTGGGCTGGTCCTGGCAAAGGTACCAATCCGCCGCTGGGCGTCTTTCAGAGTGTCTGTTGCAGTGCTCATCGATAGACCTCATGCTCTTTCGGAAAGAAGGATATCAAGCACATCCTTCGGCTGGTCCCATTGCGGCATATGGCCGGAGCGGGACAGGAGATGGATGGCGACACGCGGCGATACGCACGTGACATGCCGCCACGGAATGATGCGGTCTTCCAGACCGAAGATGACGCGGGTTTCCACGCTCGCTGCCAGCTTTTCGAGCTTGGCGAAGCTGTCCACCTTTTGCCCGGATGGACCGGCAATAGCGGCGGCAAGCGCTGCCAGACGCCCCTTGGCGAGATCCCCGGCAAGGACTGCAAGTGCGCCATCCGAAAGCGGCACGGGGTTGACCGACAGCCGCCGCAGGAGATGCGACACTTCCGCCGCAACCGTTGCCCGCGCCATGCCGTGGACGAAATCACCATCGATCTCCGGCCCGAGACCGGCAGGGGCGAGAAGCGTCAGCGATCCGACACGATCCGGCGCCGTCACCGCGAAATCCACGGCCGCCACGCACCCGAGCGAATGCGCGACAATATCGATCGACCCGGCCGGTGCAACGCGCTGGAGGAACGCGGCGAGATCGGCGGATAGATCCACCGCGGTGGAGGCCGCAATCTCCGTCAGCCCATGGCCGGGCAGGTCGGGAATGAGCACACGATGTCCGGCGCGCTTCAGGCCAGAGGCAATGGCTGCCCAAGTCGTGCGGTCGCCCGCAAACCCATGCAGCAGAAGGGCCGTGCGCGCACCCGATTTGCCCGTATCGAGATAGGCCATGCGGCCGCGTGGAAGGTCGGCAAACAGGACACCGTCCAGCGACTTGCCGCTTGTCTGTGGACTTTCTGACAAGGCTGCAAGCACATCGGCTTTTTCCACGCGCGCCCGTCGCCCCGTGCCCGCAAGGGTCTGGAGATCCACGCCGTTGATGCGGGCTAGGCGACGTGCCACGGGGGTTGCACGAACCGGTCCGCCAGTCGCGCGCTGCCGAATATTGGCGTGTGCCGGAACGGGGACAGCCGCGACGACCGAGGCTTCGATCTCAGCTGGTTTCGCCTCCCGAGCGTCCGATGCCGCTATCGAAATGCGGGCGATGGGCTCTCCAACTGTGACCATTTCCCCGTCGCCCCGCAGAATGGAAACAAGCGTTCCATCCATCAGCGCCGGGAATTCGGCAATCGTCTTGTCCGTCTCGATCTCGATAATCGCCTCACCGCGCGCGAAGCTGTCGCCCGGCGCCTTCAGCCATTTGGCAACGCGGCCCTCTTCCATGGTCTCGCCGAGACGCGGCATGTCGAGATCGGTTTCCACCGGACCCGTCGCCGGGGCCGGAGCGGCTGGCTCGTCGGCAGGCATTTCGCCATCCTCGGCGGTCCAGTCCGGGCCGATGCCTATATCAACGCGGGCGAGCGGCTGGCCGACTTCCACCATATCGCCGACAAGGGCGATGATATCATGCAATGTGCCGTCGCCAAGCGCTGGATATTCGGCGACGGTCTTGTCGGTTTCGATTTCGACGATCGGATCGCCACGCTTGAAGGCATCGCCCGGCTGGATGAGCCAACCGACGACCTTTCCCTCGTCCATGGTCTCGCCGAGGCGAGGCATCTTCAGAATTCGTTCTGTCATCTCACCATTCTCTCGGCAGTGCTGGCGATCAGGGCGGCGGTGGGAACGCTGTTGGTCTCAAGGTCCTGCGATACGGAGATCGGGATATCCTCGCCCGCCACGCGCACGACCGGCTGTTCGAGGAAATCGAAGCATTCCTCGGTGATACGGGCCGAAAGCTCAGCGGCAACGCCGGATGTCATGACGGCCTCCGTCACCACCATCGCCTTGCCGACGCGCTCCACATGCTCGCGCACCGTATCGAAATCGAGCGGATTGAGCGTACGAAGGTCGATCACGGTCACTTCTATGCCCTTGTTTGACAGGGCTTCTGCTGCCTCCATCGCATAATGCACCTGACGCGAATAGGTGACGATGACGAGATCCTTACCTTCGCGGCGCACGGCGGCCTTGCCCCACGGCAGAGGCTCAGCGTCGAGATCCACGTCTTCCTTATGGGTGTAGAGCGCCTTGTGCTCAATGAAGACGACCGGATCGGGTTTGGTCAGGCTTTGGCGCAGCAGATGATAGGCATCGGCCACAGTCGCCGGCATGGCGAGCCGCAGGCCCGGCGTGTGCATTACCCAGGCCTCAAGGCTCTGGGAATGCTGAGCGCCGGCCGACCGGCCCGTGCCGCCCTGCGTGCGCAGCACCATCGGTACGCCCGTCTGGCCGCCGAACATATAGCGGATTTTCGCTGCTTGGTTGGCGAGCTGGTCCATGGTCATGCCGAGAAAGTCGATATACATCAGCTCGGCCACGGGGCGCAGACCCGTCATGGCCGCGCCGACGGCGGTGCCGATGATGGCAGGTTCCGAAATCGGCGTATCGATCAGCCGGTCCGCGCCGTGGATCTTGATGAGATCCTTGGTGACACCATACGCGCCGCCGTAGCGACCGACTTCCTCGCCGATGACGACGATGGACTTGTCTTCCGTCATTGCATCGTCCAGCGCCTTGCGCAGCGCGTCTCTGTAGGTCATCGCGGTCATTATGCTTCATCCCTGGCAAGTACGCGGTCGATACGGGTTCTGACGGGCTCCGGTTCTGGCTCGCCGACCGCATAGACGTCGCGGAACATCGAGCTGAGCGGGGGCGCCTTGGAGTCGACAGAGAAGTCGATGGTGGCGTCCATTTCGGCCGCGATGGTTTTATCGAGATCGTCGAGGGCGGCTTCCTTTTCCAGACCGGTCTCGATCAGGCGGTCGCGGGCAAAGCGCACCGGATCCTTCTTGCGGCCTTCCAGCTCTTCCTCTTCGTTCCGGTAGGGGCTTTTGTCCATGCGGGCGTGGCCGAAGAAACGGTAGACGTCGATGGAAAGAAATCCGGGCTTGCCCGCGCGCGCATCGTCCACCAGCCACCGGGCGGCGGATTGCACGGCCTCGACGTCGAGACCGTCCACGACCGCGCCGTTCAGCCCAAAGGCCTTGGCGCGCTGATCGAAGGCCGTGTTGCGGGTGGCCTGATCGACGCGGGTGCCCATGCCATACTGGTTGTTGATGCACACGAACAGGACAGGCAGATCCCAAAGGGCCGCCATGTTCATGCTCTCATAGAGAATGCCCTGCTGCATCGCGCCGTCACCGAAGAAGGCGATGGAGACGGACCCCTTCTTAAAATATTTGGAGGACAGGCCCGCCCCGACCACAGCTGGAATGCCGCCGCCTACGATGGCATTGGCGCCCAGATGCCCGAGCGCCATATCAGCGATGTGCATCGATCCGCCCTTGCCCTTGCAATAGCCGGTTTCCTTGCCGCCGATTTCCGCCATCATCTGCTTGGGATCGGCGCCGCGCGCCAGGAAGATGCCGTGGCCGCGGTGATGTGTGGTGAAGGTATCCTGCGGCTGCATGGCGTCACAGACCCCGGCGGCGGTCGATTCCTCGCCGATGGACAGATGCAACATTGAGCCGGCCGACTGGCCGCGAACGAAGAGTTCGCCGACACGCTCCTCGAAGGTGCGGATGCGTCGCATGGTGCGATAGAGATCCAGAAGATTGGAGTTGGCGGGGCCTTGCGTGGCCCTCCCCTCGCCTGACAGTTCGGTTTTGATGGTCATGGAAATACCGTCCTCGATCTCAGAGAAGCTTGAGCTTGGTGGTGCGGGAAACGATGGCCACCGCAATCAGGATGATGAGGCCCTTGACGATGCTCTGGATGTAGGTGTCCATGCCGATCAGGTTCAGGCCGTTGTTGATGACGCCGATGAACAGCGCGCCGAAGAAGGTGCCGGCAATCGTCGCCGTGCCCGGCCGGAACATCGTCATGCCGATGAACACGGTGGCAAGGCCATCCAGCAGGTAACGTTCGCCCGCATTGGGCTGGCCGGAGCCCAGACGGGCGGCCAGAAGCGCGCCGGCAATGCCCGCAAACACGCTGCAGACGATCATGGCGGCCGCGCGGTAGAAGCGGCCGTTAACGCCGGAGAGTTCAGCCGCTTTCAGATTGCCGCCAACCGCATAGATGTAGCGGCCGAAAATCGTGCGCTCCATCAGGAACCAGGCAAGCACCACGAACGCGACCATGAAATAGGCAAGCACCGGAATGCCGAAAAGCTGGCCCTGGCCGAGAAACAGATATTCCTCCGGCAAACCGCCATAGATGGCGCGGCCACCGGTCATCAAGAAGTTGATGCCGTACAGGATCGAGCCGGTGGCAAGCGTGGCGATCAACGACGGCACGCCGACAAGCGTGACCAGCGCCGAATTGACTGCGCCGACAGCGAAGCCTGCAGCGATACCAGCCAGAAGCGCCAAGGGCAGCGGCACGCCGGAGATCAAAAGCAGCGGCACCAGAATGCCGGCGAGGCCGACCATGTAGCCGACGGACAGGTCCATCTCGCGGGCCGCAAAGCCAAAGGTCAACCCTGCCCCGACGATGGTCAGCATCGAGATCTGCTGGATGATGTTGAGTAGATTGGACGTGGTCAGAAACCGGTCGACCGTCAGCGCGAAGCCGAGAAAGAGCAGGATGAGTGCAAAGAGCGTGCTGTATTTCAGCATCCAGTCGCGGCGCACGGGGCTGGAAGACGCAGCGCCTGTACGGGCCGCCTTGGATGAGGCTGGGGATTCGGCGATCATGGGGAAACTCCTGCCATGGCGGAAATGAAACGGGCCTCGGAAAAGCCCGGGCGATCAAGGCCGGGTGCTGCCTCGCCATTGACGAAGGGAACGACGCGGTGGGCGATATCGGCAATTTCGAGCAGGTCCGACGAGGCGACGACGATCGCCGCTCCTTGCGCAGAAAGCCTGCGCAACTGCGCATGGATCTCGCGTTTGGCGCCGATATCGACGCCTTCGGTCGGCTCGACGAAAATCATCAGGCGGTAGCGGTCCCCGGCCCCGTAGAGCCATTTGCCGATCGAGACCTTCTGCTTGTTGCCGCCACTCAGATCCTTGATCATCTGGCTGTGCGAATGCGCCTTCACATTGAGGAGTGCCATGATAGTATTGGCTTCCCGCGCTTCGCGGGCAAGCGAGATAACGCCTGTGGTGCCGAACGCCCCGTGATCGGGATGCACCATGGCGAGGTTTTCACCCACGTCCCACTCACCGATAAGCGAATTTTCCATGCGCTGGTCCGGGATGAAGGCGACGCCCTTGCGCTGCATGGTGCGCGCATCTACGGTCTTCAGATCCTCGCCACATAACCGGTAGGTTCCGGCCACAGCGCCCGTTCCGGTATAAACCGTGCGGGCAAAGCCGAAATGCCCGGCTCCGGTCAGGCCGATGAGACCAACGATTTCACCAGCGCGGACCGAAAACGCATTCACCCGCACGTTGCCTGTCTTCCAGTCACGGATCTCCAGCACAGTCTCGCCTGCGACGGGCGATTTTGCGGAATCTGCGGCAGTGGAGTCTGTCTTGCCGGAGCGCTGCAGCATCATGTCGATCAGTTGCGCCTCGCTGGTCTCGTCTGCCGCAAGGGTGGCGATATGCCGCCCGTCGCGCAGCACGGTAACACGGTCGCTGAGCGCCTTGATTTCGGAGAGAAAGTGGCTGATCAGCACGATGCCGACGCCGTTTGACGGAAGCGTCCTGATGATGCTCCAGAGGCTTTCCTTCTCGCGGGCGGGAAGTGTGGCGGTCGGTTCGTCCAGAATGAGCAGGCGGATATCGCCGCGCAATGCCCGGACGATCTCGATCACCTTCTGGTCGGCCATGGGCAAGCTCTCAACGGATGCGTCGAGGTCTATATCCAGTTGCGGGAACCAGCGGGTAAGCAGATCACGGGCGCGCTGGCGCAACTTCGCCTTATTAATGATGCCGAAACCAAGTTTCGGCTCATCGCCGAGCAGAATGTTCTGCGCGCCGCTGAGACCCGGTACGAGGCTGCCTTCCTGCGAGACATGGGCGATGCCTTTGCGCAGCGCGTCTCCCGGATTGTGCAGCGTGACCGGCTGGCTGTCGATGGCGATGGCCCCGCCAGTCGGCTGTTTGCTACCGCCGAGGATACTGACAAGCGTCGTCTTGCCCGCACCGTTTTCACCGATCAGCCCATGGACCTCCGTGAACCGGAAATCGATCGAGACGTTATCGAGCGCGCGGGTGCCGGGATATTGCATGACAATTTCGGATAGCCTGACCGACATGGGTCTCTCCTCACATATGGTCCGGTGACTGCCGGTCCCGACCTGCGCCGGGACCGGCCTAGCAGTCACTTGGGGAGGAAATCCTTGCAGTTCTGGTTCGTCACGAGCGGCGCGTCGAGATAGACGGTCTTCGACGGGATGACCTTTGCCGGGTCTTCCTTTTTCTCGACGATGGCCTCGATCCAGTCGCCGACCTGTACGCCCATCTTCTCGAAGGGCTGGCTGACGGTGGCGATCATCAGACTGTCCGGCTTGCAGACTTCTTCGACCGCTTGCGGATGTCCGTCGATGCCGATGACCTTGACGTTTTTCAGGCCCGCAGCGGTCAGCGCGTTGATAGCAGCCTGTGCCGGCTCGTCCCACGGCGCCCAGACGGCATTGATCTGATCGCCGAAGCGGGCTGCGTAATCCTGCATCGTCGATGTCGTGTCTTCGAAGAAGGCGGTGTAGTCGATATTGTGTTCGGCCAGAACCTTGATGTCGGGATATTCCTTGAGGATGGTCTCCATCACGTCGCCGCGCTTGCGCGTTCCGTGATGCTCGGCCATGCGCAGGAAAATGATGTTGCCCTTGCCGCCCAGCTCATTGAGAAGGTACGGAGACACGCTTGAGGACATGGCCCAGTTGTTGGTAGTGATATCGACCATCACACCGGTGATATAACCGCTATCGACTGTAAAGACCGGGATCTTGGCGGCAATGGCCGCATCCAGGGCTGCCCGCGATGCGCGCAGATCGGCCATGGTGATGACGATGGCGTCCACGCCACGCGAGGCCGCGTCCTGCAGGTTTGACGCCGTCCGCTCGCCCGATCCGCCGCTGTCGAGCAGGCTGATCTTCCAGTCCTTGCCCTTTTCCTTCAGCCAGCCGTCGAAACCGGCCTTCACCCGCTGCTCTGACTGCGCCGCAGCGTTGGCATGGACCCATGCGATGTCCATGGCGCTCGCACTGGCAGCGCCCATAAGAATTGTCATAGCGGTGGCCGCAGCCATCCGCTTCAGGAATTTGGTCATTGCGTTCTCCTCCGCATACGGGTCGTCCACATTGACCCGCTTCACAATTCGCGGTCATTAACAGCGAATGACATGATGTAATTTGACTTAGTTACAAATGTCAAACAAAAATACATTTGTAATTTGGGAGGAAGCATGTCCGATACAGAAGAAGCCCTGATGGTGCGCGCCGCATGGTTTTATTATGTTGGTGGCCTCAACCAGGAGCAGACAGCCACACGGCTCGGGGTCACGCGCGCGCGTGTCAACAAAATGCTCTCGGAAGCCCGCGACAGCGGATTGGTCAGCATTTCCATCGACCATCAGCGCGTTGGCATGCTGCCGGTCGAGGACCTTCTGCGGGAGCGCTTCCGGCTTGATTTCTGCATTTCCACACCGGCCTTCGGCTTCAAGGAAGCCAAGGATGTGGAGATCGAGGTGCGAAAGCAGATCGCCTTCCGGGCGGTCGGCGTTGCCGCTGCCAACCATTTGAAATCGCTTCTATCAGAAAGCGAATCGGTGACCATCGGCACCGGATGGGGTCGCACCATCGAGCAAATGACGCTGCAGCTTGCTGGCGTTCGCGCGCCCCATGCCCGCTTCATTTCCATCATGGGGTCGCTGACCGCAAACAGCGCTTACAATCCGTTTGAGGTGGTACATGCGCTGGCACGGCGAACGGGTGGCGAGGGTTTTTTTCTGCCGGTCCCGTTCATTGCGGATACGATCGAAGACAGAATGGTCCTTTTGTCGCAACGCTCAGTCGTCAAAGCGCTGGAGATCGCCCGCTCGGCAGCGGTGTGCTTCATCAGCGCAGGTGAACTGACGGAGACCTCTCTGTTGCGCCGTCAAGGCATGATCTCGCGCGCCGAACTGGAAAGCCTCAGACGATGTGGGGCAGTCGGTGACACCAACGGAATTTTCTTCGACAGCGAAGGAAAGCAGGTTGACCACGATCTCAACAGAAGAACGATTGCCCTCGGCTTCGACGAACTGATGAAGATTCCCGTGATCCTGCTGATCGCTGGACAGGAGAAATCAGCTGCAGCAAGAGGGCTGCTGAAGAGCGGTGTCGTCAACGGGCTTGTTATCGACGGAGACGCCGCCGAGGCTCTTGTTGCCCTTGGTTAAGGTGTCGGAACGCCATCATGGCAACTGCCAGGCGAATGGTCGTCTATCAGTCTAGCCTTAATGCCTCGCCGGTGCTTTTCAGGAAGAAATGCATCTTTTCCGGATCAATCGGGACATCGATCATGTCTTCGGGCCTGACCCGGGATGCGGCGTGGATCTGAGCGGTAAAGGCACTCGCACCAGCTTTCCCGATGGCAAGTGTGTGAGGGCCGAGAGGTTCGATGTCCGCGACGTGCACGCGAATCGTCGGAAAGGCCGGGTCCGCAGTCATCGTATGCTCCGGCCGAATACCGAGAACGACTGCCTGGCCAATACCCGCCGAGAGATGCTTCACCATGCGCGCGGGAACGGTAATGGCTACATCGCCGTCCGCCCGGAAAACAACGCCGCCGCCGTCAGCCTCCAGCCTCCCTTCGACAAAATTCATACTGGGGGCGCCGATGAAGGCCGCGACGAAGAGATTTTTGGGAGACTCATACAGCGTGATCGGATCGGCCGCCTGCTCGATGCGTCCCTGGTTCATGACCACGACGCGATCGGCCATGGTCATCGCTTCCACCTGGTCATGAGTGACATAGACTATTGTCGTCTGCAGACGACGATGCAGCAGTTTGATCTCGGTGCGCATCTCGATACGCAGCTTGGCGTCCAGATTGGACAGAGGCTCGTCGAACAGAAAGACATCCGGCTGACGCACGATGGCCCGGCCGATGGCGACGCGCTGACGTTGACCGCCCGAAAGCGCGCTCGGTTTGCGGTTGAGATAGGCACCGAGATTGAGAATGCGTGCGGCATTCGCAACTGCGGCATTGATGTCCTCCTTTGGCGTTCCACGCACCTTCATGCCGTAGCCGATGTTTTCGGCAACTGTCATATGTGGATAGAGCGCATAATTCTGAAACACCATCGAGCAATTGCGCAGACCTGGACGCAACGTCGTAACGTCCCGCTCGCCGATGCGGATTTCTCCGGATGTCGCCTGTTCTAGCCCCGCAATCATCCGCAGCGTGGTTGTCTTACCGCAGCCGGAAGGCCCGACGAGAACCACGAATTCCTTGTCGGCAATCACCAGATCGAGCGGAGGAATGACCGCTACGCTGCCAAAAGACTTGGTGACCTGATCCAAACGCACCTGCGACATGCTGTAACCTTTTCATGAGAACTCCATCGCCTGCCCTAAGCGGTGATGGTTCTTTCTTCCTTCCACGATGTCTGATCCCATCCCGGCACCGCGGGGATGGGATTTATTGGGGACGCCTACTTCGCAGGAAGGCCCATCGACGAGCGATAGGCTGCCAATTGCTTGTCACGACCAAACTCGTCCGTCAGCTTGTTCCATCCGTCTGCCACGGTATCGAGCGCCTGCTGCGGCGTCACTTCTCCAGCTAACGCCTTGGAAAGCTCGATCTCGAGAATTTCCGTATAGGAGAAGTAGCCCGGCAGGCGCATGTCGAGTGCCGTGTTTTTGGCGGTCACCGCGTCCTTCTGGCTTCCAAGATATTCCTTGGCCTCACGCTCGGAAAAGATCTTCGACCACAACGCCGTATTTGTCGTGTGCGACAGACGGTACGGGTTGACGCCTGTGCCGCCGGTGATGGCCGCCTGACCGGAAACCGCCGGGCTCGTCAGGAACTGGATATAGTTCCAAGCGGCCTCCTGGTTCTTGGAAGACGACGGTACGGCTGCCTGCCAACCGCCGAAGGCCATGAAGGAAGTCTGGACGACCTCGGGCTGCTTGTCCCACTTTTTGGTCTTGTAGTTCCAGATCTCGTCGGATCCCGGCAGGGATGCCGAACCGACGTTGCCGGCGACCTTGGACTGCTTCGGGTCGGCGGCGATGACGCCGGTATCGCCCCAGCCAATCGATTCCGCGACCTGGCCACCGGCAAAGGCGGCATTGACTTCGCCGAAGGAGAAGTTCAGCGCATTTGGCGGTGCCAGTTTCGAGGCGCGAATATATTCCTCCAGGCCGCGGACCCAGCCCGGATTGTTGACCTGCGCATCCATCGTGTCAGGATCGAAGAACATGCCGCCGGGATTGTCGGGATGGCTGGTGTATCCCGCCACGTGACTGAACAGGAACCAGAACTGCTGGCCACCACGGCGGAAGGCTTCCGCCGTGCCCCAGAGGCCCTTGTCCGGCTGCTGGAAGAACTCGGCGATATCGAGATATTCCTTCCAGGTCTTCGGCGGCGCGAGATCATGGCCGTACTTTTCCTTGAAGGCCTTCTGGTTGTCGGCGTTCTCGAAAAGGTCGATGCGGTAGGTATAGGTATGCGCGTCACCATCCATGGTCTGCGACAGGACCTTGCCGTTCCAGACCATCAGTTGCTCGCGGTAAACCGGGGCAATGTCCTCCCAGTCGGCACCCGATTGCATCGTTTTCGGCATTTCCGAGAGATAGTCGGTGAAGTCCGGTGCCCAGGCCGGTGCGAAGGCGACCACGTCGAACGTGTCTTCGCCCGAGGTCAGCGAGGTTACGATCTTCGGATAGAGTTCCGACCACGGAAATTCGACGACATTAACCTTGCCGCAGGTCTTTTCTTCCCAGCCCTTGGCCGCGAGTTGCAGCGCAGAGGCGATATATGGCCCCGTCTGCGTCGTGGCGGTGAGCGTGACACCGGTATAATCCGGTTCGCACGCAAGCGCGGTTGTGGTGCCCGCCGCAGCAAGCAGGGCCGCGGCCGTCGAACTCAATAGCAAACTTCTCATGTTTTCCTCCCCGGAATTGAACAATGACTAGGGTTGTTGAACGGTCACTTTATCGCTCCTAAAAGCAGGCCAGACCGCATCAGCCTGCTCAAAATGCCCGCCATGACGACCATGGGTATGATCGCGACCAGGGCGGCTGCCGATATCGCCCACCATTCGTCGCCGCGCTGGCTGTTCTGGCCTGCGACGAGAATGGGAAGGGTCTGCCATTTGGCATTGGTCAGGAAGAGTGCGAACAGGAATTCGTTCCAGACGAAGGCCAGCGTGATCATGAATGTCGCGATCAGGCCTGGCTTGGACATCGGCAGGACGATACCGAAGAAAATTCTCCACGACGGCACATTGTCGACCATCGCCGCCTCCTCGACTTCAACCGGCAGTGCCGCGAAGAAATCGCGCATTAGCCAGATCACGATCGGCAGCGAGAAAGCGACATAGGCGAAGGTGAGGCCTATATAGGTATCCACCAGCTTGAACCCCATCTTGCCCATTTCCGTATACATCAGGAACAGGGCGAAGGCGGCAACGATCGGTGGAAACATGCGCTGGCTCACGAACCAGAAGACGATATCGTCATTGCCGAGGACCGGCCCAGGAAGCTTGATCCGGCTGGAACCGATGGCGAGCGTAAGCGCTGCCACAAAGGCGTAGATCAGCGAAATAGCCTGTCCATAGCCCAGCACATGGCGGCCAAGCAGATATCCGCCGAAGGCGATGACGACGAAAATCACGCCGGACAGCAGCTTGACCTCGAAGGTAAAGCGCACCAGCGCATAGGCTGCCATTGATCCGATGAAGGTGGCCAGCACCGATGCCGAAAGCCCGATGATCGTCGAGGCGATGAAGGTGTTGTAGAACTGGCCGCGCGCGCCCGACAGAAGCTCGCTCCAGGCCGTCAGCGTCGGGTCGAAATCGACGAACGGAATATAGGTCGGCCCGCCGACGACGCCGAGCGGCGATTTGAACGAGGTGATCGCCACCCAGTAAAGCGGAAAGAAGGTGAAGGCGAGCCACAGCAGGCAGCCTGCGAGCGCCCACCAGCGGCCGGATCCTTTGAGGTTGCGCACGCTCATTTGTGCTTCTCCAGATATGGCTTCAGGATGGCAAGATAGACGAGCCCGATCACGGTAATGACGATCAGGAACAGGAAGGACAGGGCGGACGTGTAGCCGAGGTTGAACTTCTTGAAGCCCTCCTGATACGCGAACAAGGTGAGCGTTTCGGTCGAAATGCCAGGTCCTCCGCCGGTCATCACAAACACCGTATCGATGATCTTGTAACTCTCGATGAGGCGAATGAAGACCACCGCCACCGAAATCGGTAGCATCATCGGGAAAGTGATCCCCCAGAACTGCTGCCAGGGACTGGCATTTTCAAGCGCGGCAGCCTCGTAGACATCGTCCGGCAGGGTTTGCAGCCCGGCAAGAAGCATCAGGATGACGAAGGGTGTCCACTGCCACACTTCGACGGAAATAATGGCGCCGATAGCCCATCTGGTTTGCGTCAGGAACGGCAGATTGGGAAAGCCGAAGGCGGTCATCAACTCGTTGAGCGGACCCATCGTGGGATTGAGGATCTGGCGGGCAATGAGCGCGACGGCAACGGGCGCCACGAGCATTGGCACCAGGAAGCTGACCCGGAACAAACCTTCGCCGGGCACGCGACGGTTGAGCGCCAGCGCCACGGAAAAACCGATGACATACTGCAGCGTCACGGCGATAAAAGCGATGATCGTCGTCGTCCAGGCGACATTCCAGAAGCGCGGGTTCTGGAGCAGTTCCGCATAGTTGCCGAAGCCGACGAAATGCGCGGGGATCGGCGGCACGAGCCTTAGGCTCATGAAGCTGGTCGTCAGCGAATAGATCAGCGGAAAGATCGAGATCACCAGGACGATCAGCAGGGCAGGCCAGATGAAGAAATGTTTGACCGGATCGTTGCGGGTCATGCGGCGCCCCTTTCCTGGAGAAGCGCCTCGATTTCCTCGATCTTCGGCATCGCAGGCGCGGTACCCCGCCGCGTCACAGCAATACCGGCGGTCGCGCAGCCAAAGCGCACGGCCTCGACCGGACTAGCGCCCCGCGAGAGCGCTGCCGAGAAGCCACCGACAAATGCGTCGCCGGCGCCGGTGGTATCGATGACGGCTCCCGACGAGATCGCCGGAACATGAACCGATTGCCCGGCCGTATGATAGAGCACACCGCGACCACCCAGGGTGATCAGCGCGGCTTTCGCGCCCTTGGCAAGAAAGGCGTCGCCAGCCCGTCTGGCGTCGTCGAGCGTGTCGAGCGGAAAACCGACGATGGCGGCTGCTTCGGTTTCGTTTGGCACGATATAGTCACAGAGCGGATAGATCGTGTCTGGAAACGGCTCGGCCGGCGCAGGATTGAAAACAGTGGTGACGCCGGCCGCATGGGCGATTTCGAGGGCACGCTGCGCCGCTTCGGCCGGTTGTTCGAGCTGGGTCACGAAAACAGCCGATTGCTCGATGGTCTCGCGTGCCGCCTCGACATCACCAACGCCGATGGTGCCTGCGGCACCTGGATAGACAATAATCGCATTGTCGCCGTCACCGTCATTGACGTAGATGAAGGCCGCGCCGGTCGGCATATCGTCCATCTGCACGACTTTCGGCGTCACCCCTTCTTCCGCGTAGGTCTTCAGCGCCATATCGCCGAACGTGTCGCGGCCAATCTTTGAGATGAAGGAGACTGCACCACCGGCGCGAGCAGCGGCAACCGCCTGATTGGAACCCTTGCCGCCAGGACCTACGGAAAAACCCGTCCCGGTGATGGTTTCACCGACGTTGGGCATGCGCCTGGCCAGATAGGCCGTGTCGGCGACGAAAATCCCGAGGATCGAAACACCCGCCTTCATGATCGTTCCCTTCAAACGGTTTCCGGCGGAATCACGCCTTTGGTGAACAGAAAGCAGCCGTAGAAGCGGGTTTCGCCGGTGGCGATGACGCAATACGCGTTTTTGGCTTCCTCATAAAAGGCGAAACGCTCGATGCCATACATCTGCGCCGGCTTACCCTCTGCAGCGTCGACTTCGGCCTGGACTTCCTGCTGCACCGGCGGAATCTCGTCCGGCGCGCCCGTGATTTCCATGCGTCCGGCAGATGGCTGCAGCGGCGTATCCAGCGGCATCACCGAAAGAATGGCTTTGATGGCGCGGGTGGTGGAGACATTGTCGATCCGCAGCAGCTTGCCGAGCACCGTTTGACGGGCAATGGAATCCGAAGGGAAATTGGTGTCGGAAACGACGACCGTGTCGCCATGCCCCATGGAGCGGAGCGCGTGCAGCACGTCCGCGTTCAGAGCCGGATCGATATTCTTCAGCATGGAAGTCCTCCCTTAATTGCACTATTTCACAGCGACGCTGCGCCGCAGAATGGACCCCACAACCGCCAGGCCTCTACGCCTTGCGGTTTCCTCAAGTTCCGTTTGCTCTCGTCTTTCGGAGCGGTTCTCCTACCGCTCAGGTGACCAGAGCTGGATCCCTTATTCTCCGTAGGGGATCCAGATATTCTTCACATCCACAGCGCGACGAAGATACAGCGCACCTTCGGCGGAGGCCTTTCTCCCTCACTCGAGTGCTTCCTCGAAATCTTCATGGAAGATAGGAGTTTTTAGCGCCTGGAGCACAATGGTGGGATTGGTGGTACAATCCATTGGCTTGAGGCGCTTGACGGCTTCAACGTCAGCGGTGTCGGCGACTACCTTCGTCATTTGACGCAATTGCACAAGCTTGTCCATGAACTGAATTTCTCTCTCATATCTATTCGGCAAGTGACAATCGCACAGCAATTCCGCACATCGATGGTGCTCCACGCCGGCTCAGCTCCGTGATTTGGTGCGGACATTTTCGAGCGCCACAGTCGTTAAGGCATCCTCCGTCCGCTTTCCAGAACGAACAGATCAGGCTTTTTCGGACACGGCGCTCTTTGCTCTCCAGAATTCGAAAAGGAGCAACCGACCGAATATGCCCGTGCCTGCGCGGAGCGCGGAAACGCCGATCAGAAGTGCCCCCCAGATGGCAATTGTCAGGAACTGGCTAAAGTTCATCAAATTGAACGCGGAGGAGATCAGCTGCAAGAGCAGCAACGCAGCAAACAACCCTGATACTTTTCCGGTGCCGCCATATGGATTGATGCCCCCCAGAACCGCCGCCAAGATGCTGATGAGAAGGAAACTCTCGCCATAGGACGCGTTGGCAGAATTGAATCGGGCCATCATTACAAGCCCGCCGCATCCTGCAAGCGCGCCCGATAAGGCATACGTCAAAAGCAAAACTCGTTTGACATGTATGCCCGAGAACTGGGCAGCTTTCTCGTTGGCGCCGACAAGGTAGAGCTTCTGACCGAAGGATGATCGCCGAAGAACCACCGACACGAACACGCAAAGGACACCAAACAGCAGGAACGCAAGCGGTACGCCCAGAAAGGTTCCATTTCCAATCGCAACGATTGGATCTGGAAAGCCTGACAAGACATTTCCACGCGTCAGTCCAATGGCAAGACCCTTACAGGCGATCATGGTCCCCAGTGTGGCCAGAATGGGGGATACACCGAAATAGGCGATGATGAAGCCGTTCAGCAGGCCTACCAGGATTGCGACGGCGAGGCCCGCGGCAACCGCACCGACTTGCCAGGTGAGCCAAAGCACGCTTCCGGAAGCGCCCCATGGAATTGTGAACTGCAATACCGACGCTATCGTCAAAGCGCAGAGATTGGCGGTCGAAATGATCGACAAATTCAGCCCGCCGGAAAGGAGCGCAAGCATCATCGCAAGAGCAAGAATGCCAAGTTCCGGGGTCTGAAAGGCTATCGACTGAAATGTTCCCACACTCAGTAGCCGATCGCCGAGAATGAGGCCAAACACCGCTAGAAGAGCCATGAAAATGGAAGCAAGCGTCACCGTCGTGGCGTTCTCTCGAACGAAACGGGATATGAGAGGTCGATTGGCAGACGGCTTCATGGTGATCTCTTTCCTAAGACGCGAGTCAAGCATGCCGACGCCGCTGAGACAGCGCAGTCGCCGAGACCGCAAGCAGAATAACGCAGCCGACAAAGAACTGATTCCAGTATGAGGACACGCCCAGCAATATTAGTCCGTTCTGCAAAATTGCGATGAGCATCACGCCCAATACGGCGCCAAACACGGAGCCGTTGCCACCGGTCAGACTCGCGCCGCCAAGAATGACAGCCGCAAGCACTTCGAGTTCCTTGCCGATAAGCGTCGTCGGGGTAACCGATTGGGCCAGTTGGGCTTGCGATATTGATGCGATCGCGGCCATGAACCCCATATAGCCGTAGACAAGGCACCTCAGGCCGAAAACATGAAAACCAAGGCGTTCGGCGGCTATCTCATTCCCCCCCATGGCATATATTTGACGACCGATGTTTGTCTTGTTGAGCAAGACCCAGGTCATAAAGAATGCGACCACTAGCAACAGCGCCTGGAAATTGATTGCATAAGGAAATCCATTACTGTCGCTGAATTCGAACCACCAGATCCCTTCGCGAAAATAGCTGGGAAGAGAGGTGATATAGTCGCCGCGGGTGATATATATGAGTAATCCAAAAAAAATATTGAGAGTGGATATAGTCACAATAACAGAAGAGATGCGAACCTTATGAATGATAGCCGCATTGAACAGCCCACATAGTATACCAGTGCAGCAGGCGACGAAGAACACTCCGAACCACCCAATTGGATAGGTCTTGGCAATCGTGAGAGCCACATATTGGGCGACGCTGGCTATGGCAGTAAAGGAGATGTCGATCCCACCGAACACCAAGACCACAAGCAGACCGGCTGCAAGAATGCCTGCAAACGAGGTGGAAGTGAGAAGGTCGAAAAGGTTTTGCAGCGTCAGAAAACTGTCCGTCGCTGCCGTGAGAAACATGGATAATACGACGACGACCGCAAGCAGCCAAAATTCGTGACTTCGTGTCCAGCGTTGAATTGTCTTAGGCATAGATAACCTCTTGCAGATTTCTCTCGGTCGATGAAAGCGGATGGACTTCGTTGACGAGCTTGCCTTGCCGCATGACCAGGACACGATGGGTGTGGTAGAAGACCTCCTGGGCTTCGTCGGAAATGAGCAGTACCCCGACGCCTTCTGCCGCCAATCGGTGCACTATCTCATAGATTCCGTCCTTGGCCTTGATGTCCACGCCGACGGTTGGGCTATCGAGTATCAGCACGCGGGGTTTGGTGGCCATCCATTTGCCCAACACCACCCGTTGCTGGTTGCCTCCTGACAGAGTTCCGACAGGATTTTCGAGGTCGGACACTTTCGTGTTCAGGCGAACGATCCAATCACCGGCTGCGGCTACACGTTTGGCGGGGTCGATGAGACCGAATTTGCCGGCCAAGCTGTCAAGGACCGTCGCGAGGATGTTTGCAGAAATGGGCTGCCCCAGCGCCAGGCCGAGCATCAACCTGTCTTCCGGGACGTAAGCCACGCCGCGGGCTATTGCGACACGATTGGAGCTGGCTATCAGCGGCTTCCCGGAGACTTCGATCGTACCGCGGGATGGTGGATTCATACCGAAGATGCTGAGTGCGAGTTCCGTCCGTCCGCAGCCTAAAAGCCCGGTAAGGCCGACGATCTCTCCTTTGCGAATGTCGAAGCTGATATCCTCGTAGTGGCCTGGTCGAGTCAGGTTTCGAACCGCCAGCACAACCTCCGCAGCCTCGCCTCCGGGCCGCGGAGGCGCATAGTCGAACTCATGACCGGTCATCAAGGTCTCTAGCCGCCGCGAAGTGATTTCGCTGGCATCGAAGGTCCCCACCTTACCGCCGTCACGCAGAACCGTTACGCGCTCGGCTATCTCCATTACTTCATCGAGACGGTGGGATACGAACACCGTGCAAATGTCTCTGCTCTTAAGGTCGTTGACGACACGCAGCAGAGAATCCACCTCATGCCGGGTCAACGAGGCGGTGGGCTCGTCCATGATGACCAGCTTTGCGTCCGCGGCCATGGCGCGGCAAATCGCAACCAGTTGCCGGTTTGCGATAGAGAGGTCCGACACCATCGTCTCCAGGTCGAGATTGACGTTGATGCGGGTCATCGCTTTCGCCGCAATGTCACTTATGCGGTTCCAATTCGCGGGCCGAGGCAAGCCCATGTGGCTGCCGATGGCGATGTTCTCCGCCACGGACAAATTGGGAAAGAGGGAGAGATCCTGATAGATGACCTGGATGCCACTCTTGGTGGAGAGAATGGGGTCCAAACGAGAATGTTCGCGACCCTCAAGAACGATGCGACCACCCGGATCGGGCACCTGCACGCCAGCAATAATCTTGATCAGGGTGGATTTGCCCGAACCATTTTCGCCAACAAGACAGTGAACTTCGCCGGCCTCCAGCGACAGATCGACATCTCGAAGCGCACGAACTCCGCCGAAGTGCTTGGAGATATGGGCCAATTCAAGGAATGCGGTCATAGTGGGCTTTACCCTTAGTAGCTGGCATCGGTCCTGCTGCAGGCGAGCCAGGGCCCGCCTGCGGTATTTCCTGCAAGGACAGCTAGAGACCCTGGGCGATCAGGCCATCCACGGTTTCTTTGTTGATGTGGGTGATCTTGTCGACCTTGATGAGCTTTCCGGGAACATCCACCGTAGCCTTGCCGAGACCGGGAACATCCATCCCGTCCTCGATTTTCGTTCCATCGAGGACCAATCTGGCGACGGCAGCCATCGCATAGCCAGCTTCTCTCGGGTTCCACATGAAGCCTTCCCGAATGACGCCGTCCATGATCAGGTCCTTGGCCTGCGACGGCAGCACCGTGCCTATGACGGCAACCCGCTTGCTCAGGTGCTTTTCCTTCACGGCGTTGCCGGCGGCGATCGGACCGTTCGAGCCAAACGCCAGTATACCCTTGAGCTTCGGATAGGCCTTCAGCACGTCGATAGTCGTGCGGTAGGCGCTGTCGATTTCGTCGGCGCCAGGGAAGCGATCGGCCACCAGGTTCATCTTGGGATAATGTGCCTTTTGATAGGCGATGGCCGCGTCGGCCCACTTGTTGTGCAGCGGGGTAGTCAGGGTGCCGACATAGACGACATAGTCCCCTTCCTCGCCCATTTCCTTGGCGAGGCTCTGCATTTGGACTTCGCCGAACTTGGTCGAGTCAATGAGTTCGACGTCCCAGTCGCGGCCCTCCTGTTCCGGCCCCTCGTGGACAATTACCTTGATGCCTGCTGCCTGAGCCCGCTTGAGCACAGGCTCGCACGCCTTGACGTCCAAGGGCACAAGGCCGATCACGTCCACCTTCCTGGCGATCAGATCTTCCAGCAGCTTGACCTGCTGAGCCGGATCGATGTTTGCCGGACCGGTCATAGAAACGTCGATGTTGAATTGCTTCCCTGCCTCCTGCAGGCCGCGCTCAAGGGCACCGAAGTACGGTATGCCGGCAATCTTGACGACAGTCACCATGACTGGGTTGGCCGCCATCGCGAGGTTTGGCGTGGCAACCAGCCATGCCACGCCTGCGGCCAAAGAAAACTTCAAAATGTCACGACGTTTCATGCTCTTCTCCTCCTGTGAGCGTTGTGGACTCTAGATTTTTGGAATTGCGTCTGCGGCCAGTCACCGCCAGCTGTCGCCTCAGAGGCCGTAGCGTGTCGCCAAGCCGCGCAAATACGGCAGCCCTTGATCAAGTACAGCGCCAGCATTGGGCGCGGCCGGCCGCCACATGCAGAGTGCCGAAGCAAGCTGTGGCGGTACCGAGACAAAGCTTTCAATGACAAGATCGCCATCGAATCCGGTGTCGCGCAATGTCCGGAAGACCAGTTCCCAATCTACGGTACCGGTGCCTGGTACACCGCGATGACTTTCGGAAAGGTGAATATAGGGAGAGCGTCCCGCGGCCCGGCGGATGCCGTCGTCGAAACCATTCTCCTCTACGTTCATGTGATAGGTGTCGAGGTGGACGAAGGTATTCGGTTCATCGATTTGCTCAAGCAGCCACATTCCTTGCGCGGCCGTATTGAGGATGTGGGTGTCGAAGCGGGTGCAAGGTTCGACACCGAACGTCATGCCGAGTTCAGCAGCGCGCCGGGCTACCGGCTTCAGTGCCCGAACCACCGCTTCGTACTCGCGACTTGTTGGGGGAACACCGGTCTTGTAGCCGAGCGCCGAGTAGGTGACGCCAGTCAGCATGGAGCACCCAATGTGGTGAGCGGCGTCGAGAACTTGAAACAGATATTGCGAACAGGCTTCCGGAGCCAGGTGCGCCATCTTGTCTTCGGGCAGGCAAAGGGACGCGGTTGCCTGAAGACCATGATCTCGGATTATCGACTTTGCGTGATCCAAATCGATTTTGGCCGGCTCGAACAAAGGGATCTCGATTATTTCCAGCCCATATCGCGCCGCCTCAGGGATCGCGGCGTTGGCCGCCTCTGTCGTCCACTCGGGCGCCCACAGACTGAAGTGCATTCCAAATTTTGTCATTGCGTTTATCCTCCCGTAATCCGCTGCAGAGCCAACAAGAACGCTGCACCCGGACAGCGTCAGCGCGACGTCGGCAAATGGCCCTCTTCGCGACGTTTGTTCGCCGCTGATCATTATGAAGATGGTTATCGAAAAATTCTCAAACGTCAACGCATATATCTATTTAAAAACACATTTGTCGCAGCAATCTAACGCCGAGCCCCACCACGGCACGGCAATTCCGTTGTATTTGTACGATAATCGCTAAAAATCGTCGAACACAAATATCTTTCTTGAAATACATTTGCCGTAACGGTATATGTCTGATGGCTAAGGGGATTGACCCCGGCAAATCCCATCGGAGGTCAGAATGCCCAAGGAAATCCACATCGACCCCAGGACCTTCAAGGTGCGCAGCACCCTGAATGCACCACCAATTCCTATCCACGCGTACGATGAGAATATCGAGGCGGAACGTGCCCAGTATGGCGACGAAGGATTGCTGCAAATTCTGCGCGATATGATGATCATACGCGAATTTGAGACAATTTTGGCTTCGCTAAAGGGAAAGGGAGCATATTGCGGCATTGAGTTTAACTACAAAGGGCCGGCTCACCTTTCGATCGGGCAAGAGGCTGCTGCCGTCGGAGCGGCGGCCTCACTCGAGCCGCATGACCATATTTTCGGCAGTCATCGCAGCCATGGCGAGTTCATCGCGAAGGGGCTTTCGGCGATCCGAAAGCTCCCGGATGATGCCTTGCGTCTGATCATGGAGAGCCATGAGCGTGGTACGCTTCTCAGGACCGTGGAGACCTCTCTGCGGAGTCCGAAAACAAGCGAGACCGCGGAGAATTTTCTACTGCTCGGCCTGCTTGCAGAGATCTTCATGCGCTCAACCGGTTTCAACCGGGGCATGGGCGGGTCAATGCATGCCTTTTTCCCGCCTTTTGGGACTTATCCGAACAATGCGATTGTCGGCGCGTCTGCCGGAATAGCCACGGGGGCCGCATTGCGAAAGAAGCTTACGGGGGCCAGCGGCATCACTGTGGCCAACGCGGGCGATGGCTCTACTGGCTGCGGGCCGGTCTGGGAAGCGATGAATTTCGCCGCTATGGCACAATTCGAGACGCTGTGGGCAGATGCTTTCAAAGGCGGTTTGCCGGTCCTGTTTTTCTTCACCAACAACTTTTATGCGATGGGCGGTCAGACCATCGGTGAAACAATGGGATGGGACCGCCTATCTCGCATAGGGCTGGCGGTCAACCAGCAAGCCATACACGCGGAAACCGTCGACGGAACAAATCCGCTCGCCGTTGCTGACGCCGTCGCACGCAAGCGCGAGCTTTTGGTTCAAGGCCGCGGGCCAGCCTTGCTGGACGTCGAATGTTACCGTAGCTCGGGTCATTCAACGACAGATATCAACTCTTATCGGACGAAGGACGAGATGCAGGCGTGGGAACAGCACGATCCTATTATTCTGTTCTCCAATCGCCTTCAGGAGGCCGGGATTGTGACCGCTGGCCAGGTCGCCGAATTGCGCGAACAGACGACGGATCGCATGCGCTCGATTACTGCGATCGCGGTCGATCCGGCACTCACTCCCCCCGTAGATATTCATGCAGATCCAACGCTGATCGGCAAGCTTATGTTCTCGAACACCAGCATAGAGCTGCCCTCGCAAGAAGTTTTGCTCCTGAAGCCTGTCGACGCGGTTAGCCGGGTGCGTCAGGACGCGAAGAAAAGTCGATACGGCTTTGCCGAGGACGGAGCCAAGCTGTCACCAATGCGAGCTATCACAATGCGTGACGCCTTGTTCGAGACCGTCTTGCACCACATGACGCACGACGACAGTCTTGTCGCCTATGGGGAAGAATGCCGGGAATGGGGTGGCGCATTCGGCGTTTACCGGGGGCTTGCCGAAATCCTACCCCACGATCGGTTGTTCAATTCACCGATCTCCGAAGCTGCGATTGTTGCGACGGCGGTGGGCTTTGCGCTCGAGGGCGGCCGCGCGCTGGTCGAACTGATGTATGGCGACTTTCTAGGCCGGGCGGGCGACGAAGTCTTCAATCAGATGGCAAAATGGCAATCGATGTCCGGGGGTGAGCTGAAGGTTCCCGTCGTTTTGCGTTGCTCTATCGGTTCGAAGTACGGCGCTCAGCATAGTCAAGACTGGACGGCATTATGCGCCCATATTCCGGGCCTCAAAGTTGTCTACCCGGCAACGCCGTATGATGCGAAAGGGCTGTTGGCTTCCGCATTGTCAGGCAACGATCCGGTGGTTTTTTTTGAAAGCCAGCGCCTCTACGACACCGTGGAACAGTTCCGCAACGAAGGCGTGCCGACCGGCTACTATCAACTTCCCATCGGTGAACCCGATTGTAAGCGCGCTGGAGAAGACGTCACAATTCTCACGGTGGGACCTTCGCTTTACTCCGCGCTCGCTGCTGCTGAAGAACTCGAAAGCACCTTCGGCATCTCGGCCGAAGTGATTGATGCGCGTTCGCTTGTTCCATTTAACTATGAACCGGTGCTCGCCTCGATAAGGAAAACCGGACGCATCGTACTGGTATCCGAGGCTTCGGAGCGCGGCAGCTTCCTGATGACGCTCGCCGCAAACATTACGCGCTTCGGCTATGAAACTCTTCACGCCGCGCCTCGTGTAATCGGCTCTCCGAATTGGATCGTGCCCGGCGCTGAGATGGAATCAACCTACTTTCCCCAGAAAGATGATATCCTTGATGTCATCACCAGCGAGTTGTTTCCAAGCCAGCGCAGCAACCGCCGCAGCGTACGTGACTGGGACGATCGGGAACTTGCCCGTCTCGGTCTATAAACCAACATACCTTTGAGCGAGGAACACATATGGATACCCCGATCCTCATGCCGAATCTCGGAAACGAAATCGACGAGGCCCAAATCGACGAGTGGTTCAAGACGGAAGGCGACATGGTCACCGAAGGTGAACAAGTTGTCCTGATCACGACACCCAAGGTCACCATGGAAATCGAAGCCCCAGCGACAGGCATTCTGAAGAAAATCCTGGTTCCCGCAGACGAGCTTGCGGCAGTGGGCTCCACACTTGGGATCATCGAGACGTGACAAACGCGACCGCACACTTACCGCTTCCAGTCTTTCGCTTGGGGGGTTCGGGGCCGAACCTTCTGCTTCTCCACGGGTTCGGAGCTGACCGAATGACCTGGATAGCCAATCAGGACGCGCTCATGCAGTCGTATGCGGTTTTTAGCTGCGACCTGCCTGCGCATGGCGATCAACCGCCTGGCAGGACTGGCATGAAAATCTCGGAGATCGCCGATGAACTGATTGACGCACTCGCGCGACAGAACGATCCCTTTGTCGTGGTGGGGCATTCACTGGGCGGCGCAATCGCCATAGAACTGGCAGCCCGCCGACCGGATTTGGTCGCCGGCCTGGGCCTGATCGCACCGGCTGGTCTGGGCAAAGAGGTCGGTCGAGATTTTCTGAGCGAACTGCCTGAACTTAGCGAATTGGACTCTGCGTTGGCGCTACTTCAGCGATTGGTCTCGCGCCCGCGCCTGATAACGCCACCGATCGCTCAACGGCTCCTCGATCACCTGGAACGACCTGGCATTCGTGCCGCTCTCAGAGCCCTGGCTTCGGAGTTAAGCCATGTCGAGACCTCGATTGAACCCCATGTGGCCTCCATAGCCGTCAGCAGAGTTCCGCGGATCGTCATTTGGGGAGAGGACGACACGATAAATCCGATCGACCGTCGGAAACTGTCGAGGTTCAACGCTCAAGTGCTGACTCTGCCGGATACCGGGCATCTTCCTCACGTTGAGGCAAGCAGAGCCGTAAGCCGGTATGTTTGTGAATTTCTGAAGAGTGCCGCATTGGAATTGGGGGGGATGAGTTCATGATCGTTGTCTGCGGTGATGCCTTGATTGACTTCTTGCCGGTCGCGCTCCCGGAAGGTGGCGGTGGCTACATCCCTGTCTGTGGTGGATCCTGCTGCAACATTGCGACCGCGATTGGCAGGTTAGGCGGTAAAGTCGGATTCATGGGAGGGCTGTCCGAGGATTTTTTTGGCGCCATGCTGGTTCAGCAGTTCAACGAAGCGGGGATTGATCTTCGCTACGCAACCCGCCTGCCTTTCGACACGACGCTGGCCTTTGTGCGTCTGGGAGGCGACGAGCCTGAGTACGCGTTCTATGACAGCGGTAGTGCGGCACGGCACTGGACGCTGAAAGGGGCACCAGCTTTGGGCAGCGAGGTTGACGTCCTGCACATCGGTTCGGTCACGTTGATTCACCCCCCTGTCTCAAGCGCTTGCGAGTCACTGTTCGAGAACGAACAGGGTAAGCGCGTGCTTTCGATCGATCCAAACTGCCGGCCCGGTCTAGCGCAGGATCCAGAGGCATATCGCCAGCGTCTCAATCGCCTCTGCGGTATGGCTGACATCGTAAAGCTATCGGTGACGGATCTCGAATTCATGCAGCCGGGTGTCGGGCCGCATTCGGCAGCGGAGAGTTGGCTTTCAAACCGGGCCAAGATCGTCCTCGTCAGCCGGGGTGCGCTGGGCGCAACGGTTTATCTTGCGGGTGGCGGAGTCGTTGAAGTTCCAGCACGCCCTGCAAGGGTTGTTGATACCGTGGGAGCTGGAGACGCACTCATTGCAGGCTTTCTCACCCATCTCCAGCAGAGCGGCGACTTGCATCGCCATAGCATCGCCGCTTTGACGGATGACCGGGCTCGCAAAGCTCTCGAGTTTGCCGCACATGTTGCAAGTCTTGCCTGCGAGCATCGCGGAAGTGACCCGCCGTGGCGCAGAGAAATCAGCCTGGCTGGATACGACGAAGGCAGTCAAGTGTGACGCCAAGCACCGCAAGCTATTGCGGAGGCTTGCCGTGCCAGTTAAGGGTGAAACGCCACGTCTAGAGATGTTTTACTCGAAGATCTGCGAACGGATTTGGACGCCGTTCCAATCGTGGGCGCAACGACTATCCAGGGGCGGATTGGATGACAAAACTGACGAGGATGCCCCACACCAGCTTGCTGGACGCTGAAAGCCTCAGGTTGAAGGCAGCTTTTCTTTATTACAATCAGAAGCTTACCCAAAACGAAGTCGCCGCAAAACTGGGTGTCAGCCGCAGCACAATCGTTAAGCTCCTCGATGAGGCGCTGAAGCGGGGCGAAATCCAGATCTGGGTGAAGCAGGCCGCAAGCGAGTTGGAACTGGCATCCGAGCTGGAAGCCGCGCTCAATCTCGATGAAGTGATCGTCACGCCGCCGGCGAAAGATGTCGACGGAACGGCCCGGGCCGTTGGGCAAGCGCTGGGTCAGTTTCTCTCCGACACCATTCCCAGCAATGCGACGATCGGGGTTGGCTGGGGACGAACACTCAGTGCCGCGCTTTCGAGTTTTCGCCCGCTGCGGCGCGAAGGGGTAAAAATCGTGTCTCTGCTTGGAGGTACGGTGGAAGCCCAGCATGAAAATCCGATCGATTTTACCTGGCAGCTCGCCAATCAACTCGGGGCGCAATGTTTTCTTTTGATGGCGCCGCTGCTGGTTGACTCTCCCGATACCAAAGAACGCTTAATCGAAAAGTGCGGCTTGAATCGGATCATGAAGCTGTCCGCCGATCTGGACATTGCGCTGGTGAGCGTCGGCGATATCGGCACCCATTCAACATCGCTGTCGGTCGCATCCCTTGCGCCAGAGGAGTTGGAAACGCTCATCGGCATGGGGGCTATGTGCGATGTTCTGTGCAATTTCCTAGATCGAGACGGCCGCACGGTGGACCATCCGGTAAACGATCGGGTGATGTCAGTCGATCTCGATACAGTGAGACGCGCACGGCACGTGGTTATCGCATCGGGGGGAGAACAGCGAGCCGCCGCAATCTTGGCAGCTATCAGGCGAGTAGGCTGCAATACTTTGGTGACTGATGAAAGCGCTGCGCGTCAGATGCTCAGCTTGCTCAGAAGTCCAAGGGCTGATTGATAATTCCGTCGCCGTTTTTCCAGTTCGCCGCCAACAACGACGGCTGGGCCGAATCGCTCCAAATCCACCTGACGGCATGGCATTCGGTCTCGCGGCGGGGAGGAGAGCAAATTCTCAAGCCTCGCCCGCGCTGCCTTCGCATCGGCCGTTCCTACCAATGATTTGCGCGGATCCAGGCGACCCGCTCTTCGGTCACCAGGTCAGCATGCTGTCGATACGCCGGCTTCAGATGGCGATATTCCGCATGACCACTCCTCTACCGACAACGGAAACAGGCCGAGGAATTCACTCTCATCGGCATCATCCGCCGATCGTTTGGCGAACTGTGCCGGCCAGTGCGCTTGTCTGTCTCCGCTCCCCGGCACATACTGCGTGTCTGACGGCCCGCCATTTCGACGATTTCTCGAAAATCAGATTCGCATCGACTGATTGCTGTCCGCGAGCTCCCAAAGCGGCACGTTCGACGCTCACCGAGCGTGATCCGTGGTCGGTCGAGATTTACAAACCGAACTGGTCAGCTTTCGCCATTTCGCCCATCAACGAACGTGGACGAAATATCCGGGATCGTAACGGACGCGCAAGACACGGCGTCGTAGCTTTTACCATTTAAGGCGGCTGTACTGGGCGAGTTCGTTTGCCTTCAAGGAATTAGCCCGCGGGCCGTCCCGCCATGTTTCTAATCGTCATGAACCGCGTGCATTTTCACGATGCAAATTATTAATTTGATTGAATGCACCTTCAGGCCTCACAACGAAGGCAGAGGTGGGAGACGCAGTTTTCGAGACGTGGGTGACCACGCTAAATCGGGGGACAACCCAGATATCGGGAACTGAATGCGCCCGTCTAGTCAAAGCGGAGGCGAGTATGACTGGTAGTCAACCCAAAAGGGGATCGGCCGACAAGATCGACCCGGACCAACTGACCATCGTTCCAATGCGACACCCTTGGAGGTGGGTGGCCGTCGCCTTGGTCCTGGTGTCGGTCGCCGCCATGATTAGGTCTGCGATTTCAAATCCCGAATTCCAGTGGCCCATCGTCGCGCAATATCTATTCAACTCCCTCATCCTCGATGGCCTTTGGCAAACCCTCCTCATCACAGTGGTCGTGATGATACTAGCGACTCTCGGTGGAACCATTGCCGCTTTGATGATGCTGTCTCCGAGCAAGCTCCTATCTGTGCCCGCTGCGGTTTTCGTCTGGTTCTTCCGGGGCACGCCGGCTCTCGTCCAGTTGATTATTTGGTACAATCTATCAATCGTGGTCAAAGATTTTACCCTTTGGCTTCCGGGGATCGGAACATTGTATTCAGTGTCGACGAACGACATCATGACCCCGCTGGTCTCGGCCATCGTGGCGCTGTCACTTCATGAAGCGGGCTACATGGCCGAAATCGTCAGAAGCGGACTGAGGTCAGTTAACAAGGGTCAGTACGAGGCATCTGCATGTCTCGGGATGAAGCCCAGCCTGGCGCTGAGAAGGATTGTGCTTCCCCAAGCGATGAGGATTATCATCCCGCCGACCGGAAACGAGACGATCAACCTACTCAAGACGACCTCGCTGGTCAGCATCATTGCGGTGGGTGATCTGCTCTACTCCGCCCAGTCGATCTATGCCCGGACGTTCGAGACGATCCCACTACTCCTTGTCGTGTCGTTCTGGTACCTCGCAGTGGTTTCGATCATGTCTGTCGGTCAGTTCTATCTGGAAAGACACTTCAGCCGCGACGAGCATCGCAACAAAATTGGACTCACGAAGGCAATACTCGGGAACCTGGCCAAGATCGGTCGGAAGGAGGCGCTAGCATGACTGCACCCCGCACACATCACGGACGCTTCGGGATCGCATCGACGACGATGGTGCATGCCAAGGGCATTCGTAAATCCTACGGCCATCTCGAGGTGCTCAAAGGCGTGGACCTCACGGTGCCCTCTGGCTCGGTCGCTTGTATCATCGGACCCTCGGGATCGGGAAAGAGCACGTTCCTGCGCTGCATCAACCATCTCGAGGAAATCAATGGCGGTCTGATGCTCGTCGACGGAGACTTCGTCGGCTATCGCCTGGAAGGCAACAAACTCTACGAACTGTCGCCGAGCGCAATTTGTCAGCGCCGGGCCGAGATCGGGATGGTTTTCCAGCAGTTCAATTTGTTTCCCCATATGACCGTGCTCGAAAACCTCATAGAGGCTCCTATGCGCGTTAAGCGGGAGCCAGTCGCCCAGGCAACGGCAAAGGCGATTGACCTTCTCCAACGGGTGGGTCTTGCCGAGAAACGGGACTCCTACCCAAGGCAATTATCGGGTGGGCAACAACAGCGGGTGGCTATCGCACGGGCGCTGGCGATGAATCCTAAGGTCTTGCTTTTTGACGAGCCCACGTCCGCGCTCGATCCGGAACTCGTGGGCGAGGTGCTCGAGGTGATGAAGCGCTTGGCGCGCGAGGGGATAACCATGGTGGTCGTGACCCATGAGATCGGATTCGCCCGCGAGGTGGCCGATCAGCTCGTCTTCATGGACGGTGGCGTTGTCGTCGAATCCGGCAACCCGAGAGAGATGATCGCCCACCCGCAGTCTCCCCGAACACGAGAGTTTCTGGCGCGCGTGCTGTGATGCGTGGCAAGGTTGCCGGACCGCCCCAATTCATCCACCCACAGCCGCAGAGGCTGTATGACAGGACACGCCAATGAACCCCTCTTTCGAACAACGCATCATAGAACTGGCCATCGGTCTCCCTAAACCGCACGGATCGGTCGCGAACTATGTCGCCGCGCACCAAGTCGGCAACCTTCTTTTCGTCTCTGGGCAGCTCTGCATGTCTCCCGGTGGCACACTCGTGGCGACGGGATCGCTCGGGGCAAACATCTCTGTCGAAGACGGAATACAGGCTGCCCGGGCCGCAGCGATCAATGTCGTCGCACAAGCTAAAGCTAGCTTAGGAAACCTGGACAAAATCAAGCGGGTCGTCCGGCTTGGCGGGTTCATCGCCGCGACGCCTTCGTTTTCGGAACACGCACGCGTCATGAACGGCGCCTCGGACGTCATCGTCGAGATTTTCGGCGAGCAGGGGCGGCACACGCGGAGCACCATCGGGGTTTCTTCCCTGCCTTTGCAGGCCGCAGTCGAGGTGGAAGCCCTGTTCGAGCTAAACTGACAATGCCAGCTGCCCGGTTCGCGGTCATCCGTGAACGGGGCTTTAGGCCGCGGGCATGTTCAAAGCTCCAGTCGATCATAGACGCCTTGTTTGAGCATTCTCTGCTTCTCGGACACGTCTCTGATCAGGTTCCGAAACCACACGTGCCCGGGGTCGAGTTCATTCGACCTGTCGAAGATCATCGAAATCGTGACATCAGGAAGATCGAGGGGCGGAGGAACTATCGCCGTCTCGCTTTCGTCAGCGAGCGCCAACAACACGCCGTCGCCGAACACCGAAATCAGCTCCGTGCCTTTGATGACCCATGGAGCAACGAGGTAGTGCGGTATCGTCGCGACCACTTTTCGATGAAGCCCGAGCTTTCGCAAGGTTATGTCGGCGACGCCGGCTGCTATGCCGTCCGCAGATATCTGAAGATGCCGCGAGGAGAGGTAACGATCGAGCGACATATCGGCCATGGCCGGGTTCCCGGTCCATCCGGCACAAACCATCCGATCCCTCGAAAGCTCCACGACCTCGAAATGCTCGGCATCGAGTTTCGGGTTTCCAAGGAGCGCGCATTCGACTTCGCGGTTTTTTAATGAGCCGAGCGCGTCGGGTTCCCTGGCGTGGACCACGTTCAACGAAGCGTGGGGCGCGAACTTCGAGAAATTCTCGATCAGTGCGGGCAAATAGGTGACGGCCGTATAGTCCGAGAGGCCGATCCGAAAATTTCTGGAGGTAGTCGCCGGATCGAAATTTAGGTGACGGTCGACCGCCACCCGGATTTGATGCAGCGCCCGGGAAATAACCTCCGCCAATTCCTTCGCGCGGGCTGTCGGCTCCATGATCCCGGCTTCCCGCGTGAAGAGTTCGTCCTGAAACACGTCTCGAAGTCTGCCCAGTGAATGGCTTATGGCCGACTGTGTTCGTCCGAGCCTGTCGGCAGCCCTCGTCACACTCCGCTCTCGCATTAGGACGTCAAAGGTCCTCAGGAGGTTGAGATCGATCTGGGTCAAAGAGAACTCGGTCATGTGGCAATCCTCGGACACTTTCGTCGGCCGTCAAACCCATCGACGTCCTCTAGAGATCATGAATGCGGCTCATATTGTCAATGCATCTTTTCAATTCGATTCACTGCGAAGGACGTGCTTCCTTACTCCTGCAAACGCCAACGTTCAATAAAAGGGGATCATCATGAAGGCCACGCATCTGGGTATTCTCGTCGCCCTGTCGCTCGCACATAACGCGATCGGAGCAGAAATTCCGGTCACTGACTTCGTCGAATCTTCGGGTACACTCACAATCGCCAACGGGCTCGACTATGCGCCATTCGAGTTCGTCGATGCAAACGGCCAACCGGCTGGCCTGGATGTGGATTTGGCGAAGGAGGCAGCAAAGCTCATCTCGGCGAAACTCGACCTTCAGCGCATACCCTTCGCATCTCAGATTCCCTCGCTCGCCGCCGGAAGGGTCAAGGTGGCATGGGCAACGTTCACGGTGAAGGAAGATCGTCTAAAGCAGGTCGATTTCGTCACGTTTCTCCAGTCCGGAACCGCGGCTATGGTTCTCCCGGACAAGAAGGATTCCATCGCTGATGCGAAGAGCCTGTGTGGCAAGCGGGTGGCGGTCCAGACCGGCTCGGCGGCCGATTTCACTGCGGACACGCTGAGCGAGAACTGCGCGAAGTCCAACCTCCCGAAGATCGACAAGGTCATCTATCCCGAGCAGAAAGACACGATCCAAGCGGTGTTAACGGGTCGAGCCGACGCTCGTTTCGACGACTCCACCGCGGCTGGATATTACGAGCAGACCAGTAATGGAAAGCTCGTCGTTGCTCCAGGAGTCTACGATGTTCTACCTTTGGGCGTCGCCGTCCAGAAAGGGGACAAGGCCTCAGCTGAAATGATGCAGGCAATTTTTCAGGAACTGATCGCCAACGGGACGTACAAGACCATCCTCAACAAGTATGGCATGTCGCTTGCGGCGGTAAAAAAATCTCGTATCATCACCTCTGTCGATCAGATTGCCGAATAAGCACCTGGCGAGCGGATTAGCGCCATCCGCTCGCTTCCACGCCCATCTCAGCTTCTTTACCGCGACCGCGTTCACGAGCGACGGGAGCCGGTATGGAAACTGCGCCATCTATTGACCGAGGCCACTCATGGACGCCCACGCTTCAATGAAACACGAGACCTGTCTGAACGCGGCCGAACTCGCAGATATCCGCACCCAGTATCCGATAGTCGAAGAATGCATCTACTGGAATAATGCCGCGGTCTCTCCGATCTCGATCGGCGTACGGGATGCGATCGCCCGGCAGGCGGCACTCCATGCTTCGGACACGTCCGGGATCATGGCGGCGAGCGCGCCGACACGCGACAAAGGACGCAGTCTCGCCGCCAAGCTCGTTGGTTCCTCCGCGGAACGGATCGCCTATATCCAGAACACCTCGCATGGCCTGTCGATCGTAGCCCTGGGAATCGACTGGCAGCCCGGTGACAACCTAGTGGTCCCCGAGCTTGAGTTTCCCTCGAACTTTCTCATCTGGGAGTCGCTTACCCAGCAGGGTGTGGAAGTCAGGAAGATGAAGGCGCGTGACGGGGCGCTTGCGCCAGATGATCTTCGCTTGCTGGTCGACAGCAGGACAAAACTGGTCGCAGTAAGCCATGTCCAGTTCTACAGCGGGTTCCGGGTCGATCTCGCCAAATTCTCGGAAATCTGCGCCGACCATGACGCTTTGCTGGTCGTTGACGGCACCCAGTCGGTCGGCGTGCTGAGCACCGACATGGGCGCCGACGGCGTCGATGTCCTAGTCGTGAGCGCACATAAATGGATGCTCGGGCCAGTCGGGGTCGGGTTTGTCGCATTTTCCGAGAAGGCCTTCGAACGCATCAAACCGCGCATCGTCGGCTGGTTGAGCGTGAACGACGCCTTCTCCTTCCATCGCGTGCTCGACTATCTACCGGACGCTAGGCGTTTTGAACCTGGCACCGAGAACGGCGCAGGCATCTTTGGGTTGGCCAAAAGGCTTGAAGAGATCGATTCCATCGGCATGGAGAAGATCGAGAGTTATGTTATGGAACTCGGAGCACGGATTCGGACGCAGGCTAAATCCGCAGGGTACGAAATCAAGAGTGATTGGCCGGAAGAATCCCAGTCAGGCATCATCCTGCTGAAGAATCCAAAGATGGCCACCAGCGTCCTGTTTGCAGACTTGGATGCTGCCGACGTGAAATGCAGCGTCAGGAACGACGCCGTTCGTTTCTCGCCTCACTACTACAGCAATGACGATGAGCTCGCGCTGGTCTCCGAGGTATTACGCGAAGCAGCGTCCCGAGCCAATCTGTAACACGCCACTCGCTTGAACAAGACTCTTCGATAGTGCGCATGCTGCATTTGTCGCATTCCGGCCAACCAACATGATTCCGGCGATCCTGGACAGCAAGAAGTGCTGTCAGTACACCGAAATCGATTGGGGTAGAGGTTCTGGGGCCGGAGGGAAAGAAGGGCTGACGGCAGCGCGCAAAAAAACCGCCGCCAGAGCGGCGGATCGGGGTCCTGAAGAACATCAAGCAATTGCGGCGTCGACGGGATCGTCCCATCCGGATGCGTCGCGCCACTCCTAGTATTTGATGATCCGAACGCGCTCCTCCTTGACCCGTGAGCGATCAAATAGGATCGCCGCTTTCGCTGTGTCGAGAGGAGCAACTATCCATCATCTTATAGACCTTCAGGACACCGTCCGTACGGCACTGGCAAGAAAAGGAACGCCACGGTCGCGCAACTCAAATACCTCTGCCGCGGTTCGCACCGTCATGCGGTCGGTCGCTGAACTTGCACACGATAATCCCGTCGAACTATTCCAACTGTGCGAGAAGATCGTTGTCTCGTTGGAAATGCTGATCGAGAGCATGACGAGGGAGATGGCCAAGCGGCATAGGGAAGAGTTTTGGCAGGCCTATTTCCTTGAGAATCCGTTCGTGCTCAAGATCCTCTTCGGGCTCCCCGTGGTTATGTACCCCTCGCAGGCCTCTGTTGGCGGCACGGGTATGGAGAGCACCGGCGAGAAATATGCCGACTACCTGCTAGAGGCCCGAGATCAAGACGACTGAGACACCATTGTTGACGAAGCAGGCGTATCGCCCGCCTTCTCTATGGCCCGTCCGTTGAGCTCGCCGGTGGCGTTAGTCAATTGCTCGACCAACGACTGAAGCTGATTAAGAGTATCGCCCACAAGATGAAAGACGAAGGCAGCTACCACGTTCAGGCGTGGTCGACGCCCTGCATCCTTATCGCCGGTACGAATCCAAGCGAACTCGTCCTGCAGCGGTCATTCGAAATTTACCGCGGCAATCGCGCGACGTGCTCGTCATCACCTTCGATGAGCTTCTCGCAAAATTGAAGCCATTGCATGAATTCCTGATAACGAAGCCGGCTGACGTCAAATCTCGGTGAATCAGCCTTAACTGGCGAAGGCGCCCCATCGCGGGGCCTTTGCCATCAGTTGCGGTTTGGATAGGTGATTGTTTCTGCCAGGCGAACTCAAAATGGTGCATCTCAAACAAATAATAGGTCCTCACCCTAGCTCTCGGCCAATTCCAGCAGCGCCTTAGCGGCGCTTTCCTCGGTGATCAGCGTGTTGCAGCCTATGCGCTTTATCGTGGCGCGGATCGCCACGGCGCGATGTGCGCCTCCCGAGGAAAGCACGATGTGCCTTGCCTTCTTCAGGGTGTCCAGATCAACCGACATGACGCGGCTGTTAATCGAGTGATCGACGCTATTGCCGTCCTTGTCGAGGAAGTTGAACATCGTGTCGCACACGCAGCCGGCATCAATCAACTGCTGCAATTCCACCTTTGATATCCAGCCTTCGGAGAGCGACGTCGAATGCGGGCCGATGTCGCCGCAGCTGACGATCGCAAGATCGAGGTCTTCCGCCAGGCGGTAGATCGTATCCAATCCGCATTTGTCGATCAGATTGCGCTTGGTCTCGATCGAGTCCACGAGCAGCGGCGACAGAAACATGTAGCACTCGGCGCCAAGCTGATTTGCGAGCCGCCACGTATAGTCGATCGGGTTCGTCTGGTGTACGGCGACGATACTGCCAAGAAGCGAGACGACCTTGCAATTGGTGCGCCGCGGCGGGCGGAAGCTCGAAAGCGACGCCGTCATCGTGCGGCCCCACCCGACCCCGATCGTATAGTCGTCGGGAATTGCTTCGGACAGAAACTGGCCGAGGGCAAGGCCAACACTCTTTGCCAGACTATCGACGTCGCACTTAACGGGCGCAGGGACAACAATCGCCTCGTCAAGCCCGTAGGCGCGTTCCAATTTAACTGAGAGCTCGACACAGTCTCCGATTGAATCGTTAATCCAGATCTGTACTTCGCTGCGCTTCATCGCCTCGTCGAGCAGGCGGATGACAGTGGTGCGGCTGATGCCAAGCTGCTCGGCGACATCCTTCTGCGTCAGGCCCTGATTGTAATAGAGCCAGGCCGCGCGCAGCCTCAGCGAGGAGGCTTCGGAGTAAGCCGTGTGCGTGCCGCGTCTTAGCTTGGCCATGTCTTCTCCCATGTGAATTTCACCCTGCTTGCACCAGAAGTCCAAAGTCGGCAATTGCCTTGTTTAGGGTTGATGGTGACGGCCTTGGAACTTTTGGCAATCTAGATATACAAATGTCCTTGACTTTCGCTCTGTGCAGCGGCGATAGTCGGCCCAACACAGCCGTTCTTGTGGTTTGGAAAGCACAACTTTGTCGTCACAGGAAAGTTGGAGCCGCCTTTTTGAGCCGCAGGCAGCATCGACCGAGCAGCGTGCATGTTTGTTTCGTTGCGTGGCCGAGGTGCGCCTTTTCGCCCAAAGCACGCAAGTCACCTGTTTGCAGATTGCCCCATTGCCGGGCCGCCGACGCGCACCGATCAGCAGATAAGTTCGAGTTTACAAGGGATTTTTACCATGACATCCCAGCTTGACCAACTCCGCGACATGACCACGGTCGTCGCCGATACCGGCGACATGGAGGCCGTCGAACGCCTCAAGCCGGTGGATTGCACGACGAACCCGAGCATCGTGCTCAAGGCTCTCGGCACACCGATGTTCGCTGACGCGATCAAGGAAGCCGTCGCCTGGGGCAAGAAGCAGGGCGGCAATCCCGAAGCCGTTTCATCAGCCGTCGCCGATCGTCTCGCCGTTTCCGTCGGCGCAGCCCTGGTGAAGCTCGTCCCGGGCCGCGTCTCGACTGAAGTCGACGCCGATCTTTCCTTCGATACCGAGGCTTCGCTTGCCAAGGCGCGCGCAATCATCGCCGCCTACAAGGATCGCGGCATCGACCAGGACCGCATCCTCATCAAGCTCGCCTCCACCTGGGAAGGCATCCGTGCCGCGGAAGTCCTGCAGAAGGAAGGCATCGACTGCAATCTGACGCTTCTTTTCAGCAAGGCCCAGGCGATCGCTTGCGCCGACGCCAAAGTATTTCTGATCTCGCCCTTCGTTGGCCGCATCCTCGACTGGTACAAGAAGTCGACCGGCAAGGACTACACTGCCGAGGAAGATCCGGGCGTCATCTCCGTCTGTGAGATCTACAACTACTACAAGGCGAACGACATCAAGACGATCGTCATGGGCGCCTCGTTCCGCAGCGCCGGCGAAATCGAAGCACTTGCCGGCTGCGACCGCCTGACCATCAGCCCGAACTTGCTCGATGAACTCGCCAAAGATGAAGGCAAGCTGGAGCGCAAGCTCTTGCCTGATAGCCGCAACCCGGATCCGAAGGTTTCGGTCGACGAGAAGACCTTCCGATGGATGATGAACGAGGATGCGATGGCGACGGAAAAACTCGCCGAAGGCATCCGCGCCTTCGCCAAAGATCTCGGGACGTTGCGCACGATGGTGCAGAAGGAAATGCAGCTCGCCGCCGCCTAAGGCCTTTCATACGAAACGATCAGACGCCGCACCGAATGAATGCAAGATCACGCTCGGCGAGCGCGATTCTGTCCGGTGGAGTGACGGGGAACCGGACCTCAACCGGCTCCTCGTCAACCATTCATCCTCCCGCCGTTTGAACGGCTGCAAATATAGCGGGGCGTCGGGATCAATCAGATCCGGGCGCCACCCGTCGCATCAATCATCTGGCCCGTCGTCCAACGTGCATCGTTCGATGCGAGGAAGGCGATGACGTCGGCGACGTCCTCCGCCTGTCCGACACGTGAGAAGACCGAGAGGGCTTCGGCGCCGGCGCGCGCATCCGGCGATGCCAGCCACTCGGCATTCATATTCGTCTCCGTTACACCCGGCAGCACGGCATTGACCGTAATCCCGCGAGCTGCAAATTCAGGTGCCAGCGCCAGTGTCAATGTCTCCAGCGCCCCCTTGGAGGCCGCATAGGCGGGATGGCTCGGCGCCGCGATCCGCGTAAACCCAGTGGAGACATTGATGACGCGGCCGTTGTCACGAATGTGGTCGGCCGCTGCCTGGATCAGGAAGAACGGCGCCTTGTAGTTGATCGTCATCACCTCGTCGAAAGCAGCTTCGCTCGTCTGCTTCAACGGCAGTGCGGGCGCGATGCCAGCATTGTTCACCAGAATATCGAGAGCGGACGAGCCCGTTTCGGTACGCGCGGCTTCGCTGAACTGCGCCCAGAGGCTGTCGGCCGCGTCTTTGCCCTGTCTGAGATCGGCCTTCACACCGATGGCCTTGACACCAAGCGCCTCGATGTCGCGTACGGTGGCATTGGCCGCATCCGCGTTGGCGGTGTAGTACACGCCACTCAGCGCCGCACCCTCCTTTGCAAACGCAAGAGCAACCGCCCGGCCGATACCGCGCGAACTTCCAGTGATGAGGGCTATCTTGTCTCCTAGTCTTTCGGACATGGATCGCTCCGTTGCTAAATTAAATAGTGATCTCTAAACCGGGAATTATATTCCCGATAGCGAAAAATACCCCCGGAATTGCGGAGGAGAACCGAGGCTAATCATGCCCAAATCGAACAAGGTATTCATCGTGCACGGTCACGATGAGGGAGCTTTACGGAGTCTGGCCCGGTTTCTAGAGAAATTGAACCTTGAGGTCGTCATCCTCAAGGAGCAACCGAATCAGCGACGCACCATCATTGAGAAGTATGAAGCCAGCGCCGAACAAGTCGGTTTCGCCGTGGTGCTTTTGACACCCGATGATGTCGGTTCATCAGCTGCGGCGACCAGTCAGGGGACAGCGCGCCCGCCAAAACGTCATCTTTGAACGTGGCTATTTTGCGGGGAAGTTGGGGCGTGGACGTGTCTGCCTGTTACGCAAAGGCGAAGTTGAGATCCCCTCCGACCTGTTTGGGATCATTTACACGGATATGGACCCCACCGATGGATGGAAGACCGCCCTCCTGAAAGAGCTGAAGGCAGCCAAACTCGATTTTGATCCCAGCAGGCTGTGGCAGTGAACCAAGCCCAGGAACGCAACGGGCCAGCTGAGAAAGCCAGTGCAAAAAAGCAGATCCTTCCAACTTCGCGTAACGCAGCCGGCAGGCTCCGAGATTCTATAACGCGCGCAGCCAGGAGCTTCACCACCAAGCGTTCGGGAATAGCCCCTTATAGAACACTCGATCAGTACCCAGAGCATGCGCTGACTATGGGCTTCGCCCTCCGAGAATATGGATGCGAGGACCTGACCGAAAGCCAGGATAAAAAGGGACAATGGGCGAAGCGATCGCGGGTTATACGACAGGCAATACTGGACGGAGATGAGGGGTTTCTACCCGATTCCGAGACGCTGCCCTTTCTGAAGTTCATGTTTCCGGCGATTGGAGTGCGGATTGAGAAGTGAGAACTGCGACCTCGCCAACCGAGAGGCAAGGAACCGACGATGGCAAATTGCGGCATGCCTCATACAAGGGTCTGCGAGAACAGCAGGATAATGCCGCGATCTACAAACTCAGCGAATAGTGCCCAAAGGGCGCAAAACGGAGGGCGCTCGACCCTTTCGGGGTGCGCCCTTCCCTACCCGGACTGCATCTGGGTCGACGGCACGACGTTCGAGTGGGAAGCGAACAAATGGCATAGTCGGCATCTACCGCTTACTGGCCCGCCCTGCGGAACCTGTGATGTCCCCGCCGGGACGGCGGTTGCGGTGACTATAGCGCGGCAATCAGGATGAGACGGTGGCGACAATCTGGATGAGATTCTTAGGTCGCGGTCGGGATCAAGTTATCATGCTGATTGCCGCTGACAAGTTCTTCGTCGTTTTCTGATTGCCGCTCCGCGACAGACAGCGTTGAGGTTCTGATTGTCGCAAACGAAGCCGGTCGGCCTCGCTGGCGCTTTTCCTCAAGGGCTGTTCTGCGGCGATAGCTTTCGACGTTCATCTCGAAGATCGTGGCATGGTGCACGAGCCGGTCGACTGCGGCGAGTGTCATGGCAGGATCGGGAAAGACCCGGTTCCACTCTCCAAATGGCTGGTTGGCAGTGATCAGAATCGATCGATGCTCGTATCGTGCCGAGATCAGCTCGAAGAGCACGCTTGTTTCCGCCTGGTCCTTGGTGACGTAGGCGAGATCATCGAGGATGAGCAGGTCGTACTTGTTGAGTTTTTCGATGGCGGACTCAAGCTGCAGCTCCCGGCGGGCGACCTGGAGCTTTTGGACGAGATCGGTGGTCCGGGTGAACAGGACACGCCATCCGTTCTCGATCAGCGCAAGGCCGATGGCAGCAGCAAGATGGCTCTTTCCTCCGCCGGGCGGACCGAACATGAGGATGTTAGCTCCCTTGGCGAGCCAACTGTCACCGGCGGTAATTGCCATGACCTGCGCCTTCGAGATCATGGGTACAGCGTCGAAGGCGAAGCTGTCCAAGGTCTTTCCGGGCGGCAGGTGCGCTTCGGCGAGATGCCGCTCAACCCTGCGATTGGCACGCTCTGCCAGCTCGTGCTCAGCAATAGCCGACAGGAAGCGAGCTGCTGGCCATCCTTCCCGGTCCGCCTGCTCGGCAAATCGTGGCCACAGCGTTTTGATCGTCGGCAGCCGGAGCTCGTTGAGCATGATGCCGAGGCGTGCTTCATCGATGATGTGGGCGTTCTTCATGCGGCTTCTCCCGTCCCGATCAAGGCCTCATAACCGTTGAGCGATGCGAGTTGCACATGGACTGTCGGCAGCTTGGCTGGATCCGGGCCGAAGAGCGTTCGCATGGCGACCAGATCCGGTAAATCGCCGGCATCGAGTGTCCTGGCCAATTCTTCGGCAAGCTCACGCTCGCAACCGCGGTCATGCGCCAATGCCAGAAGCTCAACGGTGATCTTGCAAGCCTGCTTGTCGGGAAGATGTTCGATGAGGGCTTCGAAGGCCTTGCGATATTCCTGACGCGGGAAGAGCTTGTCGCGATAAACGAGGCCGCGGAGCGCCATCGGCTTTTTGCGCAGGGAATGGATGACGTGGTGGTAGTTGACGACCTGATCGTGCCGCCCGTCGGGCTGGCCGCGTCCGCGGCGCAACGTCATCAGATGCGTGCCGCCGACAAAGACATCCAGCCGATCGTCGAACAGGCGAACTCGTAACCTGTGGCCGATCAGGCGGGATGGCACGGTGTAGAAGACCTTGCGCAAGGTGAAGCCGCCCGTCCGAGACACCGTGACGACAATCTCTTCGAAGTCCGTGGTCCGGCGCTCGGGCAGCGCCTGCAGATGGGATCGTTCTGCATCAATGCGTTTGCCATGGGCAGCGTTGCGACGGCTGACGATCTCGTCGACAAAGGCGCGGTAAGAACTGAGATCGTCGAATTCCTTGGTCCCCCGCATCAGCAGGGCATCATGAACAGCGTTCTTGAGATGGCCATGGGAGCTTTCGATCGAGCCATTCTCATGCGCGACGCCTTTGTTGTTGCGCGTCGGCGTCATTCGATAATGGGAGCAAAGCTGATCGTATCGGTGGGTGAGATCGACCTTGGCATCGGCGTCGAGGTTGCGGAATGCCGCCGACAGGCTGTCGCTCCGATGATAGAGCGGCGTACCGCCCACGGACCAAAGGGCATTTTGAAGCCCTTCGGCCAGCGCGACAAAGCTTTCCCCGCCGAGAATGACATGGGCATGCTCGAAGCCCGACCAGACGAGCCGGAAGTGATAGAAAAGGTGATCAATTGGCTGGCCGGCGACCGTCACACCAAGACCGCTGGCATCGGTAAAATCCGAAAGGCCCAGCCGGCCTGGCTCGTGCATCTGGCGGAAGATGACCTCCTGCGCTTCGCCATGGACAGCACGCCACGACCGGATGCGTCGTTCAAGCGTACGGCGGATACCTTCAGAGAGTTCTGGATGTCGGCGCAGCATCTCGTTGTAGACAGCGACGGCACGGATGCCGGGTGCGGTCTTCAGGAGCGGGATGACTTCTGTCTCGAATATCGGCTCCAGAGGATCGGGGCGGCGACGACCGCGGGGCGCCTTGCTCTGAGATGGAAGCTGCGTCTCCTTGTCGAGACGGTAGGCCGTAGCCCGGCTGATCGAAGCTTTTGCCGCGGCGACCTCTACGGAATGCGTTTGTCGGTACTTCATGAAGAGTCTCATCTGATGATCGGTTACATGGCGACCCGGCACAAACTGGTTCTCCAATCCAGAAAACCGCAAATGTACCGAACCGACCGCGATCTTGAGACGCCGAAAATCTGCGCCACGCCGGGGTATGACTACGATCGGGCTACGCCCTCACTCCGTCACACCCCGGCGCGAGTCTCATCCTGATTGACGCTGAATCTCACCTAGATTGCCGCTACGCAGGTGACTTCGGTCAATCGGCTGGCGGCCCATCTTAGGGCACCCCCTTGCATACGTTGAAGCACCCGACCCGAACACCATCATGAGGCGCTGACCTCGAAAAGGACCATGACTTCGGCAAGTATCCCACTAAAAGGTTGACTAACACCCGCAATTAAAGGACCCGATTGACTGGCGAGCCTCCTGAGACGCGCCCTTGACGCATGAGCCATCTGGGTGATTCCGGCACCCAACGCCTCACCACAGCACGCCCAGGTTCAACATAATCAAACGGCAATGAGCCCTCGCCACCCGACCGCGGGAGCCAGGAAAGCAACCATCGCCGATCCGATAAGGAAACCGAGTGGCACCGCACATGTTACCAGGCCAGTCACCAAACCCCGCTTTTTGGCGGAAACGAATTCCTGGATAAGGGGGACATCGACGCCCTACCCGGTCAGCCATCCGTCCAAACCATGCAGCGCCAAACATTGCCCCAACGCCGGAAGAAAGCATAATGATCGAAGATTGACCAAAGCTTAAGCCCCAAGGCTTGGACACGAACTCAAAATGAAGCCAATGAGAAAGTAGTCAGGACCGATCCGAAAGCTCCCGCAAACATCAAACCCTTTTGATTGCGCGTGAGCAGTTGCTGACGGTCGAGCGCCTCAAACATTTATCCTCCCTAATCCAGGCTAAACCTGGCAAAGCGTGTTCCGCGCCATCCGCTTGTCGCGCGGGCGGCGTGGGTCCTCCTCTTAAAATCCTGTAGAACTTACCCCTGCGCCGCGATCTTGGTCACGGACTACGCTGGTCGGCAAATAGTGGAACTGCTTGACGAAACCGTATTGTTGAAAGCTAGAGTCCTCTCTCCTGCTGCTCTCGAACGTCAAACATGACGCCCGGAGCAGCGGGGGAGGAAGCACCAGTCGCTATAGTTATCGGTTGATAAGTTAATTTGTCAACTGGGGTGGGTAGAGACAAAATTTTTTGTGAAATGCACGATCAACCGCGCGACCATGCCGTCGGGCTGCCGGATAAACGATCGAATCATCAACGTTGATTAGTGCGCAGGTCTAGGCGTGAGCTTTGATTTAGGTTGGCTTCGGAACAGCTGCTTTCGCGAAATACGTCTGGATGCCGTTGTGGAAAACACCGACCACCGCCGATATGGTCCGGTCACGGTCCTCTGAAGGAGGTAGGCTGAAGATGTGCTCACGGACACCAAGATAGAAAATCCCGCTGTGAAGTGCCCAAGCGAGTTCAATTTCCTCAAACGAAGGTTTGGTCTGATCATCGAGGCCGGCAAGATGACGGTACTCCTTCACGATGCGTTGCAGAATGCGCTCTTCGAGCAGCCCTATATACCAACGGTTTATATCTGCACCTTTTAGACCCGCGAAAAGGTAGATACGCATCCACTCGCGGGTGAAAATCGCCTTCGTGTAGCTTGCATAAAAGGACTTGAGCCGTTCCTCCAAAGGGACATTGCGATCACACAGCAAGCGATCCCATTCTATGTTCCAGCGATCCAGATAGACGGCCCGGTAAGCCTCGCGGATCAAATCGTCTTTGCTGGGGAAATACCGATAAAGCAGGGGCTGGGTGATGCCAAGTTGCCTGGCCAACTCGCGCGTGCTGCTTTCAAACCCGTGTTCCGCAAACAGGTTCAGTGCCTTTTGGAGTATCTCGTCACGCCGCTCGGTCGGTGGCAGGCGCCTTCGCTTGGGGGGCTGCTTTGGTGTCATAGGCCTGTAAACTGTGTGTCGGAAGAAATCGCTCCTATTCCCTAGCATGGAAAAAGACCACTTGACTACGATGGCGAAGAGGATTTATTTATCAGTCGATAATTGTCGGGAGGAGACGACTATGACGTTTAATCGTCAAGCAATTTACGATGCCGCGAAGCAGGTCTCCAACTGGGGCCGGTGGGGCGAGGACGACCAAATTGGGACCTTGAATAACGTCGAACCTGCAGACATCGTTGCGGCTGCTGGCTTGGTCAGGAAGGGCAAGACCTTTGCTCTCGGCCTATCACTAAAGGAACAGATTCAGTCGGGCCTCTTCGGCGGGCGCTGGAACCCGATCCATACGATGCTTGCGACAGGCACAGATGCGGCTGCCGGCAACCAGGACGAACCGGCACCCTACCTGCGCTACGCGGATGACGCGATCAATATGCCGTGTCAGGCCTCGACCCAATGGGATGCTCTCTGCCACATCTTCTTGGACGACAAGATGTACAACGGCTACGACGCAAAGCTCGTTGATGTGAAGGGTGCGAAGAAGCTCGGCATTGAGCACTATCGTGATAAAATGGTCGGGCGCGGAGTTTTGTTAGATATCGCGCGCTGGAAGGGCGTTGACTCGCTGGATGACGGTTACGGGATCAGCCCAGAGGACCTTGACGGCTGCGCAACAGCACAGGGTGTCGAAATCCGCAAAGGCGATTTCGTCATTGTCCGCACAGGTCACCAGGAGCGATGCCTGGCGAAAGGAAGCTGGGACGGATACGCTGGAGGCGATGCTCCCGGCATGGCCTTCAGCACCTGTTTTTGGCTCAGGGCAAAGGATGTTGCCGGCATTTGCACCGATACTTGGGGCTGCGAGGTGCGGCCAAACGAGACAAACGAAGCAAACCAGCCTTGGCACTGGGTTGTAATTCCTGCGATGGGAATTGCCATGGGCGAGATCTTTTACTTGAAGGAGTTGGCCGAAGACTGCGCACAAGACAAAGTCTACGAGTTCTTTTTCCTCGCTCCCCCCCTACACCTGCCCGGTGGCGCTGGTTCGCCGATAAATCCGCAAGCCATCAAGTGACGAACACGATGTCCGGTTTCGACATTCTTGAAAGGTTCTCACTCTCAGGTCGGCGGGCCTTGGTCACCGGGGCCGGTCGTGGCTTAGGGCGGTCAATCGCGCAGGGTTTGGCGGCTGCGGGCGCAGAAGTAACACTCTGCGCGCGCACCGAAAGTGAGATTGAGGAAGGTGCCGCCGAAATACGAGCGAGGGGATTAAAAGCCCTGACACTCGTTGCGGATGTCAGCGACGTTGAAGACTTCAGGCAGAAGATCGACGAGTTGCAGCCGTTCGACGTTTTCGTCAACAACGCTGGCATGAACCGTCCTAAGCCCCTCTCCGAAGTGACACTGGACGATTTCGATGCGGTCATAGGGCTCAACCTTCGCGCGGCAATTTTCGCAGCTCAGGCGGTCAGTTGTCGCATGACATCAGCGAATCTCCGTGGGTCCATCATCAACATGTCGTCACAGATGGGTCACGTCGGGGCCGCCAACAGAACGATCTATTGCGCATCGAAGTGGGCTTTGGAGGGCTTCACGAAAGCCCTTGCGGTCGAGTTAGGCCCAGCGGGCATACGCGTCAACACGGTAGGTCCGACATTCATCCAAACGCCTATGACGAAGCCGTTTCTTGACGATCCTGTGGTACGCGACGCGATCGTTTCGAAGATTAAGCTTGGCCGGTTAGGTACGCCTGAGGATGTGGTCGGCGCAGTTCTCTATCTTTCAACGGACGCGGCGGCATTAGTCACCGGAACTGCCGTCCTCGTCGATGGCGGATGGACTGCCGACTAGGGGAAACGTTCACCAAGACAGGAGACTCGCCGTTCGGCCAGCCTCTAAGGTGGTACGACCGCTTGATGGTTAGACATGTCTTCCGATGCTGATTCTTGTTTCGCTTGACAAAGCAGCAGATTAATTTTCGCTTGATAAATAAGTTTTCTTGGAAGGAAGGGGATTCTCGGTCTTTTCTAATGTCAGACCAGGTCTCGGTCGTCCGGCTTTATTTGGGAGGAGTTACAAATGCAGTGCGAATGGCAAGCACCAGTCTTACTCTCCGGGGCACATCCCGCCATAGCGGACCCATGGGATTTCGCAGTTTCGGCCGACGAAGATGCTGTCATGGCAGTGTTAATTGAGACGGTCGGGCCAGCCTATCGTCTTCCCGGCGCAGCGATGGCGATTCTGCCTGACCGTAGATACGCCGGCGCAATTACGTCAGGATGCATTGAAGCAGATCTGATTTTAAACGCCGACGACATTCGGGCGACAAGTGGCGTCCGCGTCCTCCGTTATGGCGAAGGATCGCCTTTCAAGGACATCCAGCTTCCCTGTGGTGGTGGCATCGATGTGATGCTTTTTCGTTTGCAAGATCGCAACATCCTTGAGCAGCTCACTAAAGTTAGGAAACTGCGCCAGCCAGTGAGCTTGGTTATCGGACGTGAGGGCCGCCTAAGCCTTGGCATCTACAAGAAGACCGCACGGAATTTTGATAGCTTTTCCCTTGGCTTCGAGCCGCCACTTCGGTTTGTAACCTTCGGCGCAGGCCCGGAAGCATCCATTTTCGCAGGCCTGGTAGAAGGCCTGGGTTACGGACAAACTCTCATCTCGCATGACGCGACTACAGTGGCCTGCACGCGAGCTTCTGGTAATACGTCGCGCGAACTATCGCATCTGTCGCAGCTCAATGACGTCGAGGTAGATTCTCGAACTGCTGCTGTGCTGTTTTATCATGATCACGACTATGAGCCAGAGATCATCAGGCGAATGCTCGCGACCCCAGCTTTTTACATCGGTGCGCAGGGAAGCCGAGCAACGCAACGATCCCGCCTGAAGCGGCTTGAGGAGGCAGGCGTGCACCAAAGCGAGCTCCAGCGCGTCCGGGGTCCTATCGGCTTGATCCCATCTTCCCGTGATCCACGAGCACTTGCAGTATCCGTCTTAGCCGAAGTGCTTTCAATCGTCGCGAACTCGGCGGATCTCTCAACTCCCAGCAAAGTTGGATTGTTCAGCTAGTCGGATTACTTACTTATTTCTTGCTCCAAGGAGACATGACATGACAAACAAATTGAAATACCATCTTCAACATGTGCTGTCTGTGATTAGGGACTGTCTGGCGCAGCTCGGATCTGCATACTGTGTTCATGATGCGGTCGAGGATATCAGACCTGAACCCAAGCCATCGATCTCTCGACGCGAGATAAGGTAACGCGCTCGTCCTCATTTCCAGTCGTCGCGCACCGGCAGCACACAGAGGCCCGGTCTGGAAGCAATCGCGTGCCTCGGCGCTAAAGCTTAGCGGGGCCACGTTCCAAATCGCCCATCACTCTCTTGAGGGTTCATGCATACCTCAAAACCAAGGTCTGTGTTTTTACATGAGTATACCGTCCTCGGTTCATACGCTGTGGCGGATAATCAAATTTCCCGAGAGCATTCGCGTTGAACCATCGTCACCTGCCTTGACGTTCGGGTCATCAATCAGATTGACCGCCTCTTGCACCATTCGCTCCACCGGCTGCCGGATCGTTGTCAAGCGATATGAGCTCCAACTGGCCATCGGAATATCGTCAAAACCAATGACGGCAAGATCGTCGGGGATGCGAAGCCCTCGTTCTCTAGCCGCATCGATCGTTCCAAGCGCCATAATGTCATTGCAGCAGAAGATTGCGTTCGGACTATCGGATGCTGACAGAATTTTCACGGCAGCCGTTTTCGCAACTTCATAGTTATACTCGCCCGATGCCTGAATATGAATGGTCTTTCCAGCTTCTGTGAGCACGTCCCGAAAACCGCGAATGCGCTCGGTGTGCGTTGAAGTGTTGGATATTCCTCCAATCAGCCCAATCCGCTGAAATCCCCGGTCCAGCAAAAGCCTCCCAGCATCTCTGCCGCCCTGGTAATTGTCACATGAAACGGCATTGACGCGAATATCCCGCTGAATGCGATTGAGCAGAACTACTTTGATTTGATGCTGTCGGCATGCGCGCGCCATGTTCGAGGTCAGGTATGCCGATGTTATGATGATCGCCGAAGGTCGTGCGGCTAGGATCTGTTCGGTAATCGTGTCGACATTGCTATCTGCCGGCAACGCATAGACAAGCAACCGTCGATCACTCTCCTGCAGGTGCCGGGCAAGCGTGTCGACGACCAGCGGATAGAACGGATTGTGAAGGCTTCCGGCGACCAGTGTTACTGTCCCAGCCGACACAACTTTCGCTGTTCGCCTCGCTGGACTGATGTATCCAATCTGCTCCGCCGCCGCCAATATCCTCTTTCTTTTTTCCTGGTCGATCGGCGCTCCCGGCGTGAAGGCGCGTGATACGGCTGCAATCGAAACCCCTACTGCGTGTGCAACCTGCTTCGCGGTTGGCTTCATTGCTGTCAGCTCCTGAAACTTTTTCAATATGCTATTGAAAACTTGCACTGGGAATTTAGCAGCATATCGTTCCTTTAGAAAGGGAGAAGGCCATGACAATCATCCACATCAAACACGGAAAGCCCGAAGCGGAACGTTCGGAGGACGACCAAAAGGTCAAAACGATCGTTGAAACTATTCTCAAGGATATCGAAACGCGTGGTGATGAAGCCGTCCGCGAACTTTCTGAAAAATTCGACAGATACACTCCGCAATCATTCAAACTCTCAGCCGGTGAGATCGAAGCATTGATGAACCAGGTCTCCAAAAGGGACATGGAAGACATCAAGTTTGCTCAGACCCAGGTGCGCAATTTTGCGCAGGCGCAGCGCGACTCGATGCTCGACATTGAAGTCGAGACATTGCCCGGCGTCATTCTCGGTCATAAGAACGTCCCTGTTCAGTCCGTCGGATGCTACATTCCTGGCGGCAAGTTTCCGATGGTCGCATCGGCGCACATGTCAGTGGCGACGGCCTCCGTTGCTAAGGTCCCCCGCATCATCGCAGCGACCCCAGCTTTTAAGGGCGCTCCGAACCCAGCTGTCATCGCAGCGATGCATCTCGGTGGAGCGCACGAAATCTATGTCCTGGGCGGGGTTCAGGCCATCGGTGCCATGGCCATTGGCACCGAAACAATCCAACCGGTCCATATGCTGGTCGGTCCAGGCAATGCTTTCGTCGCCGAAGCGAAACGGCAACTTTACGGTCGCGTAGGTATCGACCTCTTTGCAGGCCCGACGGAAACAATGGTCATTGCAGACGAGACTGTCGATGCGGAAATCTGCGCCACCGACCTTCTTGGACAGGCCGAGCACGGGTACAACTCGCCAGCCGTGCTGCTCACTAATTCTAAAACGCTCGCTGAAGAGACACTGGTCGAAATTGACCGCATCCTGGCGATTCTACCCACTGCAGACACAGCCTCCAAGAGCTGGGCCGACTATGGCGAAATCATCGTCTGTGACACCTACGACGAAATGCTCCAGGTCGCAAACGACATCGCTTCGGAGCATGTGCAGGTGATGACCGACAGGGACGATTGGTTTCTGGAAAACATGCACTCGTACGGAGCTCTATTCCTTGGACCACGAACCAACGTGGCAAACGGCGACAAGGTCATTGGCACGAACCACACCTTGCCCACGAAAAAGGCCGGCCGCTACACTGGCGGACTGTGGGTCGGCAAGTTCCTGAAGACCCATTCCTATCAAAAGGTCGTGACGGACGAGGCCGCAGCAGAGATTGGGGCATACTGCTCCCGGCTTTGCATCCTCGAAGGTTTTGTCGGTCACGCCGAGCAGGCGAACCTCCGCGTGCGCCGATACGGGAGGCGATATATTCCTTACGGAACGGCGGCAGAATAACCAAAATGATGCAGCGGTTCTCGGGGATGTCGCAGCTCGTTTCCATAGGATCCGAAGGATCCGAAGCTCGGACAAGTCTCTCCTAAAACAACCAAACACGAGTACCGCCGACGGTCGCCGGCGGTGTTCCTGCTTGGTGTCCGGAGAACCTATAAAAGCGGAAAAATTGGGGGAACAGCGATGAGGATCGGGTGTCTACGCGAAAAAGTGGGCAAAAGCCCGAACCTTAGGTATCTTAGGTTTCCGTGGTGGAAACATTACAGAAAAGGTTGGCCGGTCCTACGGCGAGTTCGGCACGACAGTGTTCCGGTCCCTAGATGCGGCTCAGCCGTGTCGGTGTAAGGCCAGCACCGGATGCGGCATCGACGACGGCGTTGCTGTCCAAACCCAACGTCGCACGAACTCTTTGCTCGTGTGCTTCCGCCGCCTGCGGATTCTAAACGTCCAATTCACGAACGAGTGCTCAGACGCCAATCGCTGAACGCATTCGTGGCCCCCAAGATCGAGAATTCTCTGGCCTTTCCCTCGGCTGATGCAAAAACAGTGCGGCTTAGACTAGCAAACACTTCCAACGCGCTTCGTTACAAAGCCGCAGGCTCGAATCTCCGCTCTTTGAAACAGTACCGCATTACTGTATCTCGTGTCCGCCTTCCAAAGTTGATGAACACCGCCGGCACGCAGTACTGAATGATCGGTTCGGGACTAACGTTGACCAGAGCAGGCATATAAGCCGAACTGTCGAGTTCGTAGGGTCCTTTCATCACATCCGGAGAAAGGATATCATTCGTTATGAAATTTGGTTGGATCGCTGGGGCGGCCTTATTCGCGGCAGGCTTTACGCAGGCTGCAGATTTTAAGGCCGAAAGCCCAGAATTTGCCGATGGCAAGGTCAAGCAGGCACAGTTCGCAAATGTCTTTGGCTGCAGCGGTGAAAATATTTCACCGGCAATCAGCTGGTCGGACGCACCGAAGGGGACTAAAAGCTTTGTCGTGACGATCTACGACAAGGATGCTCCGAGCGGCTCGGGGTTCTGGCACTGGGTGGTTGTCGATATTCCAGCGGACGTGACCTCGCTTGCGGCAGGCGTCGGTTCCGACGCATCCAAGCTTCCCAAAGGCGCCCGGATGGTTAACAACGATGCAACCCAGGCAGGCTTTCTTGGTTCTTGCCCGCCAGCCGGCGAAACTCATGAGTATCGGATCGCGGTCAAGGCGCTCAAAGTTGACAAGCTGCAGGTACCAGACAATGCAACGGGTGCACTGACCGGTTTCGTCTCCAATATGAGCAAGCTCGCCGAGGCAAGTGTCGTCGCCAAAGGCGGCCGCTAAGCTTAAGAAGGACAGTGCCTCTCATGGATAACAAAGCTCGGCAGATGATCGCGGCACGGACTGGTATCGGCGCGACCGGCCACGTCACCCAAGCCACGCGCCTGGGGTTTACCTCGATCACCACCGCGCTTCCTATGATCGTCGTCGTCCATCGGGGCCGCAAGGTCATTCAATGCCCGGGTCATCGTTTCGTTGTTGATCCGGGCGAAGCGATCGCCATTGCGCAAGGCCATATCTTCGACTTCGAGAATGCCCCTTCTGAGGACGGAGATTATGAAGCGCGGTGGCTGACCGTCGACAGCAAGCTCATTGCCACGTTCGGTGTCGTAAAGGGCAGCGATCCCGTCGCGCCCGCGCGCCTTCTCGGACGCATGAGCAAGGGTTTGTCCGACGCTTTCGAGGCGGCTATTACGGCGCTCGGCAACGAGGACGAATTGCCGGACGCTATCGTCGAGCATCGTGTAACCGAGCTGCTTGCCTGGATGCGATCGAGCGGCCTCTGCTTCCCACTGGCTCAGGCCCAAAGCTATGCGGCGCGCATTCGCACGCTCGTAGCCGAGCGGCCGGACCATGGCTGGTCTGGAGCGGAGATCTGTTCTCTGTTGGGCCTTAGCGAGGCGACTTTGCGTCGTCGATTGCACGATGAGAGCATCAAGCTTCGTGAGCTCGTTACTGACGTCAGAATGATTCATGCGATGAGCCTCCTGCAATCATCTAGGCTACCGATTTCATCCATCGCCGCGAGCTCGGGTTTTGCGTCGCAAAGCAAATTTGCTATCCGGTTCCGGACGCGATTCGGATTTCCTCCCACTGCGATTCGTGGGCATAACCGCGGTCCGGCCGCATCGGGGTCCCACCATGCTCGACTCAGCCCTGCTGAAAAGGAGCGTGTCGGCCAGTCACCTGCGCACTCTGAACAGGAAACGCGAAACGTCAACCGCTGCACATTTCCCTCTACTCGCTATGAACATGAAGATCATTATCCTCGCCACAAAGCCGGGAGGCATTTTCTCCCCTGAATTCATCGGCGGTTTCACATCGCCGCTCATCGAACATCTGCCTCCGCGGAACACCAGGTGAACCGGTAATTCTCTGGCAAACCAGGCCCATTCATTTAGCGCTTTCCGCTTCGATTACGGTAGAGCTTCTGCCCGCATACAGGCAACGGTAGAGTAGATTCTCTCTACGAGCGTCGATGAGAGGTGCAGGGTATTAGAGAACGCAAGGAGATCACCTCCCTATAGCGGCTTGTTATCGCACATTCGGAAAATGATATTGGAAGCGGCGGAGAACTTCAACTAGCCTAAGAATTGTCGATGGACGCAATCGACGGAGGGCTCGACTTAGTTCGCGAGCAAATAATGGGAGGGATTCTTGATAGCGGCGTTGGTTTTATTTCCTGTTCCTAGTGGGACGACTTTGGACCAGATGAGGGAAGCATATGAGCTCTCAGCACCTCGATTCCGAGACGTCAGCGAGCTTCTAAGCAAATATTATCTTTTCGATGGAGACACTCAGGGCGGCGCCTTCTACCTCTGGTCGACCCGTGCAACAGCAGAATCGTTTTTCGACGCAACCTGGCGTGAAGCCTTGACCGAACGCTATGGTGCTCCGCCCAAGCTTTCTATGTTTGAGGTGCCCGTTGCAATCGATAACGTCGCTACCGCCAGGTGTCAGCTTTAACGATAATGTTGACTGCTCAGTTTCTAGCCATCGAAGCGGCCCAAGCCGCGCGAAGAGGTCCGCTGCCGAAGGCAGCTTAGTTTTGGCGTAGAGTGATCGCAGAGCCAAAGACTAGATTAGTGCGCTAGCATTTGCCTACAGAAAGCATCTAGGGAGGAATTCTAATGGCGGTCTTACTATCCGGACAGTATTCGTTACCCGTAAGCCGGGAAGTCGTCTACGCGGCGCTGAACGATCCAGACGTCCTGCGTGAATGTATCCCAGGGTGCGAAGAGCTGGAAGTGCGCTCCGACGGTATATTCGCAGCAGTCGTGCGACTGGAACTTGGTCCTCTGAAGACTCGCTTTCGGGGAAAGGTCCGGCTGGAGGACTTGGACCCGCCGAACTCCTATCGAATTTCTGGTGAGGGTGATGGTGGAATAGCAGGCTTCGCAAAAGGTGGCGCCGCGCTAAAACTGGTCCCGGACGACGAGGGGGGTACGCTTCTGTCTTATGAAGCTGAAGCCAATATCAACGGCAAGATTGCTCAGCTTGGGCAGCGATTGATTACCAGCACAAGCAAAAAAATTGCAGACCGCTTCTTTGAAAGCCTGACCAACCGTCTGCAACCTAATCCCCGCACCGCTGAATCCCAATAACGAGATCTTCGACCCAGTCAAAACTCTGAATCGAAAGGTAATGTGAAATGCCAAAAATAACGGAACTGACTTTCTTCAGCGAGGGTTTAAAGCTCAAAGGTCTCCTCTACGAGCCCGACGACCTGAAACCAGGGGAGAAGCGCGCTACGGTAGTGTGCTGCCACGGGTACACCGGAATGAAGGATGTATATCTCCTTCCCGTCCCGGAACGCCTGGCCCTTCACGGCTACGTCGCTTTCGCATTTGACCACCGAGGCTTTGGAAAGAGCGACGGTGTGCGTGCTCGGCTGATACCTCCTGAGCAAGTCGAAGACATTCGCAATGCGATAACGTTCGTATCGACGTTGCCCTCTGTGGATACCGACCGTATCGCGCTCTATGGCACATCATTTGGCGGAGGAAATGTCATCGCGGCGACCGCGACCGATGATCGCGTTCAGTGCGTTGTCTCCGTGGTCCCTGTTGGCAATGGCGAGCGTTGGATGAAAAGCTTGCGTAAACATTGGGAATGGTTGAAGTTCCAGGACGTTCTCGCGGAGGATCGTCGCCAGAGAGTGCTCACCGGCGAGTCACGCCGGGTTGACGTCACCGAGCTGATGCCCGGAGACCCCCACTCACGGCAAGTTATCCAGGAGAAGGTGAAGGCCGCCGAAACCTACACGCAGGGCTACCCTCTTGAAAACGCTGAAGCTACGATCCGCTGGCGGCCTGAGGATTTCGTTCAAGCGGTAGCTCCTCGCCCCATCCTCTTTATGCACACCGAATGCGACGGGCTCGTTCCAATTGACGAGTGCTATGCGCTGTACGCAAAGGCCCAAGAACCGAAGAAGCTTATCACTATACCGAACGCGGACCACTATGATGTGTATCAGTTCGTAAACCCGGATGTCTTCGAGAAAGTGATCGCTGAAACCATTGCTTGGTATGACATGCACCTAAAGACGAAGGTGAAACGCATCGCAGAAGTCGCATAGGGAGGTATTACCATGGCGCTACCCGTTTTTGACTACCTCGCTCCTAAAAGTATCGAAGAGGCCTGCGCAGCACTGCAGTCCAAACCCGACACATCGAAATTGATAGCGGGGGGGCAATCCGTATTGCGCGTTATGAAATTCCGGATCATGGCCCCTGAGCTTCTAGTGGACGTGAAAGCGATACCCGGGCTGCGTTATGTTGAAGAAGAACCGGACGTCCTGCGTATCGGCGCTACTGCGACCCAGACCGACGTCTTGCGTTCGGAGATTGTTCGGACCGAATTTCCTCTATTGTTCGAGGCCATCTCGCGAATTGCAACGACAGCGGTCAGAAATACAGCAACCATCGTCGGCAACATCTGCGTGGGTCACACGGCGAGTGACCCGTCAGCAGCCTTGCTCGCGCTCGACGCAATCCTTGTTGTGGTTGGCACCACCGGTGAGCGCGTCGTGCCCATCAGCGAGTTCTTCGTCGGGCATATGACAACATCGCTGGATGCGACGGAGCTGGTTCGTGAGATCCGTATACCTCGGCGCAAGGGCAATCTGGGTATGGCCTATCTGGCTCATGCCGGGAGAGCTGCGATGGAAACCCCGCTAGTCGCGGCAGGAGCAATTCTGTCGGTCCGGGATGGGGTGTGTACGGGGGCGACCATTGCCCTGGCGGGAGCCGATGAGACCCCTATCCGCGTTGGTCGCGCGGAGGAGGCGCTTGTCGGAACCAGGATCGATGATCGCACGATTCTCCAGGCCTCGTCCATCGCAGCAGAAGACTGTTCGCCGGACACCGACGTTTACGCGTCCGGCGAATATCGTCGCAGGCTCGTTGCAGTCTACGTGCGCGACGCCCTGCGAACGGCGGCAAGTCGCGTGCAGTAAGTTGTAAGGGAGGAAAAAGAATGCGTAGCCATATAGCGCTTCAGATAAACGGGCGGCGGCACACATCGGAGATCGAGCCCAACACTCTGCTGCTCGATTTCCTCAGGTGGGAGGTCGGCCTGACCGGAACGAAGGAAGGTTGTGGCGAGGGCGTCTGTGGTTCCTGCACAGTCGATGTAGATGGGGAATTAGTCAGATCCTGTTTAACGCTTGCGGTTCAAGTTGCAGGAAAGTCAGTTACAACGATCGAAGGAATGGCAAATGGCGAGAAGTTGCACCCGCTTCAACGGAAATTCTTGGAGCATGGTGCTGTTCAGTGCGGGTTCTGTTCACCGGGCCTGATCGTTACCGCGAACGCTCTCCTGGCAGCAAATCCGAACCCCAGTGAAGCCGAGGTCCGTGACGCGCTCAGAGGTAATTTCTGTCGTTGTACCGGGTACGTTAAGATCATCGAAGCCGTTCTGGCAGCAGCAAGCGAGATGCGGAGCAACGCTCATGAATAATCCGACCGAAGAATTCAGCGTTGTTGGCAAGAACGTTATACGCGAAGAGGGTCCCGGAAAGGTCACGGGATTCGGTAAGTATGCAATTGACATCGAGTTTCCGCGAATGCTTTGGGCGAAGGTCAAGCGGAGCACTCGGCCACATGCCAAAATTCTAAACGTGGATATCAGCCGAGCTCAGGCCCTGCCGGGTGTGCATGCGGTGGTCGTCGACAAGGACTGCCCTCAGACGCTGTTCGGCTTCGGCTGCTATGACGAACCCCTGCTTGCCAGAGATAAAGTTCGCTATATCGGAGAACCAGTGGCAGCCGTCGCTGCTGATAGCGAGGCCATTGCAGAAATGGCGTGCGACCTCATTGAGGTCGACTATGAGGATTTGCCTGCAATTTTCGATCCTTGGGAGGCGTTTGGGGCTAATCCCAAGACGCTGATTCACGAAAACCAGGCAAATTATCGGCGGGTTCCTATTGGTCCCGTTCAGTACGACGCGAAGCACCCTAACGCATTCGGCTATTACCGTATCCGCACTGGCGAAGTCTCAAAAGGCTTCGAGGAAGCGGACGCGATCATCGAGAAGACATACTCAAACGCGATGATGGCTCATGCGACAATGGAGCGACACAACTGCATTTCTCATTGGGGTGCGGATGACAACATTACAGTATGGTCTTCCTCCCAGGCCGCCTATCCCCTGCTCAATCAAATCAGTGAGGCCCTTGACGTCCCTCACTCGCGCATTCGCGTCATCATTCCGAAGTATGTCGGCGGCGGCTTCGGCGGAAAGATTGAGATGAAGGCTGAGGGCTTGTGCGCAGTGCTTTCGCGCGCCGCAGGTTATCGCCCAATCAAAATCGTCTACACTCGCGAGGAATCGCTTTGCTGGGCTGGAGTTCAACATCCGTTTGAAATGCGCATCAAGTCTGGCGTCCGGAAAGACGGAGTTATCACTGCGTGCGAGATGTTCGTCCTAGTCAATGGAGGAGCCTACGCGCAACACGGTTTCCTCGTGACACGCCAGGCAAGTTACGGCCCGCTCGGTTCTTATCGCTTTCCGCACTTCAAGCTCGACAATTATGTCGTCTACACAAACAATCCTCCGGGTGTGGCGTATCGAGGCTTTGGCAACACTCAGATCCATTTCGCGCTTGAATCCCACATTGACGAGTTGGCTCATGCAATCGGCATGGACCCCTACGAAATCCGACGGAGAAACGTCCTCCACGAGAACGAGATCAACGCGGCAGGCGAGATACAACATTCCGTGGCGGGCGCGGAATTGCTCGATGAAATAAAGTCCGGTCTGGAGCGCCATGGGCCTCTTGAACGGGTTGACGGCCCCTGGCGACGCGGGAGAGGTATCGCATTTGCGAACAAGGACAGCGTCGCGCCCTCAGCCTCCTCCGCCATCGTGAAGATTCATAACGACGAAACTGTGGAAATTCGCCACAGCGCCGGCAATATCGGTCAAGGGAGCTCAACGACTCTCATCCAGATTGCAGCGGAGTTCTTCAAGGTGACGCCGGAGCGGGTGAGGACTGCGGAGGTCGACACTTGGGTGACTCCGTACGATCAGCTAACGGGATCAAGCCGCCTTACCTTCGCTGCCGGCAATGCCGTCTTAATGGCGTGCGAAGATGTCAAAAGACAAGTGATAAAGATGGCTTCGGAGCTCATGCAGGCAACCCCGGAAGAGCTCGAACTGGCCGACATGAATGTCTTCGTGAGAGACAACCCCGCACGTTTGATGCGGGTCCGAGACCTCTTCCGTACCGTCTTTTTCACGGGTTCGTTTCTTCCTGCCGGAGGCGAATTGTTAGGCAAGGCGACCTTCACGGTCCCGTCGAGCAAGATCGACCCTGAAACTGGGCATGCCGCCAATGACGGTCTGCGTAAGATATTTTCCTTCTGTACCAGGGCGGCACAGGCGGTGGAGGTGGCAGTCAACATAGAAACGGGCCAGGTCAAGCTTGAGAAAATCGCTATTGCGAATGATCTCGGCAAAGCGATTAACCCAATGTCATGTGAAGGGCAAATGCATGCCGCAATTTCCATGGGGCTCGGTCAGGCAATCTCGGAGGAGTTGCAGATCAGCGAGGGAAGTATCCTGAATGGCGATTTCTCATCCTATCGGTTTTTGACGGCAAAGGACGCACCTTCAAACGAGCACGTTTCTACCCACATCGTCGAGATACCCCAATTTGACGGCCCCTATCAAGCGAAAGGCTTTTCAGAAGCAACAACATCGCCGACGGCCCCAGCGATCGCCAACGCGATTTTCGACGCTGTCGGCGTGCGTCTCCGCCACATGCCCATGACACCGGAAAGGGTGCTGGAGGCGCTCGACCAGCTGAATACAGAGAATTGAACTGACATAACGGGAGGAAAATATGTCCAATTTTACGAAGCGAAGTGTTCTTCGCACGATGCTGCTTGGCCTGGGATTAGCCACTATTGCCCAACCAATATGGGCGCAGGATAATCCCATCAAGGTAGGAACGAGCATGGCGTTGTCGGGTCCGCTTGCCGGTGGGGGGCGCCAATCGCGACTCGCGCTGCAAATGTGGGTGGAAGACATCAACTCGAGAGGTGGTCTTCTTGGACGAAAGGTTGAGCTTATTACCTACGACGACCAGGGAAGTCCTGCCCAAAGTCCAGGCATATTCTCAAAGCTCATCGATCTAGATCAAGTCGATCTTTTGATAGCACCCTACGGAACAGTACCGGCGGCAGCGGTAATGCCAATGATGAAGGAACGTCAGCGTCTTCTGATTGGTCAAATCGGATTTCAAATCAACTCAAAAACTCATCATGATATGTGGTTCAACAACTCACCGTGGAGCGACGCGGATAGTTGGGTGGGCGGCTACTTCAAACTTGGCCAAAAGGTGGGCGTAAAAAAGGTCGCATTTCTAGCGGCTGATCAAGAATTTTCCCAGAATATTCTGGCAGGTGCCAAGACGCTCGCTACAAAGTCCGGCTTTGAGACTGTATATGAACAAACCTATCCCCCGACAACGGTCGATTTTTCCGCGATGATACGCGCGATCAGGGCTGCTGCCCCCGATATGGTCTTTGTTGCATCTTATCCTGCGGATTCAACGGCGATCATCCGCGCAGTTGGTGAAATTGGCATTGGTTCGTCCGTCAAACTGTTCGGCGGTGGAATGGTCGGGCTTCAATACGAAGCAGTGATGAACACTTTAGGTTCTCAGCTAAACGGCATCGTCAACTATCACACCTACGTCCCGGAAAAAACAATGGCGTTTCCTGGCGTTCGTGAGTTCTTGGATCGCTATACCGAGAGAGCAAAGGCCGAGAACGTTGATACACTGGGTTTTTATGTAGCTCCATTTTCCTATGCCGCAGGCCAGATCCTGGAACAGGCAGTAAAGGCAACTGGCAGCGTGGATAGCGTCGAACTCGCCAAATATCTCCGTTCTAACGAGGTCCAGACCATTGTCGGCCCCATTCGCTGGAGTGCCGACGGCGAATGGGCGGAGCCGCGCGTGGTAATGATCCAATTCAGGACAATCAAGGACGGAGATGCCGAGCAATTCCGCCAGGAAGGAAAGCAGGTCGTCGTAGATCCAGACCGCTTCCGCACTGGTGACCTCATTTCGCCACTTAGCGAAGCACAACGCAATTGAGCTTCGTCTGAATTAGGAGGGATGAAAAATGTCAATAGATCTTCTGCTCGAGGGATTGATCTTCGGTGTGTTTGTTGGCTGCTTCTATGCCGCGGTCAGCATTGGTCTTTCGATCGCGTTCGGACTTCTGGACGTTCCGCATATAGCGCATGCGTCGTTTCTTGTGCTTGCTGCCTATATGACGTTCCTCCTTGGATCTTACGGTATAGATCCGCTTCTGGCGGGCCTGATCATACTGATACCGTTCTTCGCGCTTGGAGCTGTCGTCTACCGCTTCTACTACGAAGCGTTCGAGAAACGCGGTACTGATGCAGGCGTGCGTGGCATCGCGTTCTTCTTTGGGGTTGCCTTCATCGTGCAAGTTATACTTTCGTTAGTATTTGGCCTCGACCAACGCAGCGTGGGCGCGTCTTATATCGGCAGCAGTTTAGGGCTGGGGGAAATGAGAATCCCGTGGCGTTTGATTGTTGCATTACTTGTAGCGATTGGCCTTGTTGTGATTTTGAATCTCTATCTTTCAAGGACCTTCCAGGGGCGTGCCATTCGGGCGGTTGCGCAGGATCCGTGGGCTCTCAAAGTAATAGGTGCCAACCCCGTTATGACCAAGCAATGGGCGTTTGGTCTTGCCACCGCCGCAACCGCGATAGGAGGCGCGCTGCTCATAATCGTGAGCCCAGTCGAACCAAGTCTCGACAGGGTTTACATAGGCAGGACCTTTTGCGTGGTTGTTTTGGCCGGACTTGGAAGCATGAGCGGTACCCTAATCGCGGGCATAATGCTGGGGGTTATAGAGTCGCTCGTTCTCACTGCTTTTGGAGCTTCCTGGGCACCCGCGGTCGCGTTCGGATTACTGCTGCTCGTGTTGGGCCTGCGCCCTCAAGGACTTTTTGGACGATGAGAAACAACTCCACTTCATTTTGGGCCTTCGCTTTGGCGCTTCCGATCCTCGCATTTGTTTTGCCAAAAGTTGGTCTCAACGAATACTACTTCTACGTCGCTTATGTCGTACTACAGTATGTAGTACTGGCAACCGCGTGGAATATCCTGGGGGGCTACGCAGGTTATGTGAATTTCGGTACAGGGGCTTTCTTTGGGCTCGGTGCCTACACCGCGCTGGTTGCTATGAAGGCATTCGGTGCACCGCTCTTCGTACAGATCGCCGCCGCTGCAATCGTCGGCGCGTTGCTTGGAATAGGAGCCGGACTCCTAACTCTTCGGCTGAAGGGCATATTTTTTTCAATTGCCACGATAGCAGCGGCTATCGTCATCGAGACATTCATTCTCAATTGGCGCTTCGTCGGGGGTGCGTCAGGGATGCAAGTCATTCGTCCAGAGGTTCCGCTCGGCTTCGAAACCTATACGCGGCTCTTGTTTTTCGTGATGACGATACTGACCGTGGTTGCAATCATCGTCGCTCGCTATATCGAGAAATCCTGGGTGGGACGGGGTCTTCACGCACTGAGGGATGCTGAATCGGCAGCCGAATGTTCCGGAGTTCCGACCCTACGGTTAAAACTCTTAGCCTGCGCGCTCTCGGGCGCGCTCATGGCGGCTGCCGGCGCCCCCTTCCCTCTCTATACCAGTTTCATCGAACCCCATTCGACTTTCAGCTTGAACTACTCCGTTATGGCGCTTTCGATGGCTGTCGTCGGGGGCATGTCACGTTGGTGGGGACCTGTACTGGGAGCCATTTTGATAGCTAGCACCCAGCAACTCGCCGCCTCAGCCAGTCCCGAGCTTCATCTGCTTGTCGTGGGATTACTGATGGTCATTTTCGTGATCGTGGCCCCTGATGGTCTAGTAGGACTGATCCAGTGGGCGCGTAAGATGGTTGGCTCAGGAAGAAAAGAAGTCAAACTTGCGAGAGGGAGCGAGAGGGCATGACAACTCTCCTGAGAGTCGAGACTCTTACGAAGCGGTTCGGTGGCTTTACCGCACTGTCTGACGTCAACCTGAACGTTGCAAAAGGCGAACGGCTAGGGCTGATCGGTCCCAATGGATCTGGCAAGACAACACTGATCAACTGCATCTCCGGCGTTGTACAGATCGACCAGGGCGCGATCGCTTTCGAAAACAGGGACATTTCGGCACTTGCTGCCTATAAAAGAGCCAAGAAGGGTATTGCGCGTACCTTCCAAATACCGCGGCCATTCCATTCGATGTCTGTCATCGAGAATCTGATGGTTCCTCTCGAGTACATCGTTCACGGTCTCGTCGATGGGAGCAACCGGAACGCGGTACATGCGGAGGCTAGCGAGTTACTTCATCGTATGAGGCTGTCGGACCGCACCAACGCTCCGGCAGGCCAACTCTCTCAAGTCGAGCTGAGAAAACTCGAGCTTGCGCGGGCGGTTGCGGCCCGGCCGAGGCTGCTTATATGCGACGAGGCGATGGCTGGCCTCGCTACTAAGGAGGTCCATGAGATCCTGGATATACTGATGGAGCTAAATGCCTCTGGTATCACAATCATCATGGTGGAACATATTCTGCAAGCCGTGATGCGTTTCTCGCAGCGGATTGTCTGTCTTACAGCGGGTCGCATCATCAGTGATGGTGCCCCTGTAGATGTTATGGCAAATCCCGAAGTACGGAGGGCCTATCTTGGAAGCTAAGATTACGGTGCGTGATCTTTACGCCGGCTACGGTGCTGTGCAGGTTCTGCACGGTTTGTCGATGGAAGTTCGGAGCGGCGAGACCGTAGCTCTATTGGGGACAAACGGAAACGGCAAGAGTACGTTGATGAAGTGCCTGATTGGCGACGTCCGGCCGACGCATGGATCGATCACTCTTGAAATAGACGGGCGAGTAGTCGACCTGACTAAACTCCGGACGCACGAAGTTGTGGAACTTGGCATCAGCATTGTGCCTGAGGGGCGGCGCCTTTTCCCACAGCTATCTGTTGAAGAAAACCTGCTTCTCGGGGCATATAGGAAAGCTGCCAGGCGCGATATATTGAAAAATCTCGACTTTTGCTATGGGGCCTTTCCCTTTCTCAAGGAAAGACGTCGGCAGCTCTCTGGTTCAATGTCGGGTGGCCAGCAACAGATGCTTGCCCTGGCACGTGCGATTATGTCTTCCCCAAAAATACTTCTCGTTGACGAGCCCTCGGTCGGACTTGCACCCATCATGGTGTCGCAAGCTATTTCTAAAATTCGCGAACTCAAAGATGAGTTCGGTCTGACAGTTTTGATGGCCGAGCAAAACTTTCAAGAAGCTCTGCGTGTTGCTGACAGGGGCTACGTTCTCGTGCACGGCAAGGTGGCGTTTTCCGCTGACTCGGCCGTTGAACTTCAAGACAGCGCACTAATCAGCCAGCTTTATCTTGGTGGCTGAATTGCGGAAGTCATGTTGGATGGGCGGTTATAACCGCCCCTAACCAGTTGTCGCCCTGGATTTTGTCGCGTAGCAGTCTCATCAGCATGTCTCGAAATAGCCTCGCGGGCGTCGTTAGCTCAGTCTGCGTAGGGCGGACTAGAGCCCAATCGACATACAGTCCTTCTATTGGGCTTGCGGAAATCAATCCTTGTTTGAGCGCGGGATAAATGGCGCAATATGGCAGGATACTATAAGCAGTACCCTTCGCAACCAAACCTGAGATCATGCTCGTCGAATTGCTGTCCGCCAGCACGTGCATCGGAATATCTTCACGACCAAACGCGTCCTCGACAGCCACTCGAAAATTGTTCATCCGGTTAGTCAGAACCAGCGGTTTTCCTGCAACATCTTTGAGTGAGAGGAAGCGCGTGATATCGTACTTGTCAGATGAAGGAGCAACCAAAAATAACGTCTCTCTGAAGAGAGGCTCTGAACATAGAGCGTGGTTTCCATCGGAAACAACGACTGCGCAATCAATCTTGCTCTGCTGAATCCCTGCAATTAGGTCGAGGCTTATTCCCTCGCGGATGTGGAGGTGAACATCCCGGTATTCGCGGCAATAGCTGTCTATGAGGTCGATGCTCAGCAAGTGAGCTATTGCGGGCGGGAGTCCGACGGTCAGGTGCCCCCGGGGTGATGACTGGTCCGTTATTTCGTCGCGAAGCTTATCAAACTGGTAGACAAGCGCCGTGGCTTTTTCCCTCAAAGCTTTTCCCGCAGCCGTGAGTGCGACACCTTGACCCGAGCGGATGAAAAGCGCCTCTCCTAGATCTTCCTCCAAAAGCCTGATCTGTCTGGAAAGCGCCGGCTGAGCAATGCCAAGTATTTCAGAAGCCCGGGTGAAATTGCCAAGTTCGGCTATTTGCAAGAAATATCGGATCTGCCTTAGATTCATGGACCCTTGACCAACCGCGATTACCACGTTCTTACACCACGCTGATCATGCACAGATCAACGACCTGAGGTCAACTGGCTTACTTCTCGCCGTCAGGCAAGTAGTCGTTTCGCGAGGTCCGCGTAGCGTCGCCGGTATGAGCCCTGCGGCGCAACTGGGTCTTCAAACAATGACCAGAGCAGAATCGTCAAGCCACAAGGGGTAAATAAACACCCACAGAGGAACACTCCTCATGGCGAGCTATGAGGACGTGGCGTCCGAGCGCCGTCGTTTCGGTTATCGGCGCATACACGTCATGCTGGGTCGGAAGGGGATCGTCATGAACCTGAAGAAGCTCCCGGCATCTCTACCGGGAAGAAAAGCTGACCGCGCGCAAAAGGGGCGGTCGCAAGCGTGCCTTTGGAACGAGAGGACCTTTGGCCGTCGCGTCCCGCTGTAGCCTCGACGTCGTCAGCGACGCTTTCACGGATGGTCGTCGCTTTCTGGTCCTGGCTGTCGTTGACGACTTCACCCGCGAATGCCTGGCGCTCGTCGCCGACGCTCTTGGGGTTGCGGCTTGCACGGGTGTTGGTTATGGGATGGCCCGCCCTTCCGAGGACATCGAGTATGATGTCCTTTTCTTGAAGGGAAAGGAGCAGAGCCATGCAGATTTCTATCTTGGGCATCGACATCGGGAAGAACAGCTGCAGCGTTGTTGGGGTAGATGACCGCGGCGCTGTAGTTGTCCGCCGGACGATGCGGCGACACACATTGATTGAATTCGTTGAGAAGTTGCCAGCCTGCGTTATCGCGATGGAGGCCTGCTGTGGTGCACACCATCTTGGCCGGCTCTTTGCCGCGAGAGGCCATGAGATCAGGCTGATGTCGCCGGAATACGTCCGCCCATATGTAAAGGCGCAGAAGAATGATGACAGAGATGCCGAGGGCATTGCCGAGGCGGCATCTCGACCGACGATGCGGTTTGTCGAACTGAAGAGCCAGGAGCAGTTGGATATCCAGACGTTGCATCGGGTTCGATCCCGGCTGGTTGCGGAGCGAACGACCTTGATCAATCAGCTCCGTGCGGTTCTTCTTGAGAGAGGTGTCATATTCGCCGCGGGCCGCGTGAAGTTCGAGAGCGCTCTGGACGGTCTCCTTGCCGAAGCTGATGAGATCCTGTCACCGCGCATCCGCAGCCTGGTCATCGAATTGCGGGACGAATGGCGAATGCTTGACAAGAAGATCGAGGCATTGAACGCTGAGTTCGTAGCACTCGCCAGGCAGAACAGCGCGATGCGCCGCCTGACATCGATTCCCGGCATCGGCGTGCTCAACGCTACGGCACTCGTTGCAGCAATTGGTGACGCCGGTAGTTTTAAGCATGCCCGAGACCTCGGAGCATGGTTGGGGCTTGTGCCGCGACAGTTCACCACCGGAGGCAAGGCACGTCTGCTTGGGATAACAAAGCGCGGCAACACCTATCTGCGAACTTTGCTGGTCCACGGCGCTCGAGCGGCAATGCACACGCTCAGTCAAAGTGACACGCCAGTCGGGCAATGGCTCCAGACGATGTTGTCCCGAGGCGTCCACCGCAATGTCGTGATCGTGGCCCTGGCAAACAAGCTCGCGCGTATCGCCTGGGCGGTGTTGCGCAAGGGGCAGCCCTATGAACGGGCCTATGGCGTAGCGGCAATCTGAGTCACTGGCTGCCGGGAGCGCAGCCTACGATGTTTGCGAGTGGAATGGAGATGGCCTGACAGTTGATCGGCGTTCAGATAGCCCAGGCGTGGAAATGGTTCTTTGAAACCGTGTTGGTTATCGTGGCTCTGGACGTGCGGATATCCATCTTGGCCACGGCATGCCCGTGAGACCGAATACGTTGAAGCAGACTGGCAGGGATCAAAAAAACACTTGCAAGCAGGGCGGGCCATACGTTCCACGCGGAACTGAGCCGGTGGGGGTGCGGACGAAAACTTGGACCACCAGGAGGTAGTTCATGTATTCCTACGCAGACAGACGTCGAGCCGTTGAGCTTTATATCAGGCTTGGCAAGCGACTTAACGGGACCATTCGCCAGTTGGGTTATCCCACAAAGAATGCGCTGAGGGGTTGGTACCGCGAGTACATACAGCATCTCGACCTGCGTATTCAGCCGGTAGCTCGAGCGCCAAAGTATTCCGAGAGTCAGAAGCAGGCGGCGCTTGAGCATTACCGCACCCATGATCGTTGCATCTCTGCGACGATGAGGGCGCTCGGCTATCCTGGTCGAGGAACTCTGACCGCATGGGTACGGGAGGCCTTTCCAGAGACGCGAACATCGATGGTCGGTCGATCGTGGCGCCCTGCCTATCCCGCAGCGGTGAAGCAAGCTGGTGTCATCGGACTATGTAGTGGAGATGAAAGCGCCCAACAGGTGGCTGACCGGCTGGGCGTCTGCAGGCCGACGTTGTACAACTGGAAAGACCAGCTACTCGGTCATGAGGCTCCTTCCTCCATGAAACGCCGCAAAACCACCCCGCAGACGCCGGAACGCGAGGAACTCGAGCGACAGCTTGAAGCCCTCCAACGTGATGTTCGCCAGTTGCAACTCGAGCATGACCTCCTGAAGAAGGCCAATGAACTCCTAAAAAAAGAACTGGGCGTCGATCTGCAGATCCTGAGTAATCGGGAAAAGACACAGCTGGTTGACGCCCTTAAAGACACCTATCGCTTGCCAGAACTGCTCGCCCAGCTGCAAATTGCGCGAAGCTCCTACTTTTATCATCGCACGCGCATGTGTCTGGCAGACAAGTATGCCGCCGTCCGGCACAGCCTTGCGGAAATCTTTGAAGCGAACCGTCGTTGTTACGGCTACCGCAGACTACAGGCGTCACTGGCCCGGAAGAGCGTGATCATCTCGGAAAAGGTTGTCCAGCGCTTGATGAAGCAGGAGCACTTGATCGTGGCCAGACCGCGCCGACGGCGTTTCGGATCATACTTGGGAGAAATAAGTCCGGCACCCGAGAACCTGATCAATCGCGACTTCCATGCGAAAGCGCCGAACGAGAAATGGCTGACAGACATCACCGAGTTCCATATCCCGGCCGGGAAGGTGTATCTCTCGCCCATCATCGATTGCTTCGACGGAATGGTCATCAGTTGGTCGATTGGAACGCAACCAGATGCGGGGCTGGTCAATACTATGCTGGATGCAGCTATTGAGACCGTGACCGACGCCGAGGAACGGCCAATCGTCCATTCCGATCGCGGAGCCCATTATCGCTGGCCAGGCTGGCTAACGCGGATCAGCGAAGCGAAACTGGTTCGCTCGATGTCCCGAAAGGGCTGCTCACAAGATAACGCCGCATGCGAAGGCTTCTTCGGCCGATTGAAAACGGAACTCTTTTATCCACGAGATTGGAAGGCCATCACAATCGAACAGTTCGTTGCCGAGGTAGACGCTTACATCCGCTGGTACAATGAGAAGCGTATCAAGATATCGCTGGGATCACTCAGCCCGGTCGAATATCGCAAGAGCCTCGGCCTTAACTTATAAAGCAGTCCAACTTTTTATCCGCATCCCCGGTTTTTTCACCGAGAAGTGAGCCACCTCTAAGTATGGTTTTCTGATCAGGGTTTGGTCAAGAGATTGGCTTTTTCTCCTTTCTTCTGGGCTGCGGCGGCCGAGCTGGCTTTGAAGCGGAAGCTGTCATTTCCAGTTTCCAGGATATGACAACGGTGGGTGAGACGGTCGAGAAGAGCGGCAAAATCACGAGCTTTTCGGAATTCCTCCATTGCCGCAGCAAAAGTCGTAATTGCCATTGCACAGATGTACCCGATACCGGCACGCGCCGAAGCTTCAAGCGCGTGCAATGGCGGGAGAGGGAGGTGCCGGAGGCTGTGACAAATGGCCGATCTGGCGTTGAACTGCAGGCGGTTCGGATTGGGTACGCCTGGTTATACGGATGGAACGTCCGCCACTCTTACTTCCGGATGACGGAAGAGAGCGCGAATGCTGTCAAGGTATCACGTACTCCCGGCATTTCCGCGATTTGTTGCCAAATCTGCCGAATTCGGTCCGCCTTTTCAGCCTCAACGCGCACCAGAAGGTCGAAATCTCCCGTCATGACGTCACACGCGACCACCTCGGGTATCTTTCTCAGAGCGTGAAGCACTTCGCCGCCGCGCATCCGGTCGTGGCGGTATACAAACATCAGAGCGGTAGTGCGGTTATGGCTGGCGTCCCCATCGCCAGTGATGATTGTGTATCCTTTGATATAGCCGTCTCGCTCCAGGCGCTCGATCCGCACCCTGACAGCGTTCCGCGACAGGTTTATCTTCGAGGATAGCTCCGCATGCGAAATCCGGGAGTTGGCCTTCAGTTCCGTCAGCAGTTGCTCATCGATGCGATCAAGAGATTTCATGAAGCTGTCGGGTTAAGGTCTATTGGAACATGTCGGGCGATATCGAACTGTATGCTGCCATGGAGAACTCTGCCAATAGATTCTCGTCGCCGTTGCCAGCGTAATACCTAGCTGCGGACGCCAGTACGAAACCTGATAGAGCGTCTTTCTCGGCGTCGGTCAATGCTCTTTCTGCCTGGTAGCCTCGTAGCACCGCCTTTGCTTCCGACTGGGTCGATCCCACCGTCTGACCTGAACATTTGCCGGCGAGGTCGTCCTGCAACTCAAGGCGACACCGATCGTATTTTCGGTGACCGTGATGGATCTCTACGGTGCTGCCTACAAAATCCGCCAGGATACGCTCCTCGTCTACGAGCCCCTCCTCCTCGTTACCGTCTTTTACGTCAGCCTGACTTTCCTGATCACGCAAGGGTTCCAGAAACTGGAAAACGCCATCCCGGTCAGGCGCTGAGGCACTGCCCAACCACTCACTTCAACAAAGAGGTTAATTATGTCGAGACCAGACAAACACGATCTATCGACGCTCTCCTTCAATACGCTGTCGGTGCACGGCGGCAACGAAATCGACAAGACATCGGGCGCGATTCCCACACCGATCGTGATGGCGAATTCGTACGAACTTCCTTACGACCCTTCTACAATGGACTGGTCGGACACCGAGAGCCCCTCCTATACGCGCAATTCCGGCCACAATCAGATCGGCCTGCAGCGCAAGCTCGCGGCCATAGAGGGCGGCGAGGATGCAGCCGTCTTCGCAACGGGCGTCGCGGCGCTTCATGTCGTGTTCTTTACGTTTTTGAAGAGTGGCGACCACGTAATTGTCGGTGACGTCACCTATGAGGCCGTTTGGCGACTGTTTTCAGAGCTTTTGCCGCAGCGTTACAATATCGAAGCCACCTTCGTTGATATGGGCAACATGGATGCCGTCCGAGCCGCCGTGCGCCCGAACACCAAGCTGATCCATACAGAGACCATCGCCAATCCAACGACCAAGGTTGCCGATATCGCGACGCTGGCCTCAATCGCAAAACAAGCGGGCGCGCTCCTGTCGGTGGACTCGACCTTCACCCCTCCCCCGTTCTTCCGCCCGCTCGCAGTTGGTGCAGATCTCGTCATCCACTCGCTGACGAAATACATCAACGGTCATGGCGACGCGATGGGCGGGGTCGTCATCGGCTCGAAGCCGCTTATCCATCACATCAAGGCAGACGCGCTCGTCGATCGCGGCGGCACGATTTCCCCGTCCAACGCCTGGCTGATCATGCGCGGCTCTGTGACTTTGCCGCTGCGCCTGAAGCAGCAGTTTTCATCCGCAGAGATCGTCGCCCGGTCCCTCGCAGCCGACAAGCGCGTCGCCTATGTCACCTATCCCGGTCTCGACAGCCATGACCAGCACGCTCTTGCGAAGGGTCAGTTCGCTGGCAAGGGCTATGGCGCGGTAATGGCTTTTGCCGTCGATGGCGATCCTGATGCGCAGAACCGGTTCGTCGCACATCTCAGGGTCATCACGTCCGCCGTCTCCCTTGGTCATGACGAGAGCCTGATCGTCCATGTCGGTGGCAGTGGGCGCGGCGGCTCCGATCGTTATCCGCCGGATTTCCAGAAATACGGCCATCTGCGGCTCTCCATCGGTCTGGAAGACACCGAGGATCTGATTGCTGACATCAACAACGCCCTCGACGAGACGTTCGAGCGAAGCTGAACACGTAGTCGAGTTGGACATGAATTGCCCCTCGCCGGGCAATTCATGTCGCCGTCAAAGCCTGATGCGCGGTAGACCCGGAGGTCCGCCAGGAAGGATATTATGCACTGGATAATCCTGTTCGTCGCCGGCCTGCTTGAGGTCGTCTGGGCGTTCTACATGAAGAGATCCGACGGTTTCACGCTACCGTCGGCAATCACTGTCATTGCGATGATTGCCAGCGGCGTGCTGCTGTCCTTTTCGATGAAGGTGCTGCCGCTCGGTACCGCCTACACGGTTTGGACAGGGATCGGTGCAGTTGGCTCCTTTCTGCTCGGAGAACCCGCGTCACCCATGCGTCTGGCAGCGGGTGCCTTGATCGTGTCGGGAATTCTCATGATGAAGCTCGCCAGCACCTGACCTACGTCCGGCAGCAGATTGAGCAAAGTGCGCTGCTCTTTGGTCTGTCTGCGTGGTTCCTGCAGAGCAATCCGCATCCCATGCTTACCCTCATAGACTTTACTGGAGGATCGTTATGACAGTTTACAATATCGCACTTATCGGATTTGGTGGCGTCAATCGCGCTCTGGCCGAACTCATTGCCGCCAAGAACCAGCTCTGGGAGCGCGATCTTGGATTCCGCCTGAATATCGTCGCCGTAAGCGATCTCTATCTTGGCTCGGTGATTTCGCCGAACGGTCTTGATGCGAGGACCCTGGTCGAGGCGAAGTTCGAAAAGGGCGGCTTTGGACAGCTTTCCGGGGGAAGTGCCGAAGCCGACAATGAGACTATTATCAAGACCGCACCCGCAGATATTGTCGTCGAGGCCACGTTCACCAATCCCAAGGACGGCGAACCTGCTGTCTCGCATTGCCGCTGGGCGCTTGAGACCGGCAAACACGTGGTTACCACCAACAAGGGCCCGGTCGCCATTGAGGCCCAGGCGCTCAAGGCGCTGGCAAAGGCCAACGGTGTACGCTTCGAGTACGAGGGTGCCGTGATGAGCGGTACTCCGGTCATTCGCATGGCTGAGAAAACCCTTTCCGGCGCCGAATTGAAGGGCTTCGAGGGGATTCTCAACGGCACATCCAACTTCGTCCTCGGTCGCATGGAAAGCGGCCTGGATTTCGAGTCCGCCGTTAAGGAAGCGCAGGAACTCGGTTACGCCGAAGCCGACCCGACCGCAGATGTGGAAGGTTTCGACGTTCGTCTGAAGGTCGTGATCCTGGCAAACGAGCTGCTTGGCGCAAATCTCAAGCCTGAGGATGTAAGCTGCAAGGGCATTTCCGGCCTTTCGCCTTCCGACATCCAGGAAGCCGCCAATGCAAACAGCCGCTGGAAGCTCATCGGGGCTGCGGTCCGCAATGACGACGGCAGCGTGACCGGCAGTGTTTCCCCCAAACGGCTTGGCCTCGATCATCCACTCGCGGGTGTCAACGGTGCCACCAATGCAGTATCGCTCGACACCGAACTGCTGGGCGCCGTGACGATCACCGGACCTGGCGCTGGCCGCATCGAAACGGCATATGCGCTTCTTTCCGATATCGTCGCCATTCATTCCGCGGGCACTTCTCCCATCGCCAAGGAGGCTGCATGATGCACAACCTTGCACTCACCCAAACGACCGTCCTCGAAGAAATTGCCGTCACCAGCCCGTTCGACGGTACGCTGGTCGGAACGGTTGTGGAAACCTGTGCTGCAAGCGTGGACGCGCTCCTTGGGCGAGCCAGACGGGGCGCGCAAATTGCCAGGACCTTGCCGCGTCACAGACGGTCGGCGATCCTTGAAAAGGCCGCAGCAGCAATCGAGGCCGCGCGCGAGGAGTTCGCGCTCCTGATTGTCAAAGAAGCGGGCAAGACGATTACGCAGGCCCGCAAAGAGACAACCCGGTGCGTCAATACGCTCAAGCTCTCCGCCGACGAGGCCAAACGCAATGCCGGCGAAGTTATCCCGTTCGATTCTTACGCAGGCTCGGAGTCTCGCCAGGGGTGGTACACGAGAGAACCGCTGGGCATCATTGCCGCCATCACGCCCTATAATGATCCCCTCAATCTCGTCGCCCACAAACTTGGCCCCGCAATTGCCGGCGGCAATGCCGTGCTTTTGAAGCCGTCCGAACTTACCCCTCTCTCCGCCATCAAACTCGTCGAAGTCCTGGTCGAAAGCGGTCTACCCGAGGGAATCATAACGGTTGCGATTGGCGGCCCTGAGCTTGGAAAAGCCCTTGTTGCGGCGAGAGACGTTCGCATGATCTCCTTCACCGGTGGCTTTGCCACTGGCGAGGCGATTGCCAAGACTGCGGGCCTCAAGAAACTTGCCATGGATCTCGGCGGCAATGCACCCGTCATCGTCATGGAAAATTGCAATTTCGATGCTGCCGTCGAGGCTTGCGTATCCGGAGCCTACTGGGCGGCCGGTCAGAACTGCATTGGCACGCAGCGAATTCTGATCCAGCGGCCGATCTACGAGCAATTCAAGGCGAAGTTCGTCGCAGACACCAGTAAACTCAAGACCGGCAATCCCTTGGATGATGACACCGATGTTGGCCCGATGATCTCCGAAAAGGCCGTCGGCAGAGCGGTCGCAATGGTCGAACGGGCGCTCGCTGCCGGTGCAACATTGCTTTGCGGTCATAAGCCGGCCGGCAATCTCTACCCGCCGACGGTACTGGAGAGTGTTCCCACATCCTGTGACGTGTGGGGCGAAGAAGTATTCGCGCCGATCGTCATTCTTCAGCCCTTCGATGGGCTGGCGGATGCAATCGATCTTGCAAACAGCCCCGACTACAGCCTTCACGCCGGCATTTTTACAAACGACCTGGAAGGGGCGCTCGAAGCTGCAAGCAAGATCGAGGCCGGTGGTGTCATGATCAACGACTCCTCCGACTACCGGTTCGATGCAATGCCGTTTGGCGGCTTCAAATATGGCAGCATGGGCCGCGAAGGCGTCCGGTTTGCCTATGAGGACATGACGCAGCCGAAGGTCGTGTGCATCAACCGCCTGAAGACCTGACGGCCGAGGTTAAGGTCATCCATCAGTGCACTTTAGGAGTGTTTCAATGTTCAAGGGTTCTATCACAGCGCTCGTCACACCGTTTGCGGATGGCAATGTCGATGAGGTCGCCTTGCGCGACCTCATCGAATGGCAAATCGAGGAAGGGTCCTTCGGTCTCGTTCCCTGTGGAACGACGGGGGAAAGTCCGACGCTCAGCCATGCCGAGCATAAGCAAGTGGTCGAGATCACGATCGCGACGGCCAAGGGCCGTGTGCCCGTCATTGCGGGCGCAGGATCAAATAGCACGGCGGAAGCAATCGACTTCGTCCGCCATGCGCAGAACGCCGGCGCCGACGGGGTTCTTATTGTCGCACCCTATTACAACAAGCCGACCCAGGAGGGGATCTATCAGCACTTCAAGGCGATCGATGCCGCCGCCACTGTTCCGATCATTGTCTACAATATCCCCGGCCGCAGCGTCATCGATATCCAGGTCGAAACGCTGGCCCGCATTTTTGAGGACTCCGCGAATGTGAAAGGCGTCAAGGATGCAACCGGCAACCTGTTGCGCCCGTCCCTCGAGCGTATGGCCTGCGGGGAAAAGTTCAATCTTTTGACGGGTGAAGATGGCACGGCCCTTGGCTACATGGCCCATGGTGGACATGGCTGCATTTCGGTGACGGCGAATGTCGCGCCGGGTCTCTGCGCTGACTTCCAGCAGGCTTGCCTAAACGGCGACTTTGCCTCGGCTTTGAAGCTGCAGGACCGCCTGATGCCACTACACCGGGCGCTTTTTCTTGAAACCAACCCTGCTGGACCGAAATATGCCTTGCAGCGTCTCGGTCGCATACGTGGTGATCTGCGGCTGCCACTCGTTACGATCAGTCCTTCCGTTCAGGAAGAGATTGACAGCGCCATGCGTCATGCGGGAATCCTGGTTTGATGGACAAGACAATGCTTACTGAGCGCATCGAGTCAGATCTTATCGGGCCGCTCCCCATTCCGCGACACGTCCTCTACGGCGTCCATACGCGGCGCGCGGAACAGAATTTCGACGTCTCCGGGCTGCGTTTGAGGGATTTTCCCGAGCTCATCCAGTCGATGGCAATGGTGAAAAAGGCCGCCTCTATTGCGAATATGGAGCTTGGGCTTCTCTCTCCAGAAAAGGCTGAGGCGATTTCGCAAGCGTGCGAAGAGCTTATCGAGCTCAATGATATTGATGAGAACTTTCCCGTGGACATGATGCAGGGGGGAGCCGGCACGTCCACAAACATGAATGTCAACGAGGTTCTTGCAAACCTCGCCCTTTTGAAAATGGGCGTTGACGTTGGCGATTATTCCAAGTTGCATCCCAACGACGACGTCAATCTGTCTCAATCGACAAACGACGTCTACCCTACGGCTATCCGGCTGACGATCTTACGGGCATGCGAAGGGCTTATCGCGGCTGAGGTCGCGCTTCGCGATGCATTTCGAGCCAAGGCCGTGCAATACTCGAGTGCTGTGAAAGTCGGCCGGACACAGTTGCAAGACGCTGTGCTGATAACCGCGGGACGGGAATTCGAAGCGTTCGCTGAACTCATTGACGAGGATATCATTCAGGTCCAGTACGCCTGTAAGCTTCTTAAAGAGATAAACCTCGGCGGCTCGGCGATCGGCACGGCAATCAACGTACCCTCAGGCTTCGCGCAATTGGCCTGCGGTCACCTGTCCCGAATATCTGGCTATCCGTTAATCCCTGCCCGCAACTTCATCGAACCGACATCGGACGCAGGTGTTTTCGTCTCCTTTTCAGGCGTGCTGAAACGCATTGCCGTCAAGCTGACGAAGATTTGCAATGACCTTCGGCTGTTGAGTAGCGGTCCCCGCGGCGGTCTGGGTGAGATCCGCTTGCCGCCTGTTCAAGCCCGCTCATCGATCATGCCGGGTAAGGTCAATCCTGTCATACCGGAAATGATGAACCAGATCAGCTTCCAGGTCATCGGCAATGATCTGACGGTGACGCTCGCCGCAAGTGCCGGTCAGTTGCAGCTGAACGCCATGGAGCCGGTCATCGTTTTGAACATCCTCCAATCGATGCGCATGCCGACCAGAGGCATGGTGGTCTTGAAGGAACGCTGCATCGATGGCATCGAAGTCGACGTTGATCGTTGCAAGGCGTTGCTCGACCAATCTCTTGTTCTTGCTACGCCGCTGGCGAAGTTGATCGGATACAGCAAAGCGGCATATCTGTCCAAAAAGGCGCTGGTCGAGAAGAGAAACTTGCGAGACGTCGTAGAAGAAGAAAGAGTTCTGACCGAAAGCCAGGCTCATCAGATTTTTGGAGATACCGCGGAATTTGCGAATTTCTCAAAAAGTGCACGTGGTTGAACGGAGGGGAAAGATGGCTGTTTTCACTGAGATATCCGATGAAGACCGAAACTCGATCGCCGCAGCCTACGGTATGACATCGTTGTCGTCGGTGATCGGTATCGCCGACGGGGACAGGGAAACGACCTATCTTTTCCGGACAGCGGACGGTGAATTCATTGTCACGCTGTTCGAAAATGGCGCCGAGCCACTGGATCTGGAACGCGCCTTTGCCACGATGGAGATGCTAAACAACAGCGGTATTCCATGTCCTAAACCGACGCGGACGAATGATGGGAATGCCACCTTCCAGGCGGCCGGCCGCCTTGTCGCCATCGTGAGTTTCGTGTCAGGATCGTCAACAAATGATCCGACGCTGGGAAAATGCGTAAGCCTCGGCCGCGTCATGGCACGGATCCACGTGATCCTGCAGGGTGGCCAAAAGCGTTTTCTAGATGAATTGCCAACTGGTGCCCTCCATGGCGCCTTGGTCCGTTCCAACGTCTTTTTCCTCGGTGACGAAGTCAGTGGCGTTATCAATTTCCGGCTTCGGCATGATGACGTGCTGATTTCCGAGATTGCGGACGTGCTTGTTGGCTGGACGAGCCTGCCGAGCGGAGCGTTGGAGGAACAAAAAGCTCAGGCCATTTTGGCCGGCTATGAAAGTGTGAGGCTGCTAACTGAGGCAGAGACAGCGGCTCTTCCCGCCTTTGTCCTGGCGTCCGCCGCCAGTCGCTATGCCCGTGCAAACGACAAGACTTACCTCCTTGATGCTGCGATTCGCGCCTTTGAATCTGTGAGATTTGGTGCAGTTGTCGGGAAAACGGAGCCCTCCCCGGCATGAAGTATCTTCTCGACCGCGTCGACGACCAGATCCTTGCCGCCTTGAAGTTGAACGCGCGCGCATCTCACGCTGAGCTGTCAGCTAAGGTGAACCTGTCGCGAAATGCTGTTCGCGTTCGGATCGAACGGCTTGAACGCGAAGGCTTCATCAAGGGCTACACGATCGTCACCGGCGATGGCGGAGATCCCGGTCACATCACCACTGCACTCATGTTCGTCTACCGCCAGGATCGCATGAGGGGCGGCGAAGTCATTCAAGCTTTGCGAAAAATTCCGGAGGTCGTCGCCTGTGACGTGATGACGGGTGATTTTGATCTGCTGGTGCGTGTTGAATCGCCTCAAGCCGACCGCATTCGCCAGATTTGGCAATTGATTTCGGAACTGCCCGGCGTGAGGGATACGCTCACGGCATTTGCGCTTTCCTCTGTTATTCGGAAGTGAGGGTTCGGTTCCGAATTCATCATGTGCTGAAGCGCTGTGGCAGCCACGCCTTGGTGGTCATCCACGGAAAAGCCCACGTCGTCGATGCTCGCTTAATCACCGTTGAAACAGTCGCCCGCGCATTCATGTGGCGCGGGGAGTTCGTGGTCACTGAACGAAGCGCAGCGTACACACCGCACGATTGTGGCGGATGGGTTTGCCGCCATGTGGAAAATGTCGGGCTTCTGGAGCGAGATTTATATGAACATTTGCCATCGCTCGCGCCCTCCAGGGAACTGATTGAACGCCTAACGGTCCACGTCGCCACCAACGCGGACAGCCTCGGAACGTGGTTTATGACGGCGCTATCGACTTACGCGAGAATGTCAAACAATCTCATAGACGTTGTCATCGACGACGAAAATCATACGTCGGAATGGCTCCAACGTGGCCGAGTGATCGCCGCTCTAACGGGCATTGAAAAACAGGTTCAGGGATGCCGGCGCATCGCACTTGGCTCCATGCGCTATCGCGCCACCGCAAGCCCTGAATTCGTCAAGAGACATTTTTCCGCTGGCGTCAATTCCGAGACCTTGCGAACCGCCCCAGCGTTAACGTTCAATCAGAAAGACAAGCTTCAAAACCGGTGGATCGCGCAGCTCTTCCGAGACGACGTCGCCTGTCCCACGCACTTTCTCCCGTCGACGCAGGCGTTCGTTGACGCCAGTATCGCAGGCATGGGCTGGGGTATGAACCCTGAGTACCTGATCCGCCACCACCTGCAGGCAGGAGCGCTCGTGGAGTTGATCCCTGATCAGCCGCTCGACGTCTCGTTGTTTTGGCAGGTCAACAAGCTCGCTGCAGACCGGTTCGCCATTCTCACCGACCTTGTTTCCCATGCCGCCGAGCAACATCTCGTTGGGTAAAGTGCAAGTATCGGTACGGGCAACTAGCGAGTTATGCCTTCACCAATGCGCATAGCCGCCGCCACTCTAGCTGCAGCCGAGGTCGAGACCAGTCCGTCAGCGACCTGTTGACACAAATTCTCGCTTGTCCTTTTTGCGAAACCACTGCGGCAGATGAGCTACGAGGCGAGACTGGCGATCGCCTGGAGGAACGCGTCAATCTCTTCCTCCGAATTATAGTAGTGCGGCGACGCTCTCACGACAGGCGGAAGTTGTCGTGTGTAGGCGTCAACGGGAGTGCTGGAGGGAGGCGAAACCGAGACGTTGATTCCCTTGTTGGTCAGGTAGGCCAAGACGGCTGAAGAGTCCCAGCCCTTAACCGTGAATGAGATGATGGACGCAAGTGGCGCTCCGAGATCATGTACGGACACCGCAGGCATCCCCCTCAGGCCTTCGCGAAGCTTTGTCGAAAGGTGTTTGCAACGCTCTTCGATGTTCTCGAGCCCAATGCCGAGGGCGTAATCGACTGCTGCCCGCAGGCCGAGACGAACGGAATAGTTCTTCTCCCACGTTTCAAAGCGTCTAGCATCAGGTCGCAATTCGTATCGGCCGGGCGCAGTCCAGGGCGCGCCATAAAGGTCGATCATCGCTGGCTCGATTGTTTCCAGGACTGATTTGCGCATGTACATGAAACCCGTTCCCCGCGGCGCACGGAGAAACTTCCTGCCAGTCGCAGTAAGGATGTCACAGCCAAGAGCGTTAACATCGATCGGGATTTGACCGGCAGCCTGGCATGCGTCGAGCAGATAGAGAATGCCATTCTCGCGTGCAATTCGACCGATAGCTGCTGCTGGATTGACAAGCCCGCCGTTGGTCGGAATCCAGGTGACGGCAATCAACCGAACGCGATCATCAATCATTTTCACCAGCGCGTCCGGATCAAGGACGCCAGAAGCGTCATTCGGAATGACCTCGATCGATACACCGGTGCGCTTGGCAACCTGCAGAAAGGCTACGTAGTTGGCCGCAAATTCAGCACTTGCCGTCAGGATCCGGTCCCCGGGTCCAAAAGAAAGCGAATAGAAGGCGCGCTGCCAAGCAATCGTCGCGTTTTCAGCTATCGCTATCTCGTCACGAGCGCAATTTACCAATGTGGCCAAGCTGTCATAGGCTCCCTCTAACAAGGAGTTGGCCTCCGCTGCCGCCTCGTAACCTCCGATTTCGCCTTCCCGATTCAAGTACCCAGTCACTGCATCGATCACCGCGCTCGGCATCAACGCAGCGCCAGCGTTATTGAGGTGATTTCTGTTCTTTGTGCCGGGGGTATCCGCACGCAGACGAAGGAGATCCAAAGTCTTGCGAGCATCGCTCGTGATTTGTGACATGAGGGTTTCCTCCTTTGATCGAGCCAGTTATCTTGTTGACTCAATTTGCATTGTCGCGGCAGCCGATACTTTCGCAAGCCGCTGTGCAAAATTGCTCGTTATGTGCGACTGGCTGCTAATTCAGCAGGGTAGAACTGCTCCGCTCGCACCAACTTACGCAATTTCACCGTGACCAGGGTACGTTTCTCAGCAAGCGTTGTTCGTCTCGACGAACTTGCTCTTTGACGAATTGCTTTACGGCTCTCACTCTCGGGAGATAAGCCAAGTCCTGATGTGCCGACATCCAGATCTCACGTTCGCCGCTCAACTTGTCCAGCACTGGAACGAGACCGAGGTTCAGACTGCGCGCGAATTCGGGAAGGGCTACAATACCTGCGCCCGCAGACGCGGCAAACATCTGCGACATCATGCTGTTTGAGCTGAACGCGATTTTCGGGGCGGGTACCAGTTCCTCAAGCCAGAGAACGCTTTCGAGCTGGACCAACTCCTCGATATAGCCAACAAAGCGGTGATCGCTAAGATCCGCCGCTTGAGCGGGAACTCCATTGCGCTCCAGATAGGCCTGCGAAGCGAACAGGCCAGTCTTGAAACGTCCGATCAGCTGACTGTCGAGGGAAGTTCCGTGGGGCTTGAAGAAGCTTAAGAACAGATCCGCTTCCCGGCGAGCGACCCGAACCGTTTGCGGCGATGTTACCAGCTCAAGGTCAAGATCAGGGTACCGGCTACTGAGTTCAACGAGGCGCTCGGAGAGATAAAGCGTTGCGATGCCTTCCATGGTGGCCAATCTGACTGTGCCGCGAATTTCGTCACGATTGCTCACGTCGCTTCGAAGAGCATTCACGCCGTTCTCGATTTCCTCCGCTCGCCGCATTGTAACCAGCCCGGCCGGTGTCAGCAAAAGTCCGTCCTTCGTCCGTTCGACGAGTGCGCCGCCAACCGTATATTCCAGACGAGCAAGCCGACGCGATACGGTGGAGTGGCTGACTTTCAGTTCACGGGCTGCTCCGGTCACGCTCTTGCACCGGACGACGATGAGGAAGAGCTTGAGATCGTCCCAATCAAGATGATCGATTGCAGTCGCCATAGTATCCCCGTCTATTTTTGCACAGCGTAGTCCATTCTATTCGGATTGGCGCGCAAATTCTTTCTGTTAGTTTCGAACTGGCCTGTAAGCCGTACGTGCAGCGTACAGTGAGCAAAATACCCGGGAGACATGCTGATTGTCAGCAGGTTCGATCCCCTTGAACCCGCCTATGGAGGAACCATGACAAGACGAACTGTGAATGCTTCGAACGCTTCGGCAGTCGGACCATATTCGCACGCGACATGGGCCGGCGACCTATTGTTCTGCTCCGGGCAAACACCGCTTGATCCGAGCACCGGCAAACTTGTCGACGGAAATGTTGCTGATCAGACCCGCCAGTGTTTCGATAATTTGTTTCAGGTCCTGGAGGCAGCAGGCCTCGGGCCGGATGATGTCGTATCTGTCAACGTCTATCTCACCGACATGGACGACTTCGCTCAGATGAACGAGATTTACGCGACGCGATTTTCATCGCCCTATCCTGCCCGCACCACAATCGGCTGCGCCAGCTTGCCCCTTGGTGCACGCATTGAAATCGGACTAACGGCAAAACGGCACTCGTGACCCGGTCATCGCGTCGACCTTGTCGAAATGGCCAATCGCCAAAACTTCATGAGGAGACGAATGTCGATGGGAAACATGAACTTCAAGGCCGCCGCTGCTCACGTCGCCCCGGTTTATCTTGATCCAGTGGCGAGCGCGGAGAAAGCTTGTTCGGTAATCGCGGAGGCTGCCCGAAATGGCGCATCGCTCGTAGTCTTTTCAGAAAGCTTTCTTCCCGGCTTCCCTGTCTGGGCAGCACTTTACTCACCCATTCAATCGCACGAACATTTCAAGCGCTTCTTGAATGCTTCCGTATACGTGGATGGACCTGAAATCGAGCGTGTGCGGAAAGCTGCGTCCGACAACGGTGTTTTCGTTTCAGTCGGTTTCTCCGAGCGCAACCCGGCAAGTGTCGCAGGTCTGTGGAATAGCAACGTCCTGATTTCCGATACGGGTGAGATCCTGATTCACCATCGAAAGCTGGTCGCAACTTTCTTCGAGAAACTGGTCTGGGATCCCGGCGACGGCGCAGGTCTGGTCGTCGCAAATACAAGAATTGGCCGTATTGGTGGTCTCATCTGCGGGGAAAACACAAATCCACTCGCGCGCTACAGTCTGATGACGCAGGCCGAGCAGGTTCATATAAGCAGCTATCCGCCGATCTGGCCCACTCGCGTCCCCACAGAAAGCGACAACTACGACAACCGGGCAGCCAACCGCATCCGGGCCTCAGCCCATTGTTTCGAGGCCAAGTGCTTCGGCATCGTTGTCGCCGGTCGGTTCGATGAAAGCGCACGCAGATCTATTGCTTTGGATGACCCTAAAATCGCGGCGATCATAGATGCCAGTCCGCGGGCGAGCAGCTTTTTCCTTGGACCAACTGGCACGCAAATCGGAGATGAAATGATCGATGAAGGTGTCGGCTATGCCCATATCGATCTTGACGAGTGTGTTGAACCGAAACGATTTCATGACGTCGTTGCTGGTTACAACCGTTTCGATATATTCGACGTCACTGTCAACCGGACACGCCGCAAACCGATCCGGTTCCAAGAAGGCCGGGAGGAATATGGAACCCGCTTCGATGCACCGGCCCTAGAGGAGTAACGCGATGACGCGGACGGGTATGCACATGATAAAGAAGGGCTTCTCCTTCCAAGGTCCGGCTGAAGGGGTTCATGCCCTCAACTCCTGGATCACCCCGGAGGATGATCTTTTTCTGGTCACGCATATGGGGTTCCTGAACATCGACCCCGACCATTGGCATCTCGATGTCGATGGCCTCGTAGGCAACGCGATGAGGTTGCGTCTCTCGGATCTTCAAGCCATGCCGCAGCGCGAGTACATGTCATTTCACGAATGCGCTGGAAGCCCGCTTGCCCCGACAGTCGCCAAGCGCAGGATCGGAAACGTGGTTTGGAAAGGCGTGCCGCTGTCGCTTGTTCTGGAACGTGCAAAGATCAGCACCGATGCGTCATATGTATGGACGTCCGGCCTCGAGTGTGGCGAATACGCCGAAATTGAAGAAGCCTATCAAAAAGACCTGCCTATCGAGAAAGCACTCGCAGAAGAGGTTCTTCTTGCACTTGAGATCAACGGCCGGCCGCTCACTCCGGAGCGCGGAGGTCCGGTTCGACTGGTTGTGCCGGGTTGGTACGGCACCAACTCCGTAAAGTGGGTTGGTTCGATCACGGCCGCGAACCGGCGGGCGAGCGGCGCCTATACGACGCGCTTCTATAACGATCCCACGCCATCTGGGGTGAAACCAGTTTGGAGCGTCGCCCCGGAGTCCGTTATCGTGTCGCCGTCCCCGAGTGATCTGCTGTTGGCTGACGTGCCGACGAAAATATGGGGTTGGGCTTGGGGAGATCTTGAGATCTCAACCGTGGAAGTTAGCGTTGACGGAGGAGGCTCGTGGCAGCGGGCCACTGTAGGTCCGCGCGAGGATAGAAGTTGGCAGCGGTTCGAGTTGCCGTGGACCCCAGCATCCGGCCAGCATGTCGTGCTATGTCGCTGCACCAACAAGGTTGGCGAAGGACAGCCGCCATCGGCCGCAAGAAACGCAGTGCACTCCGTCCAAGTTCAAGTTCCTGCTTAGGCCCCTCTCTACGGCGAACGAGAATCGAGACGGCGTGACCAGCCGATAGAAAAATCCGACGTCCCTCAAAACTCCGAAGTCGTTCTCAACCGGTGCAAGCATGCCGAAGGGTAATCGGCATGCTTTCGGGATGTAGCTCGGTTTCACACCAGTCCAGGCACAACGAACACCAGCCAGGCAACGATCGGTCCAATGATGGCAATTAACGCGCTGTAGATCAGTAACTGCCGCAGAACCTGCTCTCGCCTGTCATCCGGCGCATTAGCGACGACAAGCGCGCCATTGGTTGAGAACGGGCTGGTGTCGACGATCGTGGTCGAGATCGCGATGGCCGCCACCACGCCAATCGCGCTGACATGGCCCTGCAGCAGAAAGGGGACGGCGAGGGGGATGATGGCGCCGAGCAGCGCGGTCGAGGATGCGAAGGCCGAGACGATGGCACCCGTAAAGCAGAGCAGGAGCGCGACGAGGAGCGGCATGCCGAGGCTGGAGATGGCGTTTGCGACGTAATCCACCGTCCCGGCTTTTTCCATGACGCCGACATAGGTGATGATGCCGGCGATCAGCAGCACGGTCGACCAGCTCACCTTGTCGATCGCCGCCTTCTGCGTCGTTGGTGACAACAGCGCAAGGACGACGGCCACGGTCATGGCGACGAGGCCGACGTTGAACTTGAACACCAGGGCGCCGAGACCGAGGGCCGTCAGGCCGATCAAGGTGATGATTCTCTCGTTGTTCAGGCGCAACGTCGAAGCTGTATCGGCCGCCGTACCGTAGGCATGCTCCCTGATCGGCTTTGCAGGCGTGCCGCCATGGCCTCTGATCGAGGCCGATACGCCCTCGGGATGCAGTTCGGGCAATGGGCCGAATGATGCGGTACCGTGCTTCATCACCTTTGCGCCACCGAAAACGAAGAAGACCAACACCGCAATCGCCAGGTTGAAGAAGAAACTGGAGAGGAACAGCGATGTCGGAGCGAAAGGCAGGCCGGCCTTTTCGACGATCTGGTTGGTGATGCCGCCATAGATGCTGATCGGCGAAAAGCCACCTGCCTGCGCGCCGTGGATCACCATCAGACCCATCATCACCGGGTGGATGCGGTACTGCACGGCAAAACTCAACGCCACGGGTGCAAGGATAGCGACCGCTGCGGGGCCCAGAGCGCCGAAACCGGTGATCACAGCGGCAACAAGAAACATCACCCAGGGGATCAAACCGATCCGCCCGCGCACCAGCCGGACCGCGCCTTCGACCAGCCAGTCGATGGTGCCGTTGATCTGCGCGATGGCAAACAGATAGGTGACGGCGACAAGCGTCAGGAACAGATCACTCGGGAAGCCGGCGAAAATATCGCTGGTCTTCATCCCGATGATCAGGGAGCCGAGCACGAAGGCGCCGGCAAATGCCAGGGCTCCCATGTTGATCGGCTGGATCGTCGCTATAATGAACATAGCGACGAGCAGGCCTATAGACAGTATTTCAATACCCATGATTCCCCTCCCTCCGACGCCTCCAGCGCCGTAGTTGTTGTTTGCAAGATTGATACGGGATGTCGCGCAACCTCCTCCCAGAGGGCACGTTCGCATTACGTCCTGGCGTACAGATCAGCGTATTGCTGCCGCAGGACGTTTTTCTGGACCTTGCCCATCGTGTTGCGCGGCAGGTCGTCGGCAAAAATGATGCGCTTCGGCTGCTTGTAGCGGGCCAGACGATTCTGGAGTGCCCAGACGATCGCCTTTTCATCGACGGCCGCGCCGGGCTTGCACACGACGATGGCGGTCACGCCTTCGCCGAAGTCGGGATGCGGCACGCCGATCACTGCGCTTTCGATCACGCCGTCGATCTGGTCGATCTCGCCCTCGACCTCTTTCGGATAGATGTTGTATCCACCCGAAATCACGAGGTCCTTTCCGCGACCGACAATGTGGACATATCCGTCCTGGTCGATCTTGCCAAGATCGCCGCTGATGAAGAAACCGTCGGCGGTGAATTCGGCCGCCGTCTTCTCCGGCATTCGCCAGTAGCCCTTGAAGACGTTCGGCCCCTTGATCTCGATCATGCCGGTTTCTTCAGGAGCCAGCGTCAGGCCGGTGGCGGGATCGGTGACACGCACCGTCACGCCCGGCAGCGGGAAACCGACCGTTCCGGCGATCCGTTTGCCGTCATAGGGGTTCGACGTGTTCATATTGGTTTCCGTCATGCCATAGCGCTCAAGGATCGCGTGACCGGTGCGGGCCTGGAACTCGGTATGTGTTTCTGCGAGCAGTGGAGCCGAACCGGAAATGAACAGGCGGATGTTGGCGACCGCCTCCCGGTTAAGGCGCGGGCTTTGCAGGAGGCGCACGTAGAAGGTCGGCACGCCCATCAGCATCGTTGCCCGCGGCATCAATGAAACCACCTCGTCGGCGTCGAATTTCGACAGAAGGAACATCGATGCGCCGGCAAGCAGTGTGACGTTGGTGGCGACGAACAGCCCATGCGTGTGGAAGATCGGCAAGGCATGGATCAGCCGATCGGCTGCGGTGACGCGCCAGTAGTCGCGCAAGGTCAGAGCGTTCGAGAGCAGGTTTCCATGGGTGAGCATCGCCCCCTTCGAGCGTCCCGTCGTTCCCGACGTGTAAAGGATCGCAGCAAGATCGTCGGCGGAGCGCGAGGCGTCGACGAAATCCGCCGGCTCGTCGCGCGCAAGATCAAGCAGCGAGCCACTACCATCGGCGTCGAGCGTTTCGACGATCGCACCATGGGTCTTGGCGATGTCCTCGATGCCCGCCTTGGCGGAGGGTGCGACAACCACCAAACGCGGTTCCGCATCTCCGATAAAGTAATCGAGCTCAGCCAGCGTATAGGCGGTATTGAGCGGCAGGTAGACCGCGCCGCTACGAAGACAGGCGAGATAGAGGATCAATGCCTCGGCACTTTTCTCGACTTGCACCGCAACCCGGTCACCGGGGCGAACGCCGAGCGTGTCCATCGCGCTGGCAATGCGGCCGGAAAGTGCGAGCGCGTCATCGTATGTCCATGTGCGCGTGCTATCGATGCGGATGAACGGTGCGTCCCCGGGCGCGGCGGCCCTTATGGCGTCGAAAAGATGGTTGCTCACTTTCGCCCTCCTCCAAGCGTTGAGTTCATGATGTTCGCAAACGGCCGGGAGCCTTGCTGGCGATTATCTGCGCGCCGACCGTCGCCGTTCTGGTTGAGAAAGCTCCTGACCTCCGTCGAGGCGATCACTTCGCCGCGTTGCGCCAGGGCCTCGTGATTGGCGACGATGTCGTCAAGCTTGTAGAGATAGTTGACCATCAGCCCATGCGCCTGCTCCATCGCCTTGGCCGAGCGGTCGCCGAGAAAGTTCAGTCTCTCGAGCCGGGCACCGTTGCCGAGATGGAACCGGGCGACCGGATCGACCGGGCGTCCCTCCGGCGTCCTTTCCGCGAGGAAGTAGCGCACCGCGAGCGGCAGCAACACGCGCTCCACCTCGGCTGCCGCATCATCGTCGTCAGCCCAGTTCGGATCGTCCAGCCGCATCAGCGTTTCGCGGGCCGCTTCAGACAGCAGGCTGTCGGGGGCGGAAGAACGCGCCTTGGCAAGCCAGCGGGCAAAGCCCGGAACGGGGGAAAGCGTCACAAAATTCTTCAGGCCGGGCAGATCCCTGCGCAGATCATCGACAACCTGCTTGATCAGGAAATTGCCGAACGAGATTCCCCGCAGGCCGTCCTGGCAGTTGGAGATCGAGTAGAAGACGGCCGTGGTCGCCTCGTCGGGACTGATCTGCGCCCGGCCCTCGTCGAGGACATCGGCGATCGCGCTCGGCACGGATCGTGTCAGCGCCACCTCGACAAACACAAGCGGCTCGTCGGCCAGGCGCGGGTGGAAGAATGCAAAGCATCGACGGTCGGCCGGTGCCAGGCGACGGCGCAACTCTTCCCAGCCGGCGATCTCGTGCACGGCCTCGTATTTGATGATCTTTTCAAGAATGTAAGCCGGCGTCGACCAGTCGATGGGGCGCAGCGTTAGGAAGCCACGATTGAACCAGGAGCCAAACAGATGCGTGAAGTCGGCGTCAAGCGCGTGATATTCTGCCGACCGATCCTTGGAGGCAAGAAGTTGCTCGCGCATCCGGACAAGCCGGGCGGTGCCGTTCGGTGCGTGATTCAAACGGCGTAGGAGCTCCTGTCGGCGCGGCTCCGCGGCCTGATGCAGCGCAATGACCGCGGCAGAACTCTTGTCGGTGCGGTAGTGTTCGATCGTCTGCTCAAGCCTGGCCGTATCGGGTCCGAATTGTTCATGGAGCATGCTGAGGAAGGACTGGGCGCACACGCTTTCGAGCGCGCCCCAGCGATCGAGGATCTCTGCCGCAAGGGCCATGCCCGAGGCTTCGCCGCGACTTGATAGGAGCATTTCGCAAAGCTCCCGCAAGTCCACCTCGGCAACGACCTGAGGGGTGCGTGAGCCGGAAAACAGCAACTGGCGCCCGCGATCCGTGATGCTTTGCAGCATATCGGTGAAGAAAGAAGCCTCAGACATACCATTCTCCTCTCTTCCGACGGCGACCGGGTTTCGTGGGTACGCTGCTTCCCAACGGCCGGCTTCATCGCTAGTATGTAGATTGCCACTCTTCGTACACGAGGTCAACTATCGTGTATACAAGAATTCAATTTGTGTATTTGGAAAGCGACCTGAATGTCCGAAAATGTCGGCCGATGGCTCCGGGATGAGATTGAAAATTCCATTCTTTCCAACGAGTTCCGACCCGGGGAAAAACTCGACGAAATGGTGCTTGCGACGCGTTTCGGGGTCTCCCGAACGCCAGTGCGCGAGGCGCTAATGCAGCTCGATGCGATCGGCCTCATCGAAATCCGGCCCCGCCGAGGTGCCGTGGTCATCGATCCTGGGCCGCATCGGGTCTATGAGATGTTCGAGGTGATGGCCGAACTCGAGGGCCTTGCCGGATCGCTCGCCGCACGCCGGCTGGACAAGGCATCCCGCGAGGCGATCACCGCCACGCATAACCGCTGCGAGCAATCGGCCGGTGCCGGCGACAGCGACGCCTACTATTACGACAACGAGGAATTTCATAAGGCGATCTATGCCGCGAGCCGAAGCGAATTTCTCGAGGAGCAATGCGCGCAGCTGCACCGGCGGCTGCGCCCCTACCGCCGCCTGCAGTTGCGCGTCCGCAACCGTTTGTCGACGTCCTTCTCGGAACATTGCGCGATCGTAGATGCGATCTTTGTCGGAGACGGAGAGGAAGCCCGCCGCCTGCTGCGGGGGCATGTCGGCATTCAGGGCGAGAGGTTCAGCGATCTGGTCGCAAGCATGGCGGCCAGATAACACATTTAAATTTCAGCGTGGTAGATCTCAGGCAATCGGCCGCGTGCGCCGGTCAGATGGCGATCAGGATGATCTCTCGGTGAATCAGTAATGCTTCGAGAGCCGGCGCACGCGCGGGCTGGCAGATAGATGTCACACCGCGCAAGTTGGCCCATGCGCTCGGACGCGTATGAGTCGGGGCTCGAAGGAAAGACAACGGTACGGTACTGTTGATGAAAGTGCGGTTGTGGATAACCTCCCTGCTGCAGTCGGGGCTGGGATGATCACCGGATATGCAGCCTGAAGAACCGGGTGTCGTCCGAAGCGATGTGGATCGGGTGTTCAGTGCCGGGTCGGTTCCGATGGTTTGAGCGCGAGGGGGATATACTCAGAATGACTGCCGTCGCGGGCAGCGGGCCAGGTTATGTCTTCGCCTTCACAGTCTATTTGGAAGCTGTTGCAATTAGCCTCGGCTGGGTGCTGAGGCGGCTTCAGAGCTTGCGCGCCAAACCGTCGTTGGCCCCGGGCCGTCTTCTTGAGGAAGATGTTCGGTCACCATGAGAAATAAAAGGAGGCGGTCACCAGTCCGAATGGCACGACAGCGGCGGGTTTGTCGGTCTTGGAGGCGGATCACGGCCTGCCACATTTGTTAAGTCAATGTGTTAAAGCCGCACACGAGCGTGCCATTGAGCTTCGTACCGCCGAAAAATTGCGTTCGTGGGATAGCCAATTGGATTGTACTCGGGGTGCACGCCGACAGAGTGCATCCAACCTAAGTGCAAATCGAAAGACGACATTTTCTCAAGCCTAAACGGTCGTTATCTTGTTGATTTCCACGGGGAACTGAGTCGCATCGTGTCAAGGAGCCAGCCAGAAATCAAAACCGATAGTTGCCTGGAAAAACGATGTCCTGATCGACCAGCACATTGAACTTGTATCCGGGCCGTATTTCAAGCGTCGGCTGAACATCCATGTTCCGCTGAATCGTCTGGTCAGCAACCCGGCCGAACGTTTCGGCAAAATTCCGTCGTGTCGCATCCGAGGCGGTGCCCTGGGTGGCGAGCGTCGAACTCTGTGGAACAGCCATGTCGATGCCCGTTCCAATCAGGGCGATGAGCACGGCTGAGCCGAAGGTTCGGAAATAATGGTTGTTCACCTTGTCGTTGAAGCCGCCATACCCTTGCGCATCCGTCCCCGACATGCCGGCGATCTGCAGTGTCGAGCCGTTGGGGAAGATGATGTCGGTCCACACGACCAGAACGCGTTTCTGTCCGAAGGACACCTTGCTGTCGTAACGACCGAAGAGTCTCGTTCCCTGCGGGATCAAGAGCCGATGTCCGGTGGCGCTATCGTAGACGTTCTGGCTCACCTGAGCGGTAATCCGGCCGGGAAGTTCGGAATTGATGCCAGTAATCAGTGTCGCGGGAATGACCGACCCGCGTTTCAGCTCGAAGGGCGATTGTTGGGGAACGACACTGTTGGGCAGATAGCCAAGCTCCTTCAGGTCGGCGTTGAAGAAGTCTTCCTTCGAGCCTTGCGCATTGGGATCGACGTTTTGAGCACCGAGCCCTGCACGCAGCGCGGCCGCATAAAGATCGGGTGTGTTTCCCGTGTTTGTCGATTTTGTCGTCGCCCTTTCTTCCGCGTCCGCAGTGGCATCATTCCTCTCCGCCCGCGCTTCCAGCTTGCTCCGATCAATGGCAAGCGGCGCGTCGTAGGCCGCGTTGTTCGCCTGCAAGCGAGCCATGCGCTGGCGCTGCTGCTCCCGCAAGTACTGTTCTTGCTGTTCCCGCTTAAGCCGGGCACGCCAAACCTCTTCCGCTTCGAGGTCTCGACCTCGCTGCTGTACCTTGCGTTGTACCGGCTGCGGCGTGAAGGGATCGTTGTCCTTTTCATCGGCTTGTTTTGTCTCGACCGGCGTCGGCTGGAAGGTGGTCTGCTGCTGCGGCTCTCCGATAATACCATCGGTGACGCCGCGCTTGATCTGGTCGGCGAAGGTTGAGGCGGGGTTGCCCGAAGTCGTGTCCAGACCGTTGTCCTTGCCGAAGTAGAGCCCGCGGGAGGCAAGGCCATAAAAGATCACGCCAAGAAACGCGACCGCCAGAACGATAATGACGATGATCGGCAGCCGGTTGATCCGGCGCATGGCGGACCCGGCTTGGCTATTTTGCGTGCCGCCGAGATTGAGAGAATGCACCATAGGATCCTCCCTCACCCGCGCCGCATCAGCGAGAGCGCGCTCGCTGGCGTCGCACCGTTTGCCGTTACCGTGTAGGCGCGGCCGATCTGGACGTTGTTTGTCGAAAGACGTGCCAGCACTTGACCGTCGAACGGCAGGATCACATAGGCGAGTTGTATGACTTTCGTACTGCTATCGGTTTCCTGATCGGTGACGACGGCATAGCCCCATCCCTTCAGCGCCGCTTCCAGTGCTTGGCCGAAAGCCGAGGTATCTACTTTCAGTGCGACGGTCGCCTTTCCCGGCCCGATTTGTTCGGCAAGGCGGCTCACCATGTCGCCGGCGATGGCGCTTGCCGCGGGGCCGGAGATTTCTGACGGTGCGCTGCTGGCCACGATGCCATCGGTTCCGATCGACTGGCATCCGGAAAGAAGCATGGCGAGGCTGCAGGCTGCAGTAAAACTGCGAATGGCTCGCAAGGGGCGCGAACGGGAGAGCACGACGTTCATTACCTCCCTCCCCTTCTGATCGTCACTTTCTCCTGTCTCCAGCCGACGCCGGAGACAAGCACCGCGCGATCGACATGGTAGTCGACGACCATCATGTCGCCCTTCATCCGGTAGTTGACGATGCGGTTCTGCCCACCGGAGGTCACGAACAGAACAGGTGCATCCTGACCGGAAATCGAGCGCGGAAACTGGATGTAGGTTTTGAGCCCGTCGGAATAGACCCGGGTCGGCCGCCAGCCGGCCCTGCCCGAAACGGAGTAGCTGAAGTTCAACTGCTCGGCGGGTATCCCTGCACCCGGGATGGTGCTGGCCTCCAGCCGGGCATTGATGTCGGCAAGCTTTGTCGAAACATCCTCGGGATATTCGAAGCCGACACGCGCCATATACTGCGTCGAATGGGACTTGAGCTGAATATGGTAGGTCCGCCTGGATGTCGTCACCACCATTGAGGTTACAAGACCTGGCTCCGAAGGCTTGACGATCAGATGGATGGCCTGACCGCCGGCAGCGCCCGAGGTCGCCGGTTCGACCTTCCAGCGCACCGTGTCGCCGACGAGCACGTCGCGGACCACCTCGCCGCCCTGCAGCTCGATATCGCAGACCTGCAGCGGCGAGCAAACAACGGATGGTTGGACCTCGCCATACAGAAAAATCACCTTTCCGTCGGCACCCTTGGTCACCAAGCCGCGCGACCCGCGCCACTGGGTGGAGATGCCCATGCCTTTCGCCTCGTTGGCGGTGACGCCATCGGCTGCAGAAGCATGGAAGGGAATGAACAGTGAAGACGCCAACGTCCCCGAGGCGAGAGCGCCTGTCAGGATGGTCCGTGTTCTTCTGAGTGGGATGATCATGTTCGGGCCATGCCTTTCAAAGTTGTGCTGTCCAGTCGAAGTCGCGTAGATAGAGACCGATGGGGTTCACGCGGATGACGCCCTCGTCCTGCGGTGGGGTCAGGGTCACGGTGGCGATGCCACGGAAGCGGCGAACGGCGGTTTCCTTGCCGCGCCGGTCGCGCTCGAATTCGGTCCAGTCCATCTGGTAGCTCTGGTTCGAGAGCGCGACGATATTGTTGACCTCGATGGCAACGGTCGAGCTCTTCGCTTTCTCGAAGGGAGAGTTCGAGCGGAACCAGGCATTGACCTTCTCGGTCGCCGGATCGGATATCCTGAGCAAGCCATAGGTTCGGTCGATATACTGCTTCTGCACGACCGCATCCGGCGTCACACTCCGAAAATTCGAGACGAAGCTGCCGAGTGTGGCGCGCACCACCCGCGGATCGGCATATTCGATCTGCTGCGGGAAGCCGGCATTGACAGCCGTGCCGAGCTTGTCGACCTCGACGATATAGGGAACGAGCTTTACCTGGGTGCTTTGGTAGAGCGCGTAGCCAAAGCCGATCACGGCCATGGTCATGCCGGCGATGCCGACGATGCGCCAGGCGGCAGCAGCCTTCACGTAGGAGCCGTAGCGCTCGTTCCATTCGTTGCGCGCGGCGAGATAGGGATTATCAAGCGGGATGTGTCCGGCCATCGATGATCGGCCTCCAGTTATTTAGTCTCGTTGATCGGCGGTGTTGGAAGAGTCGGTGCGGCCCGACCCGATTGCTGGTCGAGTTTGGCATTGGCGAGCCCGAGCAGCGATCCGGCATAGGCGCCGGGTGAACCGACCGCCTTATCCTTGGCGGCCGAGCCGACGGCACCAGCCGCACCGCCAATCCCGGCCTCCATTCCGCGCATGGCCGCACTGCCAAGGGATGCACCCCCTGCCCTCGCCGAACTTGCAGCCTGGAAGCCTCTGCTCGCTGCCCCTGCGGCGAGGAAGCCGGCACCTGCGGCGAAGGATGCAGCCTGTCCGCCGTGGCGGATCGCTTCCATGCCGCCTGAGACCGAGGCACCTTGAACCACGCCCTGCAGGATGGGCGGCACATACATGGCGATGACGAAGACGACGACCGAGATGCCGGCGATCGCGAGCGTGGTGATGAACTGCTCCGAGGTGGCTGTCGGTGCCTCGGCGAGGCCCAGCAGGATGTCCGAGCCGATCTTGGCGATCATGACCAGCGCCATCAGCTTCATGCCGACCGAGAAGGCGTAGACCAGATATTTGATGGCAAAGTCCTTGGTATAGGACGTGCCGCCCAATCCGAGCATGATCATGCCGGCGAGCAGGCCGACATACATCTCGACCATGACCGAGACGAAGATGGCGGCAACGAGCGAAAAGCAGACAACGACCACGACCATTGCGAAAACGGCGGCAATCGCCAGCGCATTGTCTTCCCAGAGCCCGAACTTCGCCTGCTCGGACATCTTGGTCGCGATACGGATGCCGGCATCGAATATGTTGGCCGGGGAGGCCGACCCGCCGCCGGCGCCGATCTGGTAAAGGCTATCGACCACGGCTTTTGCAAAGGCCGGCCCCTGGTCGAGGATGAAGGCGAAGAGCCCGATGAACATGATGCGTTTCACGAGCTCGGCAAACCAGCTGTCGAGCGAGGCTGCGTTGATCGCCAGCCATACGGCGGCGATGCCAACCTCGATTCCGGCAAGGATCCAGAACAGCGAGCGCGCCGCGTTCATAACCGTGGTCTCCCAGCCCTTGGCGGCAGCGACCACGGAGTTCTCCAGAGTGGTGAGCACCTCACCCTGTTGCGCCACTGCCGGCGCGCTCACGATGAGGAGGATGCAAATCGTCGCGAAGGCGAGTTCGAGGCGCCGGGAAGGAGGAACAATCACCATCGCGGCTTCATCTCCTGGCCGCCGCGGATGTCGCGGGTGGTGTCACCGCCGAAGAATTTTTCTCGGTGTTCGAGGCGGTCCGCAGCAGAGGCGGGCTGCGTCGAAGCTTCGCCCGCACCGAACATTGCGACCGGATGTGGCTGCACGATCCACGTGATGATGCCGGCACTAACCGCAAACGCGGCAACAACCGTGAGGATGATGACGACACGCGGGCTCACCAGCGGGGCTCCATCGTCTGCCCGCCGCGGATGTCATGCTCGGTTCCGCTAAAAAACTGTTCACGGCGCGCCTGGGCGAGATCCTTTTGCGCCTGCTCCGACTGGAACCAGGTGCCCATCATCGTCATTTGCTGGGATACGAGGCCACGCAGTTTCTGCATCTGTGCGACCTGCTGGGCGGCGATCTGGTGTCCAACCTGCAGCGCCTTCATCTGCCCGTCTGCCGTCTCCGACATCGAGCGCAGCGATGACATCGTGCTTTCTTCGCTCGAGAATTGCTCGGCCGTCAGGTTCGCGGCCTTCAAGGATCCTGCAATCGTATCGCGGTTGGTGTCGGACCAGTTCTGATAGGTGGACGAGAAGCTTGCGCCATCAGGCAGGTTGCTCTTCATCTCGGCAAAGCTCTGGAAACGCTGCTTGAGCACGTCGTCGATATTGCCCATCGAGAAGGCGACCCCCTGCCCCTGGGCCACAACGCTCTGCAGGTTCTGGAGATCGCTTTCGACCTGGCCCCAGATGTGGTTTGGCAATTGCGCCGTGTTCTGCAGCATATTGTTGTAGATATTGATCTGGTTCTGGATCTGCTCGGCCAGCTGCGAGATCTGGGTAATCTGGTTGTTGACCTGCTCAGCCGACTTGCCGACGAGCGAGATCAGCTCGGCATTGTTGGCAAGCTGCGTCCATTCGGTTGCCTCCCCCGTCACACCGCCGGCAGAAGCCTGAAGCGGCAAGGCGATCGCAAGCGCGGTGGCAACGACGACGACCATGGGTACGGTCTCATGATGTCGGGAAAAGTGTCTCGGCATGGGCGATCCCCCTTTGCTGGAGCCAGTGAAGAGGCCACGTGGCCCCATGTTCGGAGTGAAGCGCGCGAATTTGCTTCAGATCGTCCTTGCCAGTCGCCCCGACAAACGAGAGCGCGACCGGGCCGAGCGCCATGTTGAACAAACGACGACCTTCGGGAGAGACGACGTAGTATTCGCGCTTGGGAATGGCGGTTGCGACGATCTCGATTTGCCGTTCGTTGAAGCCGATGCGCTCATAGAACTCTCGTGTGCCCGGCTCGCGTGCCGCGCCGTTTGGCAGGCAGATTTTTGTCGGGCAGCTCTCCTTGAGCACGTCGATGATCCCGGATCGTTCGGCGTCCGAGATCGATTGGGTGGCGAGCACGACAGCGCAATTGGCCTTGCGCAAGACCTTCAGCCATTCCCGGACCTTTTCGCGGAACACCGGATGGCCGAGCATCAACCAGGCCTCGTCGAGAATGATCAGGCTAGGCGCTCCGGTCAGGCGTTTCTCGATGCGGCGAAAAAGGTAGGTGAGAACCGGAACGAGATTGCGCTCGCCCATGTTCATCAATTCCTCGATCTCGAAGCACTGGAAGGCGCCGAGCGCAAGACCGTCCATTTCGGCATCGAGCAGCTGGCCCATCGGACCATCAACGGTGTAGTGATGCAGCGCGTCCTTGATCTCACGCATCTGGACGCCGGAGACAAAATCGGAAAGCGAGCGGCCGCGGGATTCGGCCATCAACGCCAACTGCCTGGAGATGGCATTGCGATAGTCCGGCGTGATGGTCACACCCTGCAACGCCACAAGTGTCTCGATCCACTCGGCTGCCCAGGCACGGTCCCCATCGGTCGACAGTTCTACCAACGGACAAAAGGCAAGCGGCCTCAACTCACCGTCCGCTGACGGGCCGATATCCCCGCCGACTTGGTAGTGATCCCCATTGAGACCGAGCGTCAGAGGTAGCATTGAGCCGCCCTTGTCGAAGGCGAACACCTGAGCATTTGCATAACGCCGGAACTGCGCGGCAATCAGCGCCAGCAGGGTCGATTTCCCGGAACCGGTTGGGCCGAAGATAAGCGTATGTCCCACATCGTCGACATGCAGGTTAAGCCGGAACGGCGTCGATCCAGAGGCCACCTGCATCAGCGGTGGCGAGGCCGGCGGATAAAACGGACAAGGCGCGGTCGGACTGCCCGACCAGACCGAGTTCAGCGGAATAAGATCGGCGAGATTGCGGGTGTTGATCAGCGGCTCGCGAATGTTGGCATAGGAGACGCCGGGCAGGCTACCGAGAAAGGCATCCGTCGCGTTTAGTGTCTCGATGCGTGCGCCAAAACCTTCTGCCTGGATCAGGCGACGGATCGCCTCGCACTTTTCCTGCAACTGGCCCGGGGCTTCTTCGAAGACCACGATGACCGGTGTGTAATAGCCATAAGCGACGAGCTGCGATGAGGCTTCCGCGATGGCGTCCTCTGTCTCCGCCACCATCAGCAGGGCATCCTGATCGACCGAGCGGCTTTGTGTCTGGAAAAGCTGGTCGAAGAATGGGCGCACCTTCTGCTGCCATTTCTTGCGCGTGCGTTCCAGGCGTGCCCGTGCCTCTTCAGCGTCGAGGAAGACGAAGCGGGAGGACCAGCGATAGGTGAGCGGCATCCGGTCGAGCGTATTGAGAATGCCCGGCCAGCTTTCGGCTGGCAGCCCATCGATGGCGACCACGCCCAGAAAGCGGTTCTCGACCAGTGGGGTCAGTCCATGCTGCAACTCGGCCGTTACCAGCCAGTCGAGATACATGGGGATGTCCGGCAGGCGAACCGGATGGTTTTCACCGGTGACGCAGAAACGGATGAACTGGAAGAGCTCGTCGTATCGCGCGACACGGAACCCACCGCGATCCGGCGTTTCCCGTGTCATCATCCGGCGGATCGAAACTACGTTGGCGAGGTACTGTTCCACCTCCCGGATCGAGGTCAAAAAGCTTTGCAGCACCGTGTTGGCATAGGTGGCTGAACGGCTGGCCGCATCCGAATAGATATACCGGGTCAGCCCGGAGCGGCGCGGCTCGGGCGGACGCCACGTCAGGATCAGCGCATGGCGGCTCTCAAAATGCCCCTTCTCCTTCTGGAAATGCGTCCTCCGCTCGTCGTCGATGGCGCGCGTCACTGGATCGAGGAAGTGGGAATTGATTTCAGTTGGGTAATCACCAGTCGGCACCCGCAGAGCCTCCACCTGGATCATCCATCCGGAGCCCAGCCGCGACAGGATCGCGTTGATCTGTCGCGACACCTCGTTGCGCTCGGCGTCGGTCGAACTTTCGCTGTCCGGCCCCGCGAAATACCAGCCGGCCATCAGCGAGCCATCCTTCAACAGGATGACGCCGTTATCGACCAGGCCGGCATACGGCACCAGATCGGCAAAGGACGGTCCGGAATGCCGGAATGATTTGAGGGCGACCATCTGCAGCCCCTCAGAACTTGCGCCACGGCGACGAGGTCGCGCGATAGAACGTCTTGTAGGAGATATGGCGGAGATAAACGCGCCGCATCAGGGGATCAGCTTTCGCCATCATACGCAGCGCCGCGACCGCGACCAGCCAAATCGCGATGCCGAACAGGGCCGCATACCAGGTCAAGACGACGAAGATCAGGATGATGGCCGCAAGCGCCGTCAATAGCACCAGCTCGCGGTCGGCACCCATCAACAGGTTCGGCCGCGATAGCGCCCGGTGTACCCGCGAGCGTTCGAGAGAAGAGCCCACCTCAGCCATGAGCCCCCTCCCCCACTGTGGCCGGCGTCATCGTCGATTCGGGAGTGTTTTGCTCGGCCTGTGTATGAGCCTCGCCGATTGATGCGCCGGTCGCGCCGAAAAGGGCGACGATCTGGGTGGCCCCAAGCAGGACGCCACCCACCAGCGCCACATAGCAAAGCCGCCTCGCGAAATCATTCAGCTCGCCCCCGAAGATCAGCATGGCGCCGGCAATGGCAACGGCGGCGAGCGCGATGAACCCCGCGACAGGCCCGGTGATCGATTGCTGGATCTGCTCGAGCGGCGCCTCCCACGGGAGACTGCCACCGCCGGAAGAGGCAAGTGCTGAATCTGGAAGGCAAATTGCAACGGCGGCCAGTGCCGCACAGGTGAGAAGAATATTGATTCTACGCGACATGGCTGTCCTCATCGATCTGGGCATAGTGTTCGGTCTGATAGCGGCCGTTGCGGTATCCCTCGATGTGGATGACCTCGCGGACCCGCCTCCCCTTCCCCGTTCGCTCAATGGAGACGACGAGATCGACGGCCTCGCCGATCACCTCCTGCATCGGCTGCTGACTGGCTTCCGCCGTCAGTTGCTCCAGCCGGCGCAAGGCCGACATCGCCGTGTTGGAGTGAATTGTGGTGACACCGCCGGGATGTCCCGTGTTCCAGGCTTTGAGCAGGGTAAGGGCCGCGCCGTCGCGGACCTCGCCGACAATGATGCGGTCGGGCCGCAGGCGCATCGTGCTCTTCAGCAGGCGCGCCATGTCGATGGTGTCGCTTGTATGCAGAGACACGGCATTTTCGGCGGCGCATTGAATCTCGGCGGTGTCTTCGAGGATAACCATCCGATCGTCCGGGGCGGCAGTCACGATCTCCGCGATGATGGCGTTGGCGAGAGTGGTCTTGCCCGACCCGGTGCCCCCGGAAATGACGATGTTCATTCGCGCGTCGATGGCGCTTCGAATGGCGGAAGCCTGTGCTTCAGTCATCGCCTTTGACTTTACATATTCCGTGAGCGGGATCAGACGCGAGGCACGACGGCGGATGGTGAATGCCGGACTTGAAACGACCGGTGGCAACAGCCCCTCAAAGCGGTGTCCACCGATCGGCAGTTCGCCGGAGATGATCGGCCGTTCGTCGTCGGCTTCCGACTGCAGGGCGTGGGCAACACTGCCAATGACGACTTCAGCGGCGGCAGAGGTCATCGCGCCGGCTGGTGCCACGCCGTGCCCGAGCCGTTCGATAAACAAACGGCCGTCGGGATTGAGCATGATTTCGACCACGGTCGTGTCATCGAGCGCGACGCAGAGCTGGTCGCCAAGGGCGTCCTGCAGTTTGCGGACCAGGCGGGGATGGGAACGGAGCAGGGTCACGCAGCGCTCCGGATCTGACGGTCGTGATGTTCGGCGATCGAGTGGTAACCCTGCGGGCAAACGCGTTCAAAACTTTCCTGATTGGCTGGCAGGGTTCCGGCGACGGCCACGGTATTGCCGATCGCCACAGGATAGCCAAGCCGCTTCATAGGCCATCCGGCCCGGTTCAGGATGCGCTCGAAGCGCAGGTCAGTGGCCGTGACGATCTCGTCGTAGCCGTTTGCCATCGCCCATTCGATGATCCCGGCAAACATGGTGAGCGTCGCGAGATGGAGCTGACCCCCTCCCCTTCGCTCAGCCACGGACGTATCGACGCAAAAGCGCGAGCTCTCGGCAATGCTGGCCGACGCACCGAGCGAACCGGACGCCAGCAATTGCGGGAATGTCTGCTCCAGCATTGTTGGCCCCAATGCCGGCAGCAGGCGCGCGCAGCCGACGACCCTTTGGCCGTCTGTGACCGCAAGGATATAGGTCGGATCGAAGTCGTCGTACTCGTCACGCTCGCCGGTTTCAGTGATGGTGACATCCCATGCAAGGCGCTCGCGGAAAACTGCCGCGCGCAGACGATGCATCTGCTTCAGGAGATCCATATGATCGACGTATCGATTAGGGGAAACGGTCAAAATCTGCATATCAATCTCCGCATGATGTAGACATGCGGGGAGAAAGACCATCTGAGGAGCTGCGTGGCTATCTGCAGATCTGCAGAGGCTGATTCTATCGCCTGGTTTGGGTTTGAGAGTCTGAACGCTCCAAATAGTGTGTAAAACCCACGTCAACGTCTGCAGATCTGCAGTTTCGGTCGGCTGTACGCCGCAAGTGAATTCTGCCTAACTAACCGAAAGTTATTGCAGATTCGGCAGAGAGAGCTAAGTCGGGCGAATATTGTTAACCTGTTGTTAACTTTAAACCTCTTGCGACACTGTGGGAATCGGGAGATAGTTTCGCAAATGATGGCATTGTGGCCATTTTTTCGAAAGTGAAGACCTCCAGGATATAGTTCGCAAAATGAGCAGTTCGCAGCCGAATCGTTTCGATATCGAGATTGCCCAACAAGGGGCAAAGATCTCAAGCGCATTGCATATGCTGCGCAGCCAGCAGTATCCCCCTGACGCTCGCAAAGGCCTGCGGAAATTTCAATTGGGGGAAGTCGCGGAGTTCATGGGGGTCACCCAGACTCACCTTCGACAGATTCATTCTGACGGAAAGGGACCAGAGATAGAGTCGGTCAGTGGACGCCGATATTATACGGCTGACCAGATGTTGGAACTCCGAGACTATCTTGAAGCCAATAAGAAATCCGACAAGAGGTACTACGTTCCCAGGCGCCGTGAGGGCGAACCCATGCAGGTCGTCTCAGTCGTAAATTTCAAGGGTGGGAGCGGTAAGACCACGACCGCCGCACACCTCGCACAATATCTGGCTCTTACTGGCCATCGCGTGCTGGCGGTCGATCTCGATCCTCAGGCATCCCTGACCTCTCTGTTCGGTATCCAGCCAGAACTGGACGATACGGCGTCCCTATACGAGGCGCTTCGTTTCGATGACGAGCGCAAGTCGATTGCGGATGTCATTCAGTCAACAAACATTCCGGGCCTCGACGTCGTGCCGGCGAGCTTGGTTCTCCAGGAGTACGAGTACGATGTGCCGCTCGCGATCTCTTCGAAAAAGGGAGAGGATGGGCGCCTCTTCTACATGCGAATAGCCAGCGCTTTGAAGCAGGTAGATGAGAGATATGACGTGGTCGTCATCGATTGCCCCCCACAACTGGGTTACTTGACCATCACCGCCCTTATGGCATCGACCGGGATTCTCATCACGATCCATCCCCAGATGTTGGACATCATGTCAATGAGCCAGTTCTTGATGATGCTGGGCGGCATTATGGGTCCGGTTGCGGAGGCGGGTGCTGAGATGCGGGTACAATGGTTCCGCTACCTCATCACGCGTTTCGAGCCGACGGATATCCCGCAGGCCCAGATGGTCGGGTTTATGCAATCCATGTTTGCTCAGCAAATGTTGCGAAACCACGTTCTGAAATCGACGGCGATTTCCGATGCTTCCATCAAGAAGCAGACGTTGTACGAGGTCGAGCGAGGTGATTTCGTAAGGTCCACCTACGATCGAGCGATGGAAAGCTTGAATGCGGCTAACGGTGAAATCGTCGATCTCATTCATGGCGCTTGGGGACGGAAATGACACGCTTGTCAGCCGTTTTTTCCGGCATTTTTCCTATTGGTGCCAACGCCTTATCATGGTTGAGCACAGGCTTGGAGGGCGGTTATGTCTCGTGAGAATCCTTTTGCAAAATTAGACATGGCTTCGATTACGGCTAATCAGACGCCGACGAAGCCCGGCTACGGCATGACAGGAGCAGCAAAGACGGTTGTTCGTTCCATTGAAGATATGGCGGAGAACACCAAGAAGCTTATGGAGGGCGAGGTGATCGTGGATCTGGATCCACGGCTGATTGACGCTTCCTTTATTGCCGACCGTCTTTCGGACGATGGGGAGGAGTTTCAGGAACTCCTTCAAGCTATCAAGGAATCTGGTCAAACAACGCCTATCCTGGTTCGACCCAGCTCTACGGACAGTAAGCGATATATGGTCGTCTTCGGCCATCGTCGCCTCAAGGTCGCTCGGGAACTGGGCCTACCCGTCAAAGCCATCGTCAAGAAGCTCGACGACATCACCTCGGCGATTGTCCAAGGGCAGGAGAACGCAGCCCGTTCGAACCTGTCGTTCATAGAGCGCGCCTACTTCGCCCAGAACCTGCTTGCGTCGGGAATGACCAAGGATGTGGTTCGATCGTCGCTCGCAATCGATGAGGCGATGCTCTCCAAGATGCTCGGAGTTGTCGAGACGGTCCCGGCCTCAATTATCCAAGCATTGGGCGCATCCAAGAAGATCGGCCGCGACAGATGGCTGAGCCTTCGGCAATTGGTTCTTGCCCCTGCCCTGTCGAAGGTCGCAGTGGAGCATTCGGGATCCGCTGAGTTCCTGAAGCTCGATGAAGACGAGCGGTTCGATGAACTTCATGACTACCTGAAGCGATACAAGGTCAAATCGGCTGCAAAGACGCCGAAGACAGCTGCGCCCGCGAAGGATTGGACGTCGAGCGATCGGTCGCTGAATTTCGTGATGAACGCGAAGTCGAAGAAGGTTGCCATTGAGCTTTCGAATGTCGAGGCGAAGCCCTTCAGCGACTGGCTTTCCGCCCACATGGATCGTTTGTACGACGAGTACAGAGGATCGAAACAAAAAACCGACGGAGACTAAGCCGCAAAAGAAAAAGGCCCCCAAACGGTAAACCGTGGAAGCCTCTCTCGTCATCTCTAGCAGGATCGAGAATCGCATTTCCCGGAATCACAGTCAAGAGTCTTGGCGCCGATTTGGTGAGCGGATTTCTTTTGCCTAACGAAAGGTGAGAGAAAAATGCAGACGGGACATGTAACGACGCCCTTTGGGCGGCGGCCGATGTCGCTTGCCCTGGTCAAAGGCCAGATGGCGATCGCAGATTCAAGTCCAGGCGCGCGTATTGAAAAGTGGAAAGTATTTCGCGACGTTTGCGAGGCGCGGGAACGCTTCGGCCTTCAGGACAGAGCGCTAGCGGTTCTCGATGCGCTCTTGACGTTCTATCCCAATGGGGAGCTTGACGCTGAACACGGCCTTGTAGTGTTTCCGTCCAATGCACAGCTGTCCGTACGCGCTCACGGGATTACGGAAACCACACTCCGCCGGCAGCTCGGCGCACTCGTCGATGCCGGGCTCATCCAGCGCCGCGACAGTCCAAATGGTAAGCGGTACGCACACCGCAATCGCGATGGTGAAATCGAGCAGGCATATGGTTTTGATCTAACGCCACTCTTGGCTCGCGCCAAGGAGCTTGCAATGTTAGCACAAGACGTCGCCGCAGAACGTATGCGCTTTCGGAGAGCAAAGGAAGCTCTCACGATCTGCAGACGCGATGTCCGCAAGCTAATCTCGGCTGCGATCGAGGAGGGTGCGTCAGGCAACTGGGGGAAGGTTGAAACGGCGTATATTGGTATCCTCGCGCGGCTTCCGCGCTATCCCGGCAGGACACAAGTCGAAGCGGCGCTTGATGAAATGGAGCTCCTGCGCGAAGAGGTACTCAATATATTGGAAATTCAACTAAATACCGATAATTTGAAGGGCAATGCCATTCAAAATGACCGCCACATACAGAATTCAAATACCGAATCTATAAATGAATTTGAACCTTGCACTGGAAAGGCTCAGGGCGAAAACTTGGCGGAACAGCCGCACCCAAAGAGCGTGACGCCCCGAGACACCAAGGCTAAACTCGAACAGATCAGGGCGTTCCCGTTGGGAATGGTGCTTCGAGCCTGCCCGCAGATTACTGACTATGGGCCGGTCGGCGGCATTTCGAATTGGCGGGAGTTAATGGCGGCGGCCGTCGTAGTCCGCTCAATGTTGGGTGTCAGCCCATCGGCCTACGAGGAGGCCTGCAATGCCATGGGACCGGAAAATGCCGCAGCGGCGATGGCGTGCATTTTGGAACGCTCAAACTTTATCAATTCCGCCGGTGGCTATCTGCGCGACCTGACGAAACGCTCGGATCGGGGGGAGTTTTCGCTTGGGCCAATGCTGATGTCGTTGCTAAAGGCAAACGACCAAGGATATCGCAAGGTGAGCTGA
>NZ_CP020950.1:300000-464024 GCF_000172795.2 Rhizobium sp. CIAT894
ACGGAGGTTTAGTGATTGGCTCCAAAAGAATGGTCGGGGGAGCATAAGCAGTCGCCTGACTGGCAGTGATGAGCAGCAACGGTCGTTGAAGGACGATTTTAGGGAATTTACTACTAACGTTGAAGTAAAAATAAGCGTGGGTTTCGATCGGCTGCGACAGTATCTAGGCGCCGAGTCGCAGTTGAAACAGCATGATCCTTATCCCGACGACACCCGCATGATTGATGGCTTCGCCAATGAAGAGCTGAGCAAGCTCGGACCGGACTCGACTTCCAAGAGGAAAGGCGTCTTGAATCTGGCCAGCAATCAACGGAGGTTTAGTAATTGGCTCCGAAAGAATGGTCGGGGGAGCATAAGCAGTCGCCTGACTGGCAGTGATGAGCAGCAACGGTCGTTGAAGGACGATTTTAGGGAATTTACTACTAACGTTGAAGTAAAAATAAACGTGAGTCTCGATCGGCTGCGGCAGTATCTAGGCGCTGAGTCGCAGTTGAAACAGCATCATCCTTATCCCGACGACGCCCTCATGATTGATGCCTTGGCCAACGAAGAGCTGAGCAAGCTCGGATCGGCCTCGACTTCCAAGAGGAGAGTCGTCTGGAGACTGGCCAGCAATCAACGAAAGTTTAGTGATTGGCTGCAAACCAGGGGTAGGGAGAGCATAGCGAGCCGGCTCAACGGCAGTGATCAGCAGCAATGGTCGTTGAAAAAAGATTACCAAGACTTCACCGAAGACATGGGAAAACACACTATCTCTTTCAAGCGGCTTCGGCAGTACCAGCAAGTCGTTGAGGCGAACGCAGCGTCGGGGTTGTCCCCTGAGCCGGCAAGTGGCCGCGAACCGGCCGGTCTGGACGGCCGTTCGGATTCACGTGCCGAGTTCAGATCAACTTCGCCGCTGCAGCAGGTTGATCCACCGATCGAAAGCCGCAGCGGATTGTCGCTCGACCATACCGAATGGCTGGGCGACCAGCATATCCAGACGGATTATGAGCTGCTAATGCAGGACTTGCAGCGAAACGATCCGGATCTCGCAGCCAGGACGCGGCTTATCGATCCCCTGATAGCCCATTATCATCTGCGCCTGGGCGATGAGAGCACCGCGCTGAGCGCTTTCCAGCGCATCGTTAATGATCAGAATGGAAGAGATACAGCCGACTTCCTGTTCCTTCCAGTGAGCGATGCCAGTGCTTCGGATCCTGATCACCGCGGCACCCATTGGTCGCTGCTACTCGTTGACCGTCGCAACCGCGAGGGGCCGGCTGCCTATCACTATGACTCCTTCCGGGGCCAGAACAACGAGTTTGCAGCAATGCTCGCACAAAGGTTGGGTACCCGTCTGGAGCCCGTCCGCATGACCCAACAGCGCAACGACTATGATTGCGGAGTCTTCGTGGTTGACGGCACGCGGGCGCTCGTTAGACGACTGGCACGAAGAGGCCGGCCAGCCGTGCTGCACCTCGACAACCTCGTCGCCGATCGGGAGCAACTCCAACGACGTCTGAGCCCCGCGCCCAACAGTGCTCGAGCGGGGGCTGCGGCGGCTGAACCGGAGTCCTCCACACAGATCGCCGATCCCGCAGAGTTTTGGCATGGAGTGGCTCAACCCGGCCAGCTTCCCGATAGCTGGAATACAGCGACCTTCCGGCAGGATTTGCCGTCAGCCGCCTATTCACCGGTGCAAAGCGTCAATCCGCCAGACGCACCATGGGAGCAAAGCTTGGGGGCATCGATCTTCGGCACCCCACAGTACACGCTGCCTGTGGACGACTTGGGAGGATTTGTCCCTCCGAGCTGGCGACACGGCAATCAACCGGTACCAGATGACCTTCTGCCTGCAATGTACTTGTTTGACTTGCTGCCGAGCGCGGACAAACCCACCAACTTCAGTATCCATGGTGTGCCCTACACGGCCACTCTGGGGCCATCAGGCATGCAGAGCGACATTTACCTTTTCCTGCAATAGGGTGGAGATGGATCGAGCAATAGATGCCAGTCGTTCTTGAAAAGCACCAAACCGTTGAGAGAGAATCCGTTTTTACGCGGCCACGTGCAGCGCGCCAACCCAGATGAGACGATCCCCAGTGCCGGGGGCGACATCGAATGTGCACGTCGCCAGTCTTCCTTCAAAACGTGACGTTTGGCCAGCATCCCAAGAGGCGACGGCTGTCGCATCTGAGGTGTAGACAGATACGGATGCGGGAAGAGCCTCGGGTGCGAAGGATGCTGGCGCGGTCGCTGAAGTGCTTAGTGCCGTCTATGACGGCCTACCCTTTGCGGGTTCTACTATGGCTTCAGGCCAGGACGAAACCCGCCCATGGCGCCGGATGCATTTCATACAGCGATCATGAGCCAACGTGTGAGTTGGGTGCTCGATGCCGACCCGTATCCTGCAACTAATGCCTGCGGGCGGGTGCCGCGGTGGACCGACTTGTTCATCACGCAACGATCATTCGAAATGAACGTTGAAAGCTATCGACGACGTTCCACCCATGGGGGTCAAACGCCGGCGCGGCAGGCCAGCCTCATTCGCGACAATCAAAGGCACCGCCAGTTTGTCGCGCGCATTGCCTCGCCTGAACTGCTCCCTGAGAATGGGTTATTGCCTCATCTAAATTGCTCCCGCCGAATCAACCTCGGGAGCTGTGATGAGGAAGGTCAGCATGGCGACACGTGCGGAATTGGTGGCAGCGATCAGTTGTCGCTATGTGTTAGGCGGGCGGGCCGAGAAGGCGAGGATGTTAGACGAGTTCGTGGCGCTCACGGGCTTTCATCGCAAGCATGCGATGCGACTGCTGCGAGGAGAACGCAAACCGGCGAAGGGTGGTCCTCGGCCAGGGCGCCGGGTTTACGGCGACGACGTGCGGGCAGCGCTCGTCGTTGTTTGGGAGGCGTCGGATCGAATTTGCGGCAAGCGACTACACCCCCTGTTGCCAACACTAATCGAAGCGATGGAACGTCATGGACACGGCGATATGAATAGCGAGACGCGCCGGCGACTCTTGACGATGAGCCCAGCGACGATTGATCGGGTCCTCAAGGATGGTTCGCGAGCAAACGGTACTGATCACTGCGTTGGCCGAACTGCGCAAGTTGCTGCCGTTCCCGCTGCTGGGCTTCGACACCGATAACGACAGTGTGTTCATGAACGAGAGTGTTCATGAGTATTGCTTGCGCGATAATATCGAACTTACCCGTTGCCGCCCTTACCGAAAGAATGATCAGGCATTTGTCGAGCAGAAGAATGGCGCAATCGTGCGCAAGATCGTTGGATACCGACGCTTCGAGGGGCTGCGAGCCACTCGGGAGCTGGCCAAGCTTTATTCGTCAATGCGGTTGTTCGTGAATTTCTTTCAGCCATCATTCAAGCTGAAAGAAAAGCACCGTGACGGAGCCAAGGTGATCAAGCGCTATCATCGTCCTGCCACACTCTTCCAGCGGCTGCTTGACGACCCACGCACGCCGGAGGATACATGCCTTTGGCTCAAGGCGATGTACCTGACGCTCGAAGACTTTCTTTCTGGCTTACGGATTGCTTGGCGTGGTGGTGAAGTGAAACCGACTGCCAGCTCCAAGCCAGCGGCCAAGCGAGAGCGGCGGAGGCCCGATCCTCTACTCGCCGTCACTGCCGAACTCGAGGAATGGTTCGAGGCGGAGCCTTGGCGAACTTCGCGAGAGTTGCTTGAACGCTTGCAGGTCAAATGCCCCGGCGTGTATCCCGACGGCCTCATTCGGACCGTGCAGCGCCGAATGAAAATCTGGCGCAGTACACAGGCCATGCGCTGGTGTTCGGGCCATTCGCCGATGCCGCGCGGCAGACGGAAAGTATAGAGGTCGGGCAGTGAGATCATTACCGAACAATACAGGATCGTCATCCGCGCTCTTACCGCCAGGTTGGCCTTCGACAACCGACCCCACCGGAAAACATGATGACCGCCCGCGAAGCCGCCCGCTCGCTACAGCGCTATTGAGAGGCGCGCTCGCGAGCGGCTTCGCTACCTCCGTCACCTGCACCAGGTGCGGGGATACGATCGGAACAACCCGTGAGGCATTCGAAAACATCGAGTGAGCCAACGACATTATTCTCCGGGAACACTCTTGGGTGAGGCAATACGGCGTCTCATCCTGATCGCCGCCCCATAGGTCGCATAACTATCAGGCGTGCAACGGGTTCTGCAAGCAGCTACACCGCAATGGTTCCGTTGCCTGAGGCGGCGAAATCAGAAAGGCCGGCGGAAAGATTGGTTGGAATCGGAAATTCTGACGGCACCCTTCACGCTGCATGTCCAACACATCACTCGAACTGCTTAAATGAAGGCCAATTTTAGCGGGCTCCGCATGGCAAGCGGCAAGCTGGCGAGCCTCTGTGTCGGCCTGATGGTCGAGTGCAGACGATTGTCGGCAAGCCGTCGCCATATGGTGTTCGGCCATGCCTTGAGGGCATGATTGGATCTGGCTTTAGCATGCTGGGCGGCGGTCGGCAGGCATTAGGATCGAGGTTCCAAATTTGAATTTCCGGAGGACCGGCATCGATGTACCCAAGACGGAACCAGCCGCGCGATGACGATTCTCGCGAAGTAAGTGGGTGGATCGAAGGCGTGACCGGAGCTTTCGAGACGGACGCCTGGATCGACGACTACTATTCAGAGAGCCGAGACCTGGAACAGGATCCGAGCGACTTGCGCGGGCAGCAAGACGTCGATGCCGCAACGGAGACTCACGTGGCCTCAACCAAGGTTCGCGTCGGCGCCAAGCGTGGTCGCCCCGCCGACCGAGACATGCATCCTGATGACGAGACCCGCATCAACCAGTTCGCGGAAGCAGTCCGAAACTACGAAATTCTACCCGACGGTAGCGTCGGCCGAGGGGACGGAAGGGTTCCCGAGGCTACCGTCGAGAACAATTTAGGGATTCTTAGGAGGTTCGCTCGTTGGCTCCGAGCAGAAAACAGAGATTCGATGGCTTCTCGGCTTTTAAACGATCCAGATTCGCTAGCCGGTGATATCGCGGATTACTGGGCAAACGGTGGGGACGATCGTAAGCGTCTTAACTCAGCACTGTCTCATTTCAGGAGGCTCTCGCCTGAGGGGCAAGAACTCCAAGCCGTTGGACCTGGGCCGCGCCTGATGGGCCGCCGAATTCATGATCCTTATCCCGACGACGCCCTCATTATTGAGGCCTTGGCCAACGAAGAGCGGAGTAAGCTCCGACCGGTCTCGACTTCCCGGAAAAATGCCAGTAACCAACGAAAATTTAGCGCTTGGCTCAAAAGGGAGGGCAGGGAGAGCATAGTCAGCCGACTCACGGGTACTGATGAGCAGCAACGGTCGTTGCAGGAGGATTTTAGGAAATTTACCGAGGCCGAGGGAAAAGTGGTCGTGAGTTTAGATCGGCTGCGGCAGTATCTAGGCGCCGAGTCCCAGTTGAAACAGCATCATCCTTATCCCGACGACGCCCGCATCATTGATGACCTAGCCAACGAAGAGCTGAGCAAGCTCGGATCGGACTCGACTTCCAAGAGGAATGTTGTCCGGATTACGGCCATAAATCAACGGAGGTTTAGTAATTGGCTCCAAAAGAATGGTAGGGGGAGCATAGCCAGTCGCCTGACTGGCAGTGATCAGCAGCAAGGGTCGTTGAAGGACGATTTTAGGGGCTTTACCAAGGCTGAAGGAAGAATAAACGTGGGTTTTGATCGGCTGCGGCAGTATCTAGGCGCCGAGTCCCAGTTGAAGCAGCATGATCCTTATCCCGACGACGCCCTCATTATTGAGGCCTTGGCCAACGAAGAGCAGAGTAAGCTCGGACCGGTCTCGACTTCCCGGAAAAATGCCAGTAACCAACGAAAATTTAGCGATTGGCTCAAAAGGGAGGGCAGGGAGAGCATGGTCAGCCGACTCACCGGTACTGATGAGCAGCAACGGTCGTTGCAGGAGGATTTTAGGGCCTTTACCAAGGAGGAAGGAAAAAAAGTGGTCGTGAGTTTCAATCGGCTGCGGCAGTATCTAGGCGCCGAGTCGCAGTTGAAACAGCATGATCCTTATCCCGATGACGCCCGCATCATTGATGACCTAGCCAAGGAAGCGCTGAGCAAGCTCGGATCGAACTCGACTTCGCAGAGGAAAGTAGTCTTGAATCTGGCCAGCAATCAACGGAGGTTTAGTGATTGGCTCCGAAAGAAGGGTCGGGGGAGCATAGGCAGTCGCTTGACTGGCAGTGATCAGCAGCAACAGTCGTTAAAGGACGATTACAGTAACTTTACCAACGCTGAAGGAAAAAGAATAAGCGTGAGTTTCGATCGGCTGCGGCAGTATCTAGGCGCTGAGTCGCAGTTGAAACAGCATAATCCTTATCCCGACGACGCCCTCATGATTGATAGCTTCGCCAACGAAGAGCTGAGTAAGCTCGGACCGGACTCGACTTCGCAGAGGAGAGTCGTCTGGAGACTGGCCAGCACTCAACGAAAGTTTAGTGATTGGCTGCAAACCAGGGGTAGGGAGAGCATAGCGAGCCGGCTCAACGGCAGTGATCAGCAGCAATGGTCGTTGAAAAAAGATTACCAAGACTTCACCGAAGACATGGGAAAACACACTATCTCTTTCAAGCGGCTTCGGCAGTACCAGCAAGTCGTTGAGGCGAACGCAGCGTCGGGGTTGTCCCCTGAGCCGGCAAGTGGCCGCGAACCGGCCGGTCTGGACGGCCGTTCGGATTCACGTGCCGAGTTCAGATCAACTTCGCCGCTGCAGCAGGTTGATCCACCGATCGAAAGCCGCAGCGGATTGTCGCTCGACCATACCGAATGGCTGGGCGACCAGCATATCCAGACGGATTATGAGCTGCTAATGCAGGACTTGCAGCGAAACGATCCGGATCTCGCAGCCAGGACGCGGCTTATCGATCCCCTGATAGCCCATTATCATCTGCGCCTGGGCGATGAGAGCACCGCGCTGAGCGCTTTCCAGCGCATCGTTAATGATCAGAATGGAAGAGATACAGCCGACTTCCTGTTCCTTCCAGTGAGCGATGCCAGTGCTTCGGATCCTGATCACCGCGGCACCCATTGGTCGCTGCTACTCGTTGACCGTCGCAACCGCGAGGGGCCGGCTGCCTATCACTATGACTCCTTCCGGGGCCAGAACGACGAGTTTGCAGCAATGCTCGCACAAAGGTTGGGTACCCGTCTGGAGCCCGTCCGCATGACCCAACAGCGGAACGACTATGATTGCGGAGTCTTCGTGGTTGACGGCACGCGGGCGCTCGTTAGACGTCTGGCGCGAAGAGACCGGCCAGCCGTGCTGCACCTCGACAACCTCGTCGCCGATCGGGAGCAACTCCAACGACGTCTGAGCACCGCGACCAACAGTGCTCGAGCGGGGGCTGCGGCGGCTGAACCGGAGTCCTCCACACAGATCGCCGATCCCGCAGAGTTTTGGCATGGAGTGGGTCAACCCGGCCAGCTTCCCGATAGCTGGAATACAGCGACCTTCCGGCAGGATTTGCCGTCAGCTGCCTATTCACCGGTGCAAAGCGTCAATCCGCCAGACGCACCATGGGAGCAAAGCTTGGGGGCATCGATCTTCGGCACCCCACAGTACACGCTGCCTGTGGACGACTTGGGAGGATTTGTCCCTCCGAGCTGGCAACACGGCAATCAACCGGTACCAGATGACCTTCTGCCTGCAATGTACTTGTTTGACTTGCTGCCGAGCGCGGACAAACCCACCAACTTCAGTATCCATGGTGTGCCCTACACGGCCACTCTGGGGCCATCAGGCATGCAGAGCGACATTTACCTTTTCCTGCAATAGGGTGGAGATGGATCGAGCAATAGATGCCAGTCGTTCTTACATTCTAACTTTGCGGTTACAATTGCTGTCAAAGCTGATTAGAGGGGCGACATTGTCAGCCAGTTAGAAACGCGACGCTGGCTCTGATGATCAGCCCCGATCCGACCGGCTGGGCCGGGTTGAAAGGGCGGAGCGGGGGCGGGTGAGGGGCGCCCATCGGCTTTAGCTTTAAGACGATGCGATCGACGCCTCACTCGGCAGCATCGCGCTTTGCCAGCGCAGCTTTATGGCGTTCGATGACGGCCGGATCGTTCGTAAAATCCTTCCGCCGTCCCGGACCGTGAGCACGTCGCACATAGCCGTTCATCTCGCTGTTGGTCATCACCACCGGCTTCGACGGCTGCTCCTGACGCTCCTTGATATAAGACAGAACGTCGCCGAGCCGTTTGTTCTCGGTGATCGCCGCATGCGTCACCCGCTGGTCCTTGTCGAAGGTTTTGTAGGGCAGGGAATGTCCCTTCCATCGTACATCGAGGCGGCCGTCGGCATAGGCATAGGTCTCGACATAGCGGCCGGCCAATCCGCGCGTCACGTCGCTCTCCTCCAGCATGATCCGCTTACGCTCGAACGAAAACGTCAGCTGCGATCCGACATAGCGCTGCTCGCGTTTGCACAGGATCTCTTTCAACCGATCCGGTGCAAGATTTACCGGCCGGTGCAGGTCATCGGATCGGGCAGGGACAATCGCAAACCGCCCATTGTAGTCCACCATGAAGCCCGGCAGAAATGCATTGCCTGCCTCCATGCTGTCGATGCCTGCCAGTCGCAATTCCTTGACCAGACGATCCTGCAGCGTCCGGTTCATCCGCTCGACACGGCCTTTGGCCTGGCTGGAGTTTGCACAGAGAATCTCGATATTTAGCTCCGAGAGTGCCCGAACTGGGTCATGCCCTGACCACCCTTGGCCTCCTTCTTCGTCACCCGGAAGACCGAGTGCTTGTCGGAATAAAAGGCAGAGCGCACGAACCGCAACTGCATCAACCGGCCCGTCGCATCGTCGACAAACACCAGGAGCGAGCACGGATCTCCACGATCCTCGAACCAGCGATGCTCGGACCCGTCGATCTGCACCAGCCCGCCATAGGCTTCGCGCCGCAAGCGCGGCTGATGAAACGTCCGCCGCTGCTTGCGTGACAGCCACAATCCGGCCTGCGTCATCCAGCCGCGCAACGTCTCGCGCGACACACGCAATCCATCGCGCTCGGCAAGCTTCTCGGCCGCCAGCGTCGGACCGAAATCCGCATAACGTTCACGAACCAGCGTCACCGCATAATCGCGAACACCATCGCTGATCCGGTTGTTCGACGGCCGGCCGATCGCCTTGTGCCGGATCGATGCCGCACCGGTCGTTCTGATGCGATCCAACAGCCGCCGCACCTGGCGCTCGCTGAGAGCAAGCACATGCGACGCCGACACCATCGTCATGCGGCCGTCGGCAACCTTCGACAAAACCGCGATCCGCTGCAGATCACGCTCGCTCATCGCTATCAATCCCATCTGCAATCTCCGCCGTCATCAAAACGGGGAGAGTGTGACATTCCAACTTTGCAGAATCAGGACACTTCAACTTTGCGGCTACAACACCTGTCAAAGCCGAATAGGGCTGCGACGCTGTCGGCCAGTTAGAAACGCGACACTGGCACCGATGATCAGCCCCCGATCCGACCGGCTGGGCCGGGTTGAAAGGGCGGAGCGGGGGCGGGTGAAAGAACACCTCTTCGGCTTTAGCTTTCTCAATAGCAATTGTTCAGTCGCCGGCTGATACTCGCTTTTATCTGAATTGAGCGGGTAGGGATCAAAGCTGCACGATGCTTCCGGAAATCAAGCTGCAGGGTGACGTCGATGTCGCCGCGCTGTCACCTCTTCCGCGGCATGCTTCTGTCCGTTGCCTATGCTGACGGTGAGGGTGGCATAGGATTGACCGCGACCGGTGCTATGAACCGCAAATTCGTACATTGGGCCGCTGTGAACTTCCTGTGGCCCGACTTCACAGCTGAAGACCTTTACAGCATGAACAAAGTGCTGAACGAAAGCGACATGCCGCCGCTCTGGGTCGTGCGGGACACGACCCGCCATCTGAAGCTTCTTCGCCGGAAAAAGGATGTGCTGCTGCCAACCAGACGCGGCCGGGAGTTTCTGGTGAACCCGCAAGCCTTCTTCGATCTCGTGGCCACAGACTATCTCTACTCGTATGTCCATGCCACCGAGCGGGAAGCTGAGGTGCAAGCGCGCCTACGCTGGTGGCGCATGTTCCTCAATCTTCTCAATATCAAGGCGAGAGAAGGCTGTACGCCTTTGGACGTCGTGAAGATCCTCTATCCAGACACGGCACCTCTGTCCGCCACCGAAATGACCCTGGAAGCCTGGGAGCTCAAATCCGATCTCCAATATGGCGTCCTGCGGCGCCTGTGCTGGCTGGGCCTGCTTTATGAGGCACGAGAAGGGCTCACGCTTCTTCAAGACGGAGCCTTCCACAAGACGCCGCTTTGGTCCGCCTGCCTGCAATTGGAGTCAGATACGCAAAGCGATATCGGCGTGCATTGACGCCCTTTATTCCGCAGCCGGCTGCCTCAATAACGCTTTCTCCCGCCGTGCGATCACCGCCGGATCGTTCATGTAATCCGTTCTCGGCTTGCGTCCACGTTTCTGGTAGCCGTTCCCCGTGCTGCCATCGCGAATGCCGAACATATGGTCCGTCTGCCCAGTTCGCCGTGGTCCGCCCTTGCTGCGCTGCTGCTCCCGCCCAGCCTGCAGCTCGGCGACAACAGACAGCATGTCGTCCAACCGCTTGTTATCGACGACCTCGGCGCGATGCACGGAGCGTAACGTGTCAAAGGTTCGGTAGGGCAGGGCAAAGCTCTCGTGCATGATCTCGAGGCGCCCGTCCGGATAGTCGCAAACGACGACCTTCTTACCCGCCAGGGACCTGGAAAGATCTGTCGGATCAAGGATGAACAGCACCTTGTCATAGCGCAGCGTCAAAGCCTGCGACAGCGTGCGAACTTCCTTGCGGCACATGGCGCCATCGAGGTTCTCGTGGTCGGCCAACGGCCGGTGCATGTCCTTCGGATTACGCGGCTGTTTGCCAAAACGCGCGTTGAAATCCGCAATGAACTCAGGCGCATAGGCGTTGGCTTCCTCGATCGTGTCGATGCCGCGCAGCCGCATTTCCTTGACCAGCCGATCCTGCAGTGTCTGGTTCGCACGTTCGACGCGGCCTTTGGCCTGCGGGGTATTGGCACAGATGATGTCGATGTTCAGCTCATAAAGCGCGCGGCCGAATTGTGTCAGGCCGCTCGTCCGGTCCTTCTCCGACGCATGGGTCGAACGAAAGACGCCGTGCTTGTCACTGTAGAAGGCCAGCGGTTTGCCCCATTGCTGCAGATAGGCCTTGGTCGCGTGCAGATAGTCGAAGGTGTTCTCCGAGCCGGCAAACCGTAGATGCAGCAGCTTGCCGGTGGCGTCGTCGATATAGACGAGCAGGCCGCATTTGGGCCCACGGTTCTCGAACCACCAGTGATGCGAGCCATCGATCTGTACCAGTTCGCCAAAGCAATCACGTCGGCCGCGTGGCTGGAAAACCCGCTTCTTGCGTTCCCGACGCGAGACCCAGATGCCGGCCTCGGTCATCCATTGCCGCAGGGTCTCCTTGGCGACCGAGATCCGGTGCAGCTCGATCAGCTTCTCACGCGCCAGCGTCGGACCGAAATCCAGATAGCGTTCACGGATCAGATTCAGCGCCGCATTGCGAAACTCCTCGCTATGGCGCCGGTTGCTCGGTCGCGATCGCTTCTTGGAAACAAGCCCGGCCGGACCATCCCGGTCATAGGCCTGCAGCAGCCGATGGACCTGACTTCGACTGAGGTCGAGCCGTTCGGCGGCCTGCACAACGCTCAGGCGTTCGTCACGGATCTTCTGGATGAGTTCGAGGCGATGCAATTCTTTCTGCGACATGGTGATCATAAAGGACATGACGACTCCGACCGCTCATGGTCTCGACCAGGCTGAAGGTCGTCATCCTTGCTCCCGACATTGGCATTGACCAGTCGTCGAGAGGCGAGATTGTCGCATCTCTAACTGGCCCAACTGTCGCATTACTAAATAGCCGCTACAACACCAAATAGCATAATCAACGTTATGGAACTTTACGCTGAACCGGCCGCGATAGTTACAAGCAGGTCCTTGGCATTGATCTGGTCGCCGGCTTTGACGAGAACTTCGGCGATCGTGCCGTTCTCCTCGGCGTGAATTGCCGTTTCCACCTTCATCGCTTCGGTCGACACCAGCACATCGTCGGCATTGATCGCCTGTCCGGGCGACACAAAGACGCGCGAGATGGCGCCCGGCATCGGTGGGCCGACATGAGCGGCATTGCCGGTTTCGGCCTTGGGTGCGAAGACGGCGGCCGGTGACGCTGAGGAATTTTGCGAGCTCTTGCTGTTGGTTTCCTCGCTGACCCGAGCCGCATCTCGTTGTGCAGCTAACCGGCTCGGCTCACGTGACAACAAACACAAGAACATCTGGTTGTTTCTATCGAGTTTGGCGCAGGAGGCGCAGGAGGAAAATCGACATGACTGTCGCAACTAGGCCCATAATTGCCAAAGCGTATAGGCCTGTGGAAAAACCTCCGGGCTGACTACGGAGATACCCTATAACGAACGGCCCCACAAATGCTCCTAGGTTCCCGAGTGAGTTAATGAATGCGATCCCGCCGGCGGCAGCGGAGCCACTAAAGAAAGCAGAAGGCAGCGCCCAAAGGGTCCCTTGCAACCCAATATGCCGCGCATGAGCATCCCTCGCCAGAACCCGTCAGGGCCGGGTTGATCTACCGTACGGCCGGGGCGATACTCCAGGATTGGCTTAGCTCCTCCGATGCGTCAAAATTCCGCTTGATGAGTGCCATATCAAGGCATAACCAATCGGCCATTCTCCGATTCCCGGAGAATTGCCGAACATGACTTGGAGCAGGTCCCATTTCTCCGCAGCCATCCCGGATATTGCAAAAGGACCGATACCATGTGCTTTGAATGCAATTCCTCCCCACTCAGCCGTCGCTCCCTGCTGAAATTTGCCGGCATCGGAGGCGTGGCCGTCATGACTGCAGGCTTTGACATGACCATGCCGGCATTCGCCTCGAACGCTCCCGCCCTCCTGCCGGATGAAGCACTGGCAAAACTCCAGGAAGGCAACAAGAAATTCATCGCCGACACGGAAGCCTGCGCCGCCAATATTTCCAAGCGCCGGCAGGAGGTCGCCAAGAGCCAGGCACCTTGGGCGATCGTGCTGACCTGTTCCGACAGCCGTGTCGTGCCGGAACTTGTATTCGGCGGCGTGACGCTCGGCGAACTCTTCGTCGCCCGCAATGCCGGAAACGTGGTCGACACCGATGTGCTCGGCACGATCGAATATGGCACCGAACATCTGCATGCGCCGCTGATCGTCGTCATGGGCCACAAGCGTTGCGGGGCGGTCTCCGCCGCCTGCGAGGTCGTGTCCAAGGGTACCAAGCTCGATGGCTCAATCGGCAAGATGACCCAGCCGATCCTGCCCGTGGCTTTGGCGGAGACCGATCGCGGCGACAATTTTGTCGACAAGACCGTCCATGCCAATGCCTTCAACGGCGCCGAGCGCATCCTCACCGAAAGTGCGATTGTTTCTTGCCTGGTCGAGGAAGGCAAGGTGAAGATCGTGCCCGCCTATTATGATCTCGATACCGGCGTGGTCGATTTTCTGCACAAGGTCTGACCTACGAGGCGACTTCATGTTGCCGACGGCTATCCGCGGGCGCCTCGTCGCGTTCGCGGAACCATAGTCGCTGATGACCCTTGCCGCCCGCAGCATCACCCGGCGGGTTACGCGGGCCGGAGCTGAGGTCGCGAGCTGGCTGCCTGGGCGACGCTCTTCTGGAAATTTCCGACCATACGCCTGCGCAACTTGGTGAGCTCAATCGACAGGTCCGACAGCTGCGCGATGACATCTATCAGAACCTGGGCAGCTGGGCCGCGCCCTCCTGAGCCAGTACAAGGACATAGGCGTCGCTCGTTTCAAAGAACGCGAGACAATCGGCCTCCGGCAGGATCTCAACAAGATCAAGACGGCGAAACCGCCTGTGGAGCTTAAACGCAAAGGCGCGATCTGGGTTCAGCCAACCCTATTCGCTGAATCGAGTATCGCGCCTGGAGGCATAACGGAAAACTTCGGCATCGAAACTGGCCGCATTGACCGAAGATTGGTACGAACCCTGAAATTGACGCATGGTGGCTGGAAAAAACGCCGAGCTATGCATCCGGTTCGAGGATCACGCCCGTTATGGAATGCCTGCGTGTACAGGGCTCCAAATTCGGTTCAAAATCCTAATCTGCCCACTCAGGATCGGTTGTAAAGGCGATGGTGAGCCGACGACTCGGACCCTCGTTACCAATCGCGAGCCCGATTTCGTCACGGATCTTATCCCATTCCTGCAATTTCCTCGCCGGGAAGTCCTCTGAGACAACGAAATGTAGCTCGATTTGCCGACCTCGGCCGACCCGGGCCACATAAGCCCGGTGGGATATGAATCCATGTCGTTCGATGATTGTTTTGGCGACCGCGTCAACTTGTTGTTTGAGATCTAATGGCGTAACAAGCAGTATGTCGGCGAGCGCTCGCCGAACCGTGCCCGCCGGAATGGGAATGATCACAATGCAGATTAATGCCAGCGCGACCGGGTCAATAAACGGCGAGATCCATTCGTAAGAAGACCCCTGAATGAAATATCCGATGGCAAACGCGACGAGTAACCCGATCGTTAGCCCGGCGGACATCAGCCAAGCTTTCGTATCCAGGGCAACGAAATCAGATTTGATCTTACGATTAGCTCGATCACCAATAACCGCCATGGTGGCTGTCACACCGAGTGTTACGACGGCGTAGACGATCGCTTGACTAAAGTTGAGCGGACGTCCCCCATGCAAAATGCTGCCGATTGAGTTGACAAGTGCGTAAACAGCCGACCCGGTTATGAGAATGCCGTTGAGAGCCAAGACTATGGGCTCAAGATGCCAGAACCCCATCGTGAAATGCTCGGTAATTTTTCCTTTGCTGGAGCGCGCTTCGGATGACGCGATAAGCTTTGTAACAAGCAGAGCTACGATAGTCATGGCAGCGTCCGTCAATGCGTAGACACCATCGAATATGATTGCGAACGATCCTGAAATAATCCCGAACAAAATGCCGATGCAGGCAAGGAGGATGGTAACGGCTATTGAAACGCAGAGAAGCCCCTGCTCCGTTCTCATGAAATTCATAGGCTCAGCCTTATAACTCACGTTTCTTTTATGGTCCTCTGGACGCGGTACAGACCATCCAATTCAGCTACTGAAGCGAGCACATCCACTTTTGGATCAAGGTACCTTTTTAAATTCAAATGCTGACCTTTCCTGTCCAGTGCTGCTGGCTCGCATGAGCGTCTTTCACATACCTGGCCACAAGACAAAATCGCCTCGCTGTGTTCTGGCAGTGCGGCCTCGACTATCTAAACAAGGGCCAATTTTGCTCTGCAGGTAAGCGGGGCTGGACATGATGCACGACACGGAAGGACGCAGGAACATAAGTCCAGCACTTCGCTGCGGTCTCGCCGCCGCGAATGAAGTCGGAGCCACCACAGATAGGGCATGAGCAGGGCACCTGTTACACGTCATCATGGCACGGCCGAGGTTGCAGAGCTTGCGCGGCGATAGGGCTCTCGACGCATCCACGTCATCCGGCAGGTTCGAATTCCGTTGACTCATGGTTGGATCTGATTTGATGAGAGGCGTTCCAAAGAACGCCGAGGTTTTCGCCCTCATGATAGGCTGTGGCTGACACCACGTTCTAGCGATGATCGGATCGTCTAGCCCTTTGGCGACTCCTGTAATTACGGCTGGATTGCCAGATGGAAAAGAGCAGGCTTGCGATATACGCCCACTGAAGAAGCAACAAACTAGCCACCATTGCAACGATGACTTCGTGGATGGAATGCCAGACGAAGTAACTCGTTAGTGCCTTCGCCCAGACGACGAGCAGCAGGAGGCCGCAAAAGATTGTGAAACGCAACACCGTTCTCCTGATTTGTTCGCGAGATTGCGAAGCAATGTCGTCTGCGGCAACGAGAGTCTGGCAGTTCTTCAGGCGGCAACCGCCGCGTGGTTGAGAGCCATGATCATGCCAGTGAGCTCACCATCGAACTCTCGTTCTGGCCATTGCAAATGCTGAGATTTTCGCAGCGGCGGCGCGGGACTGCAGCTTGCGGACCTTCTTCAGCTGCTCCACAATGTCTGACATGATCTCTTTCCGCGAAAATTGATTTCATGATGCCCGCGCCACGTCGGGATAGGTTTCGATAACTTCAATCGCGTCATCGACCATTTTCGTGCCGGTCTCGGCGAGCTTGCCTAGCGTCTCAAAGCCGAACCGGTGGACATCGCGCAGGGTCTTCGACAGAACGACCAACCGTCCGGTCGTCAAAAGCAAGCGGCCGAAGCCCTCATGGCCGATCGTCATGATCGGCGATGCCAACAGGCCTGTGCACTCTTCGATCACAAGCCCCACGCAACTGTAAAAATTCTGTAGCCTCCACAGCACATCAGGATCCGGATCGCCTATGATCGGGATCTTACGGCGCTGCTCCTTGGTGAGGATGAAGTCGGCCAGCAGGTCAGTGTCCGATTTGCCTTCCCACGCCCCATGGGCATCCTGAGCGCGAATGAGCCTTATCAGGCATCTGAGAAAAGGGGTGGCGAGATCCCCATCCTCGTTGACAGCAGGGCCATCCGTACTTCCTGTCAATGTACCCATTTCTTAGTCCTCCTCATCGAAAGGCTTCTTTTCAATGGCGCCTGCTTCGGTTAGCACCTTGCGTAACCAGGGTGGCGGAGTAGTCCTGAGCATCGCCCGAGTTCGCGACAAAACATCTTCGATCGGTTGAGGATCGGATACTTTAATTGGGTGGATTTTGGCCGAAACAACTCGGGCTGCCGATGGCCCACCGATCGCCAGACAGAACAATAGGTGACAACCTTCCAACGCCTTCACCTTCGGGTTAATACGATCGACGTCCTCGTTCCGATGCTTTCCGCTCTGGTCGGAAACGTCTTCGAAGTCCAGGACTTCCACCAGTTTCCAGTCGTCGGGACTCACATCATAGACGACGAAACGTTTTGCCGATCCGAAATGGGCGTCGAGAGATTTCATATCTTGAGTGGCGATTGCGACGCGCAACGCGCCAGCCTTCCGTTTTGGAGCTGACGAGTGAACCCCGTCAGGGACGAGGGAAAGGCGACGAGCGGCGATCATCTAGGCAGTTCTCCTTTGCGGGAGGGATCAAGCGATCCCGGACACGGCGCGCGCTGATTGGCCTGGAAGATGTTGGAAACATCGAAGATCAGGTCGCGCGTTCCCTGATAGAGACTTGTGAGCTTATGCTGGCCGCCGAGTCGGTCGAATATCGGGAAGCCCACCCGCATGAGCGGAATCCCAAGGCGCTCCGCCGCTTGTCGTCCATGCGAATGCGTGACGAGAAGATCAGCGCCGACGGCAAGTTCTTCGAGATCGCCAAGATCACCGACCTGGAGCGATTCGGCCGGCATTTCCGCGAGTATTTTTGAGGTGCCGGTCGTGGTGACCGCTGCCGCGATTTCGGCGCCCATGCCAGTGAAGAAGGTAGCGAATTGGTAGAGCTGGTCCGGCTCCACAGCAATTGCGATCTTCTTGCCTCCGAAATGGAAATGTCCGTCGAGCAGGGCGTCCTGCAGCTGTGCTCGGCGACGGCGGATGTTTGCTGGCACCGGTGCACCAGAAATCTCAGAAAGAAACGAGACGAACCGGTCGGCTCGTTTCAATCCTGTCAGCGACTGGAACAATGCGTAAGGGACTCCCGTCCGGGTCCGCAGTAGCTCTGCGGGGCGGCGCATATGCTCGCCGATCGCGATACATTGCGCCGCCGTGCCAAGCTCTTGTATCTCGTCGACGGGAGTACCGCCATAGGTGGTCGGAACCCAACGATCGTCGGGCACCGTGCCGTCGAGAGAGCCGGAAATGTCCGGCAGGATCACCGGCTTCAGACCGAAGCTTTCGACCGTTTCGCGCAGAAGCTCGATGTCAGCGACTGTCAGATGCCATCCTGGTAGGATCGCAATCTTCTTTTGGTGGCGGCTCTGCTCGCCTGGAGTGGTGATGCGCTCGACCATAGAGAAGACGGCCTTCGCCCATCCCTCTTCGATCGCTCCCTCGAAATCCGGGGTATTCGCCAGCACAACCTCCGTACCCGCGAGCTCATCGGCACGATCCCGCTTGATGTTGGCGAGATCGCCTGCGAAATCTTCGCCGCGGGTTTCCACCAGGGCTGTCGTGCAAATTCCGATCAGCTTGGGTTTTGCGCGCCTCTTGAGATTGAGGATCGCCTCTTCCAGATTGCCTGCGCCGCCAAGGATCGTCGCCACTGCGTCCAATGCCGTTGTCTGCAAGGGAATGGCTTCCTTGAAGTGCCGGACTAAAAGTACCAGCGCCAAGCTGGTGCAGCCCTGGCTGCCGTGGAACAGCGGCACGGCACGCTCGACGCCAAGAAAGGCGAGCGCGGCGCCGAGCGGCTGCGACGATTTCAGCGGATTGACCGCAGCTGATTTGGTCTGGGGAAAGACTTGAACCATCGGCTTTCCTCAACGCTTGCCGAAGCTGCCGGCGACCGCGCCGACAAAGTTTTGCATGGCGTACCCAGTCTCGTTCTCGCTCTTGGTATTCGTCAGTTCTTCTTCCACCGCATGCTGGCATTCCCACGGTGCCGGCTCCCGCACCTCCATCCAGATCGGATTGTAAATAGCAAGATCGATCTGGCGAACGAGCTCCACCATGCCGTCATAGCCGGCATAGGGGTGGTGGCGTTCCTGGTTGATATCGAGCCAAGGTGTCTTGGCCTTCAGCGCGATGAATTGCGTGCGCCCGCCAGACAACATGATGTCGGCTTTACCGTCGGCGAGCATGTTATAAAGCTCGCGCGGCGCCATCGACTCGAACAGGTGGTTTTCGTCTTTCAGGAGTTGCTTGATACGTTCCTTGTCTTTAGGCGTGGATTTCTTGACCGAGGTGCCCACGATCTCGATGCCCACCTCCATCAGCGCATGGACAACCGACCAGGACTTGACGCCGCCGGTGTTGAGCAACACGCGCTTGCCTTCAAGCCTTGGTCGATATGCTGCGAGTTTCATCCAGGCAATCGCCTCCTCCTCCGCGATCAATGCCTCGGTGCGCTCGAGGATTTCGGGATCCGCCCCCTGCATCACGAGCAGCTTGGCGATCTGTCTGAGTGCTTCCGAGGTGTCGGTAATTCCGTAAAAGGAGCCTTCGAAGAACGGGATATCCCAGAGCTCCTCCATTTTGCGGGCGAGGTTGATGAGTGCTGTCGAGCACACCAACATGGACGCCTTGGCGCGATGCGCAGAAGCAATGTCAAGATATCGGGCGTCTCCTGGAATGCAGGCCCTTACTCTGATCCCCAGCCGGTCAAGAAGCGGCTTCACCAGCCAAAACTCGCCGGATAGGTTGAACTCACCAATGATATTGATGTCGTAGGCGGTCACGTCGTTCGGCTCTACGCTGCCGATCACATGATCGAGCAACGCTTCACCGGCGAGCTTATTGCCAAGGTTCTTGGAGCCGGCAAAGCCCGGTGCGTTGACCGGCACCACCGGAAGGCCGAATTTTTCCGCGGCCCGCTTGCAGACGGCCTCGATGTCGTCGCCGATCAATGCTGTCACACAGGTCGAATAGACGAAAACCGCCGGTGGAGCATAGGCCTCCTTGATCTCGCGGATTGCTTTAAAAAGTTTCCGCTCGCCGTGCCCCATCACCACTTCGGTTTCAGTGAGGTCGGTCGTGAAACTTGTGCGCCAGAGCGTTGGACCTGAAGAAGCCGATCCGCGGTTGTCCCAGGAATTGCCCTCACAGCCGAGAGGCCCATGGATCAGGTGCGCGACGTCGGTGATCGGCTGCAGCACGATCTTGGCGCCATCGAAAGCGCATCCGCCGGCTGCCGCCCCGGGGATCAGCGGCTTCGAACAGCCATTTTTGCGCGCCTTGGAATCCTTGCTGCGGTTCTTCTCGCAGGCAGGCTCGTCAAAGACATCCTGGACTTTAGCATTGAGCAAGGGCATTGCGGTCTCCAAGTTCAGATGAAGGCGGCCGGCCTCACAAGGCCGACCGCCGCCGCTCCTAGCGGGTCAGGTCGTAAGAATAGTCCGTCACACCCGGCTCGCTCGTCTCGCGATCGAGCTTGTCGAAGATCTTGTCGAGGATCGTCGTCAGGACGCGCAGGCCGCCCTGGTAGCCCATGAGCGGGAAACGGTGGTGATGGTGCCGGTCGAATATCGGAAAGGTCAGCCGGATCAATGGGGTGCCGGTGTCGCGCTCGAGATACTTGCCATAGGAATTGCCGATCATCAGATCAACCGGCTCGGTAAAGAGCAGCGAGCGCAACGCCCACAGGTCCTTGCCCGCCCAGACCTGGGCATCCTTGCCGAAGGGCGAGGATGCGAGCAACGCCTTCATCTCGGCTTCCCAGGCCGACGTGCCGTTGGTAGCAAGGCAGTGGGTCGGCTCACCGCCGGTTTCCAAGACGAACCGGGCAACGGCGTAGACGAAGTCAGGATCGCCGTAGATCGCGTATTTCTTCCCGTGCAGCCAGGCTTGGCTATCTGCCATAGCGTCGACGAGACGGCCGCGTTCCAGGCCGATTGTCGGAGGAATTTCCTTGCCGGTAATCTCCGAGACCTTCATCAGGAATTCGTCGGTCGCCTGAACACCCAGCGGATAATGGAACGAAGCCGTAACCTGACCGACCTCCTTGCAATATTCCAGCGTTTTGCGCGTGTTATAGTGCTGCAGCGACAGGGTCGCTTCGGCATTCAACGCCGTTTTCAAGTCCTCGATCTTCGTGCCGCCGTCATACATGCGGTACGTACCGTCAGACGGCGTGTCGAACTGGTCGGAGGCATCCTGGATGAAGATGTAGGATACGCCCATCATGTCGAGCAGGCGCTTCAGTTCGCGGTTGTTGCCGACGCAGAAGCCGTCGAAGCCGGGAATGATGTTGATGGCTTGAGCAACCTCCTTCCGCTCGTTGCCTTTCCAGAAGTTCTCTAGAATGCCCTTGATCATGCCGTCATAGCCATCGACGTGGCTGCCGACGAAGGCAGGCGTGTGGGCGAAAGGAACATCGAAGTCGTGCGGGACCGACCCTTCGTTCTTTGCGTTTTCGATGAAGCCGTGGAGGTCGTCTCCAATGACTTCGGCCATGCAGGTGGTCGAGACGGCGATCATCTTCGGATCGTAGAGCTTGTATGTATTGGCGAGCCCGTCGACCATGTTCTTCAACCCGCCGAACACCGCCGCGTCCTCCGTCATCGAGGACGAGACCGCCGATGAAGGCTCCTTGAAGTGACGCGACAGATGCGAACGGTAATAGGCGACGCAGCCCTGGCTGCCGTGGACGAAGGACATCGTTTGCTCAAAGCCTGCGGCTGCGAAGACGGCACCGAGCGGCTGGCAGGCTTTGGCCGGGTTCACGACCAGGGCTTCGCGGCCCAGGTTCTTTTCGCGATACTCCCAGGTCTTCGTGAAGTCGTTTTGATCGGCAACGACCTGATCCGGGTGGGGGCATTCGAAATTGGCTTTCTTCTCGGCGAGCATCTGCCTGTATTCCGGCTCGCGGAACAGGGGAGCATGGTCGAGAACTTTTTCCGCCGACTGCGGCATAGTAAGCACCTTTCTTTTCATCGCGCCGCACCGGTGGCGGCAATGGGATGTCATCTGTCACGAGTGCGGATCAAGTCCGATGGGAAGAGCCTGGCCTGCCCCTTCCCAAGACAGGCCAGGCTCTCATTCGGCCGCAACCGCCTCAGCTGGCGCGGCCTCTTTTTTCCAGGGGACGTCGTAGAGATCCCACACCGGATTATTGATGGCCAGATCCATGTCGCGGGCGAATATGGCGAAGCCGTCATAGCCGTGATACGGGCCGGAATAATCCCAGGAGTGCATCTGGCGGAAGGGGATGCCCATCTTCTGCACCGGATACTTCTCTTTAATGCCGGACCCAACAAGGTCGGGGCGGATGCCTTCGATGAACTTTTCCAGCTCGTAACCGGTCACGTCGTCATAGATCAGCGTACCCTTGTTCACATAATGGCCGGTGCGCTGATAGTCGTCGTTGTGGGCGAACTCGTAGCCGGTGCCGACGATCCGCATGCCGAGGTCCTCATAGGCCGTGATGACGTGGCGAGGACGCAGGCCGCCGACATAGAGCATCACCGTCTTGCCTTCGAGGCGCGGCCGGTACTTGTCGACGACAGCATCGACCAGGGGCCGGTACTTGGTGATGACAGCCTCGGTCTTGTCGACGATTTCCGGACCGAAGTGCTTGGCTATTTCGCGCAGGGAGGTTTCGATCTGGGACGGACCAAAGAAATTGTATTCCATCCACGGGATGCCGTATTTTTCCTCCATGTGCCGACAGATGTAGTTCATCGAGCGGTAGCAGTGGATGAGGTTCAGCTTGGCCTTTGGCGCGCGCTCGACCTCAGCGAGCGTGGCATCACCCGACCAGTTGCCGACCACGCGCAGCCCCACCTCCTCCAATAGAATGCGCGTAGCCCACGCGTCGCCACCGATATTGTAGTCGCCGACGACGTTGACATCGTAAGGGCCGGTCTCAAACTCGACTTCGTTCTTGTCGAAAACCCAGTCACGGATGGCGTCGTTGGCGATGTGGTGGCCGAGCGATTGCGAGACGCCGCGGAAGCCCTCGCAGCGCACCGGCACGATCGTCTTTTCGTGCTCCTTGGCCTTCTTGCGCGACACCGCCTCAATGTCGTCGCCAATCAGCCCGATCGGGCATTCCGACTGCACGCTGATGCCGTTGTTGAGGGGGAAAAGCTCCTCGATCTCGTCGATGACCTGTTCAAGCTTCTTGTCGCCGCCGAACACGATGTCCTTTTCCTGGAAGTCTGAGGTGAACTGCAGCGTCACGAACGTGTCGATGCCCGTCAGGCCGACGTAGTAGTTGCGGCGTTGCGACCAGGAATAATGACCGCAACCGACCGGCCCGTGCGAGATGTGGACCATGTCCTTGACCGGCCCCCATACCACGCCTTTGGAACCGGCATAGGCGCAGCCGCGGATCGTCATCACGCCCGGAATGGACTTGATGTTCGATTTGACGTCGCATTCGGAAAGGGCCTTCGGCTCATCGCCAGGCTCGTCGCCGCTCGTTGCGACGCTGAGGTGCTTCTTGCGGCGCTTCGCCGCCTTGTCTGGATATTGCGCTAATACTTCCGCAATGAGCTGTTCATGCAAAACGCTGTCATTCTCGTAATCAAGGCTCATGGGCCCCTGCCCCCTTTCAAGGTTCGGGTTAGGTCGTCGTCGCCGAAGCGGCTTTCTTGGAAGGACGCGCTGGCGCAAGGGCCAGCGCGTCCTGTCGACAGCGGCAGTTATTGAGCCGCAACCACCGCTGACTCCTTGGCCTGTAGTTCGGCCAGCATCTGCTCGTCGCTCTTCATGATGCCGAAGTCGAGCAGCATGTCTTCGAGCTCTTCCATGGTAATCGGGGTCGGAATGGTCCCTTGGCCCGAATTGGCATGGATCTTCTCGGCTAGCGCCCGATATTCCCCGGCCTGCTTGGAGTCCGGCGCGTACTGGATCACCGTCATCTTCCTGAGCTCGGCGTGCTGGACGATGTTGTCACGCGGCACAAAGTGGATGAGCTTGGAATTGAGCCTGGCAGCCAGCGCCTCGGAGAGGTCGAGCTCGCGGTCCGTCTGGCGCTCGTTACAGATCAGGCCGCCGAGCCGCACGCCGCCGGAATGGGCATATTTCAGGATGCCCTTGGCGATGTTGTTGGCGGCATAGAGCGCCATCATCTCGCCGGACATCACGATGTAGATCTCCTGGGCCTTGTTCTCACGGATCGGCATCGCAAAGCCACCGCACACCACATCGCCGAGCACGTCATAGGAGACGTAGTCGACATCGTCATATGCACCGTTCTCTTCAAGGAAATTGATCGAGGTGATGACGCCGCGCCCGGCGCAGCCGACGCCCGGTTCCGGACCGCCGGACTCCACGCACTTGATGCCTTTGTAGCCGGCCTTGAGCACGTCCTCGAGCTCAAGGTCTTCCACCGAACCTTCCTGCGCTGCCAGATGCAGAACCGTGTCCTGTGCTTTGGCGTTCAGGATCAGCCGGGTGGAGTCGGCTTTCGGGTCGCATCCGACGATCAGGATCTTCTGCCCGAGGTCGACAAGCGCTGCGAGCGTATTTTGGGAGGTGGTGGACTTGCCGATCCCCCCTTTGCCGTAAAATGCGATTTGACGCAAATCTGACATATCGCCTTCCTTCTTTCGTTCCATCCATCGCTGCGTAAAAGGCAGGCAGCTCGCGCCGCCTCGCATGGCAATCTTCAAAACCCGTGCCATGTGGGCCGATCGAGCCAAAGGAAAGATCTTTTTGTTGGGTTTCAGAAAGTTACTCCGAACCACCACAGGAAACTGCCAAACAAAACCTAATGTCGCCGATCAGACAAAGCTGACAGACGGTGTCGTGATGGCATCACTTGCACCGCTAGGTCGACCGCGACTATCAGCAGGACAACGGATCCGAAAACTGGAGACAATCGCACCCAGCTCCCAATCGAAAAATGTTGAAGCTTTCGATCCTGACCTGCCACTGACGGCGATTAGAGCCTCGGCGGTTTTTGAACCGCTCCCAAACGTTGGACCACCGGATGCTAGAGTTTTCCGGCTTCATTCAGGGAGGCGGGCTGGTTGCGCACCCTGAATTCACCAACGAGATCGGCACCTTGTTGCCGATCGCACCATGAGGTCTTTCCTCATTGTAGTATCTACGCCAATCCTCCATCTTTTCGCGGGCATCCGCAAGGGTCAGGAACCAATGCTGGTTCAGGCATTCTGCACGGAAGGGCCATTGAACGCTTCGATGAAGGCATTATCAGTTGGCTTGCCGGGGCGTGAGAAGTCCAACGTCACGCCCTTGGAATAGGCCCACAGGTCCAAGTCGCGCGACACGAATTCCGTCCCTTGGTCGACACGGATCGTTTTCGGATAGCCGGCTTTTTGGCACACCCGTTCAAGGGTTTGCACAACGTCTTCGCCTCTATAGCTATGACGTGGATCAAGCACCGGCACGTAGCGCGAGAAGGTGTCGACCACCGTCAGCACGCGCAGTTTCTTACCCGTTGCGAGTTGGTCATGGACGAAGTCCATCGCCCAGACGTCGTTGGGTCCGACGGCCATGTGCCGATCCTCGCGAAGCTTGGCTTTTACCCCCCGCTTCGGTGTCTTGTTCCGCAACTGTAGCCCCAAGTCCCTGTAAATGCGGTAGGTTCGCTTGATGTTGGTGCCCCAACCCACGCGTTCCAACAGCACATGCACGCGGCGATAGCCGTACCGCACACGGATCTCGCAGATCTCGCGAATACGACGTTCCAGACCGGCCTGATCAGCACGGCGAGAGGTATAGTGGTGAGTTGATCGATCGAAGTTCAACGCTCCACAAGCACGCCGGATCGAGATCGCCCAATCGCGGCACATGCCTTTCACCATCTCCCGCTTCCGAGCAGGCCTTAGAGCTTTCGGCGGATGACATCCTGCAACATCTCGCGGTCCAGCGTTAGATCCGCGACGATCTTCTTCAGGCGCGAATTCTCGTCCTCGAGCTGCTTCAACGGTTTCATCTCCGGTGGCAGCATGCCCGCGTATTTTTTCTTCCAGTTGAAATAAGTCGCTTGGCTGATCCCCGCCTTCCTGCAGATTTCAGCAACAGACACCCCTTCATCACCTTGCTTCAGAATGAACCCCTTCTGAGCGTCCGAAAACTGCGATGCTTTCATCGTCTTCTGGTCCTTTCCCAGCCAGGAAAATGCACCGGAAAACTCTAACCAAAACTGGTCCAGTTTGAAGGGTTCAGATCAGGTTCAGATCAGTCTTATTCCGCAGCTGCAGTCCCAAGTTTCTGTAAATGCGATAGGTTCGCTTGATATTGGTGCCCCAACCCTCGCGTTCAAAAGCACATGCACGCGACGATAGTCGTAGCGCACCCGCGTCTCAGAGCCCGATTCAAAAGTTCATTCGTATATCCAATATCTTGCGATGCGCCTTGTGAGCATTCTGATTGAAGCGATTTGCGCCCATGCGGTTGCGCTTTCGATCGATTTCTCCCAATCCTTGGCGAGACGGCGGCAGCGTCCAAGCCAGGCGAAAGTTCTTTCCACCACCCATCTCTTGGGCAGGACGACGAAGCCCTTGGCGTGATCCGAACGCTTGACCATTTCGATCGTCCAGTCACCATGGCCGCACATTGCTCGCCTCAACTTGGCTCCGGCGTAGCCACCATCTGCGAAGATGTGGCGCAGCCACGGAAAACGGCGGCGGATCGCCTTGCGGACATGGGGTGCGCCGTCGCTACGCTTTGGCTGTCGATAATCCCTGCCGTCGGTTGCGCCTCCCCTCGATTTCCCGCGCCGCCATCACCAGAAGCTGGTTGATGCTCTGCCACAGTCCGATCGCGCGCCAAGCGTAAAAATAACCGCGCACTGTCGAAACCGGCGGAAAATCGCCCGGCAGCATGCGCCATTGGCAGCCGCTCGAGGCGATACAGAGGATCGCCTCCACGACCGAGCGCATATTCGTCGTCCGACGCCGCCCGCCACGACGCGCTGGCGGGATCAGCGGTTTGATCAACGCCCATTCCCGGTCCTTAAAATCACTTGGAAAACGAAGCACGTCTCGGTTATGCTCAGGGCGAGCGATAGCAGTCCAGCTCATCGAAACCCCATTTGATTTAGCACCAATAGGGAATCACAACTGCCTGTTATCCTTAACTTCTTTTAAATCGGGCTCTTAGGCAATTTCGGCGGAGGACAGATTATCAAATATACCGGGCATTACCACTTGGTGTATTCTGCGTGCTTCGCGGCTATACTAGCCATATTTGCTGTATCAATACTTATTCCATCGGATACGACCGAGTCTAATACCGGAGAAAAGATCGCTTAACCGCCCGAATCATTTAAAAAAATATTACAGATAGTGGAGGAAGCCCGTGGGCTTACGTATAATCGCGTGTTCTGCTCCCCAGTTTTCTCACGGCGAGGCGGGCGAAATGGCATTATCAAGCGCCGATCCGGCAAGCCTCTACAATGCCTGCAGATATGCTGCGTCACTGGCATCCAAGGCGAAAGGTGCATGGGGCGAAAGCAATTGGCGCGGCACCAGGAGTGACAGGCGACAATCAACGCTTCTGCTATCTGACATGGACGATGTGCAGCGAAGGCTAACGCCGCTATTAGTCCGGGTCCGGCCCAATTTAGTTCTCATAGGAGCGATGTCGATATGCTTCCGTGGTGCGATTGAGACAGCGAAATACATCAGAGAGTTTCTAGGCGATGACGTTTGTATCGTTCTTGGCGGTCGCCACGCCACCGAAACAATATATCGGGATGACGAAAATCGTGTAAGACATCATCTGGCGTCCCCTCTGCGGCTAATTGCTGACGGAAAAGTTTCCAACTGTTTCGACATCGTGCTCTCCGGAGATGGTGAACACTTTATCGCGGAAATTGGGTGCGTCGTAGCTTCCTTGGAAGCAAGAGGTTTTTCGCCAAGGGAGGCGAAATTCTTATTGGGCCACCTGACGACCACCCCGGGGCACTGGATCGCCGGCACAATCATGGACGATCAGGTCCACACTGTGTGCTCTTCGGGCATGCCGCTCGATTGTAATGGGATGCCATCCCCAGCCGAAATGTTCGGAGTTACAACTAGGTTTGACGTGTTTGGTGGCGCGCCTACCGCGCACGTCTTCAGCGACATCGGGCGTGGATGTATCTATGATTGTATCTTCTGCAGTGAGAGGATCAGCGTTGTCGGGCCTCCTCGACAGTTCAAGACAAGCCCCCACCGGTTATGCGGCCAACTCGCAGCAGCCCGCCGCGTAGTCAAGGCAGATTACGGCGAAAACTTTCCTGTCTCGGCGTTCATTGAAGACTCAACTCTTCTTGGATGGAATTCGGCCCTCGTAGCCCAGTTTGAAAAGGTATTCGACCCAATCGAAAATCCTGTGCGGCTTGGCGGACAAGCGACCATTGACCAAATCGTTAATAACCCAGCCCTTGCACGAAGACTAGGCCGCATGGGCCTGGAATATCTTTTCATCGGGGTCGAGACACCGCGCCCAGAACTTGTTGGAGGTCTTCACAAGAACATCGCCACCAAGAAGGGTTCGTGGATGGAACGCGCGGACAAAGCAGTTGAGATATTGTCCGAAGCCGGAATCAAGGTTGGGGTATCCCTCCTATTTGGCATGGGCGAGGGAGCTGCTGAAAGGCAGCAATTGTTTTCGGCCTTAGAAAGCTGGCGGAAAACGGGCGCTCTGATCACAATCAGCATGAACTGGGCCGTCCAACACCCTTTGAGAAACACGGTTCAGGGGAATGAATATACCTATTTGGATTGGGCGGTGTCGCCCGGTCCCATGCTGTCGTTGTTAAGGAATTTTGGCGAAGCCTCTGAGATCTATCCAATTGCCGGCGGTACAAACCCAGACGAATCCGCCGTAAAGGATATTCTCCAAGCCACCACGGAGATCATGGCTATGCCGCCTGCACACCCAATGCAAAAGCAAGAAGCGGATCATGTCCCAGGACGTGGTGTAGCTTAGACGACCACGGCTCATCCCAGAGGGCCGGATGAGTGTCAGCTTGCTGCTGGCAGGCTGATGAGGGGATCATCGCTCATTGTGGCGATTGTCTCAAGTGTCATGTAGCGGGATCGCTGGACGGCCCATTCATCGTTCTGTTCGAGCAGCAGCGCACCGACCAGGCGCACGATGGCGTCGTCGTTGGGGAAGATGCCGACGACCTCTGTCCGCCGCTTGATCTCGCCGTTCAATCGCTCAATCGGGTTGGTCGAGTGAAGTTTGGCCCAATGCTGCTTGGGAAAGGTCATGTAGGCGAGCACGTCTTGCTCGGCGCTGTCCATAAGACTAGCGAGCTTCGGTACCTTTGGCCTGATCTGGTCGGCGACGTTGCGCCACTGAGCGCTTGCCGCCTCCGGCGTGTCCTGAGCGAAGGCCGTGGCAATGAAGGCGGAGACAACTCGGCGTCCGCTCTTTCCAGCATGAGCCAAGGCATTGCGCATGAAGTGGACCCTGCAGCGCTGCCAGGTGGCGGAGAGCACCTTCGATACTGCGGCGTTGATGCCCTCATGCGCATCGGAGACAACGAGCTTCACGCCACGCAGACCCCGCCTGGTCAGCTTTCGAAGAAACTCGGTCCAGGTCGCCTCGGCCTCGGACGTGCCGATCTCCATGCCGAGCACCTCGCGTCGACCGTCGGTGTTGACGCCGACGGCGATGATTACGGCGACGGAGACAATACGACCATCGCGCCGAACCTTGAGGTAGGTCGCATCGATCCACAGGTAGGGCCATTCTCCTTCGATGGGCCTGTCGAGGAAGACCTTCACCTTCGCATCGATCTCCTCGCACAGCCGTGAGCGTCCGGTGAGCGGATTTTGGTTCGGCGCGGAATTGGCGCAAGTTACGACACAGATGATTCATTTGTGACGTAACAGGGTATGAATGGCCAAGGTTGAGATCCTGACGGGTGCCGAGCGACAACGTCGATGGTCCACTGAACTGAAGCTTTTGATATTGCAAGAAGCGTTCGGCGTGGATGGCAGCGTTTCGGATGTAGCGCGCCGGCACGACGTTCTTCCGCAACAGATATACGCTTGGCGAAAGAAGTTCTCGCGACCCGAATTGAACCCTCCACAGACCCCATCGTTCATCCCGGTGTCGCTTATCGGAGCATCGGAGAGCGTGAGTGACGGTTCCAAGAGGAGCGATGCTCGGTCGAGATGCAAAGACGTTGAAATCGTCCTGAGGAATGGCCGCTTACTGAGAATTGCAGCGGACATGGATCTCGAAGTGCTATCGTCGCTTGTTGCTTGTGTGGAGGCAGCATGATCGGGCCTTCTGGAAATGTGCGGGTTTATCTGGCCTGCGGAGTGACCGACATGCGGCGTGGCATTGATGGACTGTCGGCGTTGGTTGAGGCGGTCATAAAGGAGGCGCCGGGTTCTGGCGCGATCTTCGGCTTCCGCGGAAAACGCGCTGATCGGATCAAACTTTTATGGTGGGATGGCCAAGGGTTCTGCCTGTTTTACAAAATTTTGGAACGCGGATACTTTCCCTGGCCGACGGCGAAAGATGGCGTTGCGCCCCTGACGCAGGCTCAGCTTTCGATGCTTGTGGAGGGGATCGACTGGCGCCGACCTGCGTGGACTTCCGCGCCCGGTCGAACGGGTTAAAAGCTATATTTTGCAAGGACATCCGGGGCATGATGCTAGCGTTTCCGGCGCAAATCGGCTATGTATGCGGGCATGGAAACAACGCCGCTGGACAGTCAGGACGAGCTATCTGTATTGCGCGCGCTCGTTGCTGAACAGGCGGGGAAACTTGAGAGCCAAGAAGCCGAAGTCTGCAAGCGCGACTCCATTATCGGGCTTCTGCGCGCGCAGCTGGAGTTGCTCCGACATCGGCAGCATGGCGCTTCTTCGGAAAAGATCGACCGGAAGATCGAGCAATTTGAACTGATGCTGGAGGAGATCGAGGCCTCCCGTGCCGAGGCTGAGATGCGCTCCGGGAAAGCTCCTTTGCCGGAGTTGGATGACGCACTAGACAAGCCGAAGCGCAAACCATTGCCGGATGGTCTTCCAACCGAAGAGCTGGTCTATGCAGCACCCTGCAATTGTCCGACCTGTGGTGGCACATCGTTCCTGAAGGCTGCTGACAAGATGGTCCAGGTGATGGAGCACGTGCCGGCGTCCGTAAAGATTGTCCGCCATATCGAAAAGCGCATGATCTGCAGGGACTGCGATACGACGGTGTCTGGCGAAATGCCGACCTTGCCGATCGAGCGAGGCAAGCCCGGACCGGGATTGCTCGCTCATATCATGGTCGCCAAATTCGACGATCACATCCCGCTCTACCGCCTATCCGAGATGTACGACCGGCTGGGAATAGACATCTCCCGCTCTGTCATGGCGGACTGGGTCGGCCGTGTGTCCGTTCTGCTGACGCCACTCGTCTTGCTGATCAGGGCCCATATTGCGGCGGTCGACCGAATACATACGGACGATACCCCGGTCGATGTTCTCGACCCTGGGCGAGGAAAGACCAAAACCGGCAGGGTGTGGGTCTATGTCTTCGATGGCAGCGGCTATCGAGACCCCACTCCAAGGGCCATTGCCTACTACTATAGCCCCGACCGCAAGGGCGCGCATCCGGCCGACCATCTCGCTGCCTTCAGCGGCGTGATGCACGCGGATGGCTATGGTGGCTATAAGAAGCTCTACGGCAACCAGATCGTCGAGGCCGCCTGCATGGCGCATGTGCGCCGCAAGTTCCATGATGTGATCAAGCTGAAGCCATCCCCGATCGCTGACGAAGCGCTGTCGCGCATCGGTGCGCTCTACGATATCGAGGATCGTATCCGCGGCATGTCGGCTGACCAGCGGCGTACACTGCGCCAGCAACACGCCAGGCCCCTTCTGGCGGACCTCAAGCGCTGGATAGAAGAGACGCTTTCGGCGCTGCCACAGAAGCAGAAGCTGGCTGAAGCGATGCGATATGCCCTCTCGCGATGGACAGCGTTGAGCGTTTACATCGACGATGGCCGTGTCGAAATCGATAACAACATAGCTGAACGAGCCATGCGTCCGCTTGGAATCGGAAGAAAAAACTGGCTATTTGCCGGCTCGGATAAAGGCGGCGAGCGCATCGCCAACATCCTGACCATTATAGAAACGGCCAAACTCCATGGCCACAATCCCGAGACCTACCTCACAGACGTCCTGACCAGGATCCAGGATCACCCCAAAGATCGCTTTGAGGAACTGCTGCCGTCGCAGTGGGCGCCAGCGAAAGACCGATACGAGGCTGCGTGATGGCACGCTCGAGGTTCATCTATACGCTGAAAGAAGTCGCCGGCATGATCGGCGAGAACCTCGAATTAATCGAGGAGGTGACCGCCAACTCGGACAATATCGCCGAGGGCGAATTGATATATGTCCGCGATGGCAGTGAAGATGGCACAAAAGGCCTGACCGAAAATGGAATTGACGACCTTCGAGATCTCTTGGCCGACATACGGACGTGGGATGGTGGAATCCGCCAGTTCCTTGTCGATGAACAATGCGATCCCGAAATGATCGAGCGCATCATGGCCGATGAGCTAAGCCGCAAGTTCTAAAACGCGCCTCGTAGACCGCAAAAATGCATTCGCCGGACGCTCACGCACAGCCGGGATACCTGGCTTTTGGAGATGCCGCTCATGCCCATGGCCTTGACGAGGTCATCGACGGATCGGGTCGAAACGCCTTGGATATTGGCTTCTTCGATGACCGCCGTCAGGGCCTTCTCGGCCATCCGGCGTTGTTCGAGAAAGCTCGGGAAATAGCTGCCTGTGCGAAGCTTGGGAATGCGCAGCTCGACGGTGCCCGCCCGTGTCTCCCAATCCCGGTCGCGAAAGCCGTTACGCTGGGCCAGTCGGAAGCCATTCTTCTCGCCATAGCCCGCGCCGGTCTTCGTGCCGACCTCCAGCGCCATCAGCTTCTCGGCAGCAAAGCCGATCATCTCGCGCAGCAAATCGGCATCGGCGCTCTTCTCAACGAGTGAGCGCAGGTTCATCATGTCGTCGGTCATCGGTGGTGTCAGGTTGGCTTTAAGCAACCCGACCCTACCGGAAATCACCGATGGCTATGAAATCCAGCTACACCACTCCATTGGACACGATCAAGAAGCGGAGCATATATATGCTGAACGGAGCGCCTAAAGGCGGAATAAATTACCCTAGCTCAGACCGAGTATGCGCCTGAACCCATCTCTTTATCGATATGTGGGATGCAGAAAATACGGGAAATGCTGAAGCGATTGAGGCGGCGGTAGCGCAAGCCGTTCATGACTGCCGCGCAACGATGTTGGAATCGAGTTATAGAAAATATAGCGAAGATGGGGGCGTCACGGGTTTCGCAATTCTCGCTGAATCGCACATTTGCGTAAATACCTGGCACGAAGAACGCATGGTCGCGATAGACGTATTTTTTTGTGGTTCGCTAGACCCGTACGCGAGTATCACCGCGTTGCGCGACGTATTTCGTCCATCCCGGATCGATATTAGCGAGCACAAGCGTCTTCTTGGAACAAGAATAACGCATCCAAATATTGTGGAAGCGCTTTAACCGAAAGTATTCTCCGAAATCGAGGCGGAACATGTCTAGACAAATCGTTTTCGTGCGCGAAAAATACTCTTCTGAATTCCGCACTATGATCGTGCCGAATGAAGTGCGGTACTACACAGAGAAGGGCTTTGAGGTATTCGTCGAGCTTGGTATCGGCGAAAAAATTGGCTTTGCGGAACCAGCCGGATGTCCTAAAGCGCCGGCGTGTCTGGTTCGACGGCCAACTGAATCTCGATCCAGAACAGCTGATCTTCATCGACGAAAGTGTGCTGCAGAGGCACGGAAGGAGTTCAGTATGAGCTAACCCCGTAACGTGAAGCTGCGTGAATGATGGAGGATGGCCCTCCGGGATCGGCTTTCAGGAGCGGGTCTCAAACCAGTCCGAACTGCTGCGATAAAGAGCCGTGGTGGCTGGGGCTTACTTTCCGCCGCCGGTGCGCGTCGTCTCCATTCCAAAGAAGACCGGAGGCGAAAGGGTTTTGGGTGTGCCGACGGTCAGTGATCGGATCGCGCAGATGGTGGTCAAGCAGATGATTGAGCCGGATTTAGAGCCGCTCTTCTTGCCAGACTCCTATGGCTACAGGCCGATGAAGTCGGCTTTGGATGCCGTTGGGGTAACGCGTCAGCGGTGCTGGAAGTACGATTGGGTTCTGGAATTCGACATCAAAGGGCTGTTCGACAATCTTCCGCATGATCTCTTTCATCGAAACCCCATTTTGTCGTCGAACGCTCGTTGCGTGATCGCCCTTGATGAGAAACCCTTTTAGCCAGTTCCAACGCCGCGGCCGGACATGGGGCAACCATTGCCCGATTGACCCCAGTCTCCAACTTAAGTGGCTCAGCTCTCTTCAATGAGGCCACAGCTAGCAAGGGCAGAGACGAAATCGTGAACGTCGCATTTGGTGACGTCATACCGTTCTGATTTAAGCTCGCTCAGTATCCTTGGTAGTGTATGCTCGCCGTCCAGTTTCGAAACCAAACCGGCGACCCAAGGCGGAGGAGATTGGATGATCTTTCTTGATTTCTGGGATTCCTTCCCGATCCAGATACTCCCGTCGTCGGCTACAAACACCTGATGAGAACGCTTTAATAACGGCTTAAAGTAGTGCACGAGCGACATCACTCGGTACGAGGGGCGACATCGCACCTGAATTTGCAGCCGGGACAGACACACGTCGCACTTGTTGCAGTTTGACGTCTTCTTCGCCAATGGCAGACCGCGGTGGACGGTCCGAAACATAACGCCGTTCATGCTCTTTTCCTCCTCTTCGAGCCTTTCATTTGGCCCAACCCATCGCTGGCGATTTTCCAGCTTGTCAAGAAGTATAAGGCGGCTTCGGGAGGCCCATACGGTCGTATGAAGCCCCACTTCACCATTACGGTCGACTCGGCGCCCATTGCTGATAAACAAAACTCAATCTCTCGGCATGTGGTAGATCCAAAAATCGTGCCAGCTGCAAAAAGAGCCTAGGAAAAGTTTTCCTATTTGCTCGGAGCCTAAATGCAACTGCATCAACAGCGCCCGAACAATATCGCGTCGCGTTTCAACAAATCGGCAGCGCCGCATGCGCGCCAATCAACCGCAGACGAGGGAGAAAACTCCGAGCAGCTCCGGCAGTGTTCTGGTAAGCGCGTCGCCGTTTTCCGCAAAGCGGCGCACAACGGCAGCGCCTATGCAGTCCGCCCCGCCATGACAAGCGCAATTCGCGCGGTGGAGTGCTCGGCAGGAGGGAAGAGTTCGGCTCGTGGCGTCCCGGGCATGCCGGGTGCGCCTACCCCGGTTATTAAACGATCTCCAGCCACCGTCGACGGTCACCACAGACGCTTGCGCGCTGGCGAGAAAGCGCACCGCTCGGGCAATTTCGTCTGGACGCGCCACGCGACCCATTGGCACCCGGCTGCGCACCGCGGTGAGGTCTATCTTGCCCGCGCGTTCAAGTTCCGAAACCATCGGCATGCGCACGTAAAAGTACCCTGACCAACGTTGACGATCTCGAGGCTGAATCCTGATCGATCAAGTCTCACTTTCATCCTCTTGAAGGAATGCAGTCTTCCTAAATGCGTAGACGGGGTCATCGGGACATGATGCTCCGATCGGCTGCCGGTGGCCGAACTGCTCAGTCTCGGATGCCGCGGCCAAGATCTGCTCCTCGACTAGATCATAGACCACCGTCCGTTCGGCAATTCTCCAATCCCCTCCCTTTTTCAGGAACAGATCGCAATAGCGGCCGCAGATCAGGGCCTGACTTAGCGTTCCGGCCTTGTCCGGTGCGCGTTGCAGTGCGGCGAAGTAACTTTCGACGGCGGCTTTTTCCGGGCTGCTGAACTCAATCAGAATGTTCGTGATTTGATGGATGTTGCGCGGTCCCGTCTTGAAGACACCAAGGGCGAACTCGATGAAGCCCTCGGCCGAACCGGAATAGGTCCCGTGATTGTCACGTGCATCGGGCCAGTAGGAACTGCGCAGCGCCCTTTCATCGGCGCGGTCTATCCTGCGGCAACACCGATAGAGGCAGTCGCGGAGCGCCTCGCGGTCGAGCAATTCGGTAATTTTTTTTGTGTTTCATCGCTTGTCGCACATCTGATATCGGGGCGCTTACCCATCCAGTGACGCACCCAGCTTTCAACTGCTCGGCTGACGTAAGGAAAAACCCTCCCTCTGCTTAGGCATGCATGTAAACAACTGCCGTTAGAAGTAGACACCAATGGGAGAGCTGCGGGTAAGGTGTTTGGACAGCGACGGCGCCGTCATGCACCAGTTGCGTTGCGTTTCAACCCCCACAATGTTGGTTGAACAAAAGGCGATCGAGCAACGCATCCGAAACGCAATCTATCTCCAGCGCACGTTCAGGGCAGGATCGAGCGCCTCGCGACGCGAAAAGTTCGTCCCTCTCCTCGACATCGATTGCACCGGGCAGTATGTATCCCTCGTCGTCAAGATTGAATATTTCGGGCGCTTGGGCCCAGCATCTTGCATGACCTTGGCATTTGGAAGTGTGCACTATGACGCGCATACGGTACTCCATGTCTTTCCTCCTCTCAATTATCAGGACCAGTCCAGGATCAGATTCTCCATTCCAAACACGTGGCCCCCATAGGTGATGGGCGCCGTACCATCCTTGATACGGAAGTCAGGGATGCGCGACAGCCACTCCTCCAGGCCGATGACGATCTCTCTCCGGGCAAGGTGTGATCCAAGACAGCGATGGGGACCGTACGCAAAAGCGGTGTGGCGATTGTCTTCTCGTGCCAAATCGATCGTGTTCGGATTTTCGAATTCCACCGGATCACGATTGGCAATCATCGTGGCGCAGGAAATGTAGTCCCCCTTACGGATCGGCGCGCCTTCGAAATTGATATCTTTCGTCGCCACACGGATCATCTGCACGGTCGAATAGGCGCGAAGCAGTTCTTCGGCTGCGAGCACAATTCGATCCGGTTTGCTCCGCAGCAATTCCTGTTCTGTCGGATTGCGCGCGAGATAGGCCAGGTCAAAGCAGATCGCCGTTGCCACAGTGTCCAGTCCCGCGACGAATAGAAGCACGCCTATTCCATGGATTTCCTGGTCTCTCAGCAGGCGGCCGTCGACCTTTGCCTGCACGACGAAGGTCATGAAATCGTCGGCCGATTCTTTGCGGCGCATCGCTGCAAGTTCATCGATGAACGCCAAAATTGTTCGGGCGGCTGCGGTTCGTCTGATGCCGTCGCCGTCGAGCAGGTCCTTCCCCCAGCCCACGAATGTATTGAGGCGCTCATCGGATAAGCCGAGCAAACGGAGGAAGATACTAACCGCAAAAGGAAAGGCGAAGTCCGTCAAGATGTCGCAGCTTGTGCTCGACGCGGAAATCTTGGAAATAAACGCAATCGCCCGATCACGGACCGCCGGTTCAAGCTCCATTATCCGCCTGGGCGAAAGCAGCGGATTGAGAAGTGAGCGAAACACGCTGTGAGCCGGGGGGTCGAGTTCAAGCGGGATTAGCGGCCAGTTTTCGCCAAGCGCCGAGGCGAAAAGGCTCCGATGGCTGGAAAAGGTTCCGGTGTCCTGCAGCAATTTGCGTTGGTCCTGAGCGCGAACGATGACCCAGGTACCTCGGCCATCGCGCGTATTGCAGAGAGAATAAAAGATTCTCGGTCCATTATGGAGGCAAGCGACAGCTGCGTGCGGATCCCCGTTTGGCATGCGCTCCATGCCCGGCGACGTGAACAGGCTGAAGTCCTTCACCATTTCGGGAGGGACATGTTCTGGAACCCTAATGGTAGCCACTGCTTTTCGCCTGTCATCAAAGCCCCTTCGCCGAGAACGAATTCCCCTCGGAGAGGGAACGAGCAAAATCGTTGAGCGCCAGATTTCCAATCTCAGCAGCGCGAGGCGCCAATGACATGCGATGCAGCGATCAGATCGCCGTGCGGCTCGAAATCCACGCTGCTTTGTTGGCCGAAGTCGAAATTTCTTGGATGCCTCGCCCGCCCTTCCGGTCGACATCGGATTTTCACGGGTTCCTCTCTTCCGGTAAATGCGTTCTGAGCACAGATGCATATTGATTTCCTCCGCTCCATGGCGGTCACCAAAGAAATGAGTACCGGCCGACAGTCCTTGCCGCCCCGCAAGAAGAACTTCCAAAGTTCATGCCAACTTGATTGATTTGGCCGGAAAGAAATTTTTCAATTGCCTTTCAGCGCTTTGGCTCGAGGCAGAACAAAGATTGGCTGATCAGGGCCGTGTCGCGTATCTAACAAAACCCGACATCAGGTGCCGGATGCCATCTATTCAGGTGCGACTTTTTCCAGCCACCACAGCCGGGGGCCAGAGACAGCGCGACGAGTAACGAATGTCCTGATGTACTGCGATGCAGTGGGATAGCTTGAGGGTGGGTAGCTTTGAATTGTGGCATCGAGCTAGCGGTCGAATTCCGGGAACAGCTCGAAGCGTGCAACTCCTTTGTCCTGAATGTCAGTTCTACCAGCCCGACGACACCACCCTAAGAGTCATCGCGGCGGCAATCTGCCGATTGGGTGTTGCCTGACAGCAATGGATATGGTGGCCTGCCGTCCGCCGAGACGGAAGGCGATGGCCGCAGAAAGCCCGCTCAAGCGGCGGGCCGAAAATGCCGTCCGAAACAAATCCACAAACTGCCCTGCTGGCACGGCAAGAGCGTGGGTACGAAGATTTGATCTGGATCAAATCGCAATCCCGATGAAATTGATAGCCATCAAAGACGCGCTGGAAGAAATAGGGATAGCCGAAGTCGCAACGGCCGCGTAGTCGTCTCGGGCATGTCCGGCGTAGGCGGTTTTCGAAGGTATCAGGACATGGACGTCGCACGCAGTCAGGTTCTCGTGATTGGCACTTCCGTTGCTTGCCGTTCCTGCCAGGCGCGGCACGGCGTCGTTTGCGGCGCCTTGTCGGCTGGCCAGCTTAGCGAACTTGGCCGCCACTCGCTGCGCCGCAAGGTCGACGCAGGCTGCGAGATCATTGCACAAGGATCGGAAAACTCTTTCTATTCGAACATCACGCGCGGCGTGGTGAAGCTCTGCAAGGTGATGTCGGACGGGCGCCAGCAGATCGTTGGCCTGCAATTCGCCCCCGATTTCGTCGGCCGGCCCTTCGTGCGCGAAAGCACGCTGTCGGCCGAGGCCGCGACCGATGCGGAGATCTGCGTGTTCCCCCGCAATTTGCTCGAACGCATGATATTGGAGACTAGGGAATTGCAGCTTAGCCTGCACGCTCAGGCGTTGAACGAGCTGGATGCCGCGCGCGAATGGATGCTGACGCTCGGCCGGCGGACCGCCGAGGAGAAGGTCGCAAGCCTGCTCCACCTCATTGCCGCCCACGCCGAGACGGCGACGAGCACTGCCTTCGATCTGCCGCTATCGCGTGCCGAGATTGCCGACTTTCTCGGGCTGACTATCGAAACCGTCAGCCGCCAGTTGACCCGGCTTCGCAAAGAGGGCGTCATCCGCATCGAGAACATCCGGCATATCACCGTGCCCGACATGGATGCGCTCGCAAAGAAAATCAGCGGGTAATTACCACCCGCGTATTGGAAAGGCCGGCCTGGCGCGCCAGCGTAAAGAACTAGGCGGCATTGTCGGGATGCAGACGGACGTGTCGGGCGCTACCAATCGAGCATTCCGGGCGAGAAAACTTCTAGTCCCGGAGCCGCCGGCTTGCAGCTCGGGAGCCGCCGGGCAGGTGGGTGGCGTCGCCATCGGCGCCGGGCGCCCAGCACGTCGCCAGCGAGCTGAGCGGTGAGAGGAACAAAATATCAGCTCCGCGGCGACGTCAGCCGAGCAACAAATGCTCGTAGGCCAAAGGCTACATAGCGCGACCCGGGTGCCGGTCGGCATCAGCCGATCGATATTGGCGGCTGCGAGCTCTTCACGCCCCCAACCTGCGGATATCCATCATCGTCGTCTTCTGTGACGAAATTATGTTTGCGTTTCACCATTTTTCGATGCGCGGTCCGAGCCTGGCGCCCCCTTTTTGTCGGACCTCAAACTTTCTTGTGCAGTTTCAAACAAGAAAACGTGCGCGGGTAGACATACGCACGAGCAGAACCTCAAACCCTGTGACCCGCGCCTTCCCGCCGCAACCGGACTGGCGGGCAGCATGCTAAGGTTCTAAACGGCGGCAGAGAAACCTTGATCGAGATGCGGTCGGAAGTAGCCGAAACAGCGCCCGGTCAGCGCGGCACAACGGCTTCACAATTCGCTCGCCCGCACAAGCAGCGCACGAGTGCGGCGACGAAGGCCCTGTGCTGACCGCAAGTCCATCTCCTTCAGGCCAAATGGCATGACGCTTGCATGCCCCGGCGTGTGGGCCGAGGTCGGATTCGTGTTAGCCGTGACTGAGAGGCCGCAAATAAATTTTCCTAGAGGAGCTTCATTGATGACCATGGAAAAGCAGGTCCCTATTGTCACCTTTCGCACGCGGGTTCGCGACGAGTCTATATCCGGTCCCAACCCCTACCGCTGGGAAGACAAGACGACCGACGACTATTTCAGCGGTAAGCGGGTAATCCTTTTTTCGCTGCCGGGCGCCTTCACGCCAATCTGCTCCACATTCCAACTGCCTGATTTCGAAAGTCTTTATGTCGAGTTTAAGAAGAATGGCATTGACGACATCTACTGTCTCTCCGTCAACGATGCCTTCGTCATGAATGCTTGGGGCAAGTCTCAGGGGTTGAAAAATGTCAAGCTTATCCCGGACGGTTCGGGAGAATTCACTCGCAAAATGGGTATGCTCGTCGCCAAGGACAATCTCGGTTTCGGTCTGCGCTCCTGGCGCTACGCTGCCGTGATCAATAATGGCGTCGTGGAGGGGTGGTTCGAGGAAGAAGGCTTTGGCGACAACTGCGCAACCGATCCGTATGGCGTTTCTTCGCCGCAAAACATTTTGAAATGCCTTAAGGCCCCAGCCTTCGCATGAGCATTGAAGCCAACGACCAGGAGCTACGACTTGTCGTGCACACCTGCGCCGAACGATAGGAGTTTTGCTCGAACCATGAAGTCCTTTACAAGCCTTCATCAGCGTCAGCAGCAATCGCTGGTTATTACGCCCCAGCTCATCGCGTCTATTCGCTTGCTGCAGCTGGCGCACACCGAACTGAATCAGTTCGTGGAACAGGAAATCGAGAAGAACCCATTTCTCGACCTGGCGTCGAATGACGGCGGGGCTCCTGGCGTATCGCCAACTGCGGCAGATGATCCAAATATCAGCGCACGCGAAGACCACGTTGATGGACCGGCCAGGACGGACATGCCTGAGCTGTCTAGTCCCTGGAAATCAATCCGTGACACAGGCAACCTTTCGCCGGGGGAAAGGCCTTCCCTGGATGAGTTCGCCGCCTCAACTGAGACATTGCACGAACATGTCGCCCATCAGATCGCCCTCACTGCCTTCACACCCCAGGAGCGGCTGATTGCTGGCGCGCTTGCCGACCATCTGGATGACACTGGGTATCTGCAAGTGAACCTTCTGGAGCTAGCAGAGAGGCTAAATAGCCCTGAGGCTGGAGTGAAGCGGGTTCTTGAGGCTTTGCAGCTATTTGACCCGCCGGGCATATTTGCGCGAAGTCTGGGCGAATGCCTCGAGATTCAGTTGCGCCAACGAGACCGGTTCGACCCGGCCATGGCAGCTCTGGTCGCAAATCTCGAGTTGCTTGCGCGACGCGATTTTCGAGCACTGAAGCGACGTTGCCGGGTCGATGAAGACGACCTTCTCGATATGTTGAACGAAATCCGTGCACTTGACCCAAAGCCTGGAAACCAGTTCCAGTCCGCGAGGTCGGAATCCATAATACCCGACGTCTTCGTCCTACCCTCGCCGGGAGGCGGATGGCACGTCGAGCTTAATCGGGAGATTTTGCCCAAGGTACTGATCAACCAAACCTATTTTGCGCAAGTTACTCGCCTAACCGCCCAAAGCTCGAAAGATCAGTCATTCCTCAACAAATGCTTCCAAAACGCGAGCTGGTTGGTTCGGAGTCTCGATCAGCGCGCCACGACGATCCTTAAGGTGGCGACCGAAATCGTGCGCCACCAGGATGTCTTTTTGGAAGATGGCATTGCTCATCTTCGCCCACTCAATCTTAAGACCATCGCTGACGCGATCGACATGCACGAGTCCACTGTAAGTCGGGTAACGTCGAACAAATACATTCTCACGCCCCGCGGCGTGTTCGAGCTCAAGTATTTTTTCACCGTCGCGATCCCGTCCTCACAAGGCGGTGACGCGCACTCGGCCGAAGCTGTGCGCCATCAGATAAGGGCACTTATTGCCGCAGAGACGCTCCATGATGTGCTGTCCGACGATGGCATCGTTGCCAGGCTCAAGGAAACAGGCGTCGACATTGCTCGCCGCACAGTCGCCAAATATCGCGAGGCGATGAACATCCCCTCGTCCGCGCAACGCCGGCGGGAGAAACGGTTTGTACTGGCGGCCGCGGAGGGATAAGTCCTTTGTACCGTAGGTGATGCCCTTTTCCCAAAAACCGCGGAACTGAGGCACATGTGACATTGTGCTCCTCTCCATGGAGGATCGACTTCATATGGGCTGGCGACCGCAGCCTCGTCACGGGAGCTTCAAAAGTTGTTCCGGCCGCTTAAGCTGACGTTGTAAATATCCCCCGGCAAAGCCGGGGGCTTTAGTATATGAGCCGCTCAAAGCGGCTTGAGCGGGACGCAATTGCGTCCCGACGGGCTGGAACCGCCTAAAGGCGGATCATTTCCACATTTCAAGTTGCTCCAGCCTCAAATCCTCTTTCTCCTGGTTGCGAATGTATTGCCTGATCGCTTCCTCGTCTCTCCCAACGGTCGAGACAAAATAGCCCCGCGCCCAAAAGTGCTGCCCAGCGTGGTTTCGTTTACGCTCGGCATAGGTCCTGGCAAGGTGGATCGCACTCTTGCCCTTCATGTAGCCAACAACCTGGCTCACCGCATATTTCGGCGGGATCGACAAAAGCATGTGCACGTGGTCAGGCATCAGGTGCCCTTCCTCAACTCGGCACTCCTTCTGCTGCGCAAGTTGGCGGAATACCTTTCCAAGGTGCGGCCTCAATGTTCCATAGAGCGTCTTGCGCCGGTATTTCGGTATGAACACAACGTGATATTTGCACTCAAATACGCTGTGGCTTAGGCTTTCATAAGCGTCCATCGGTGTTGGTCCTTGTGTCTGCGTGGTGGCGACACTGCAAACCTTCATCGATGGACTGCCGGAACTGTCAAACTGCTACTGCCTCCCCGGCAAAGCCGGGGGGTCTCCCGCTGACGCTAGAAAAGATTAGATGTCTGTTCCATAGCCCAAGCGCTTAGGGGCTAAGCGGTTAATCACGAAACTCGTGCAGAATTTTTATGTCGCGCAAGCGACAAATCTAGAAGCAGTTGTCGCCTCCCATTCATTTTCGCCGAACCGCTGGGATTTCGGTGCGGCGGCAACGAGAGCCTCAACCGAAAATGATAGACGGAGATACGCGGGCAGACGTTCTGGAGTTGGCGCGCTTTCGAGATCTCCGATGTTCGACGACGCAGGAATACAACACGCGGGCTGATCGAACTCTTGGCCTTCCTCACCGCTTGGCACGACGCATGCACGGTAATCCGAAAATGCGCCATCGAACAAAAAGGAATCATCCCATGATCAAGCTCACAGAGAATGCCGCCGCCATCATGAACGTAACGCTTTCCCGAGCCGAGCAGGCGGAAGGCTTTCGCATCGCGGTCGAGGCAGGTGGATGCGCCGGCTACAAATACCTGGTGGGGCTAGAAAGCGTCCAGGGCCAGGGCGACGCGGTGATCGAAACAAATGGGGTCAAGGTGTTCGTTGACGCAGACTCCCAAGCACACATCAACGGCATGACGATCGACTTCGTGACGGGACCAGAAACCTCCGGTTTTGTCTTCGACAATCCCAATGCGCACCAGAACTGCACTTGCGGCAAATCCTTCGGCTGATCACCGAGAAAGCGAGAGAGCCATGCGGAATTATTGCGAAAAGGTCATGGTTTCCTTTTTCAATCCGGAGAACGACGGCGTGCAGGAAAATCCCCTCAGCGAGACCGGGGCAGTTTCCTACAGTAGAGGGCCTGAATTGATAATTGGAGTCGATCCAACGGTGGAAGCGTTTCTGGTGACGCCGTCGTCCTTGCGTTCCAACCCAGCGACCGCCTTCTCGCCAGCGCTGGCCGAACTCATAACCCTAAAGCCCGCCGAAGCGCCTCAAACCGTCCGTCAGGAGACAGCAGGCTTTTTAAGCGGTTTGCTGCCGGAGAAAAAGGTCTGCTCATCAACGGATTATCCTGAGGCAGCAAAATATTTTGGCGGGCATCCGGGCCAGGATTCCAAAGGAGACGCCCCCTCTGCAAGCAGTTCCGCGCCGAGGAAAGGTGAGCGAAGACGCGTGCGTGTCAAGAGGCTTGATTTTATGACCAAGTCGCTCACTTCGCTAGATCTGGCAGTAGACGGACGACACTCGTTCAAGCCGTCGAAGACGTGTCAGCGGTTTATACAGTACTGGTCGTCGAAAGCCTCGCTCCGGCAGAGGAGGACGATCAGACCGTCACAACAGAAATCTGAGGCCTGGAGAAATTGGCAGGGTCGAAATCGATGTTGTAGCCGGCAATCGCGTAGGACAGGGTCTAAAAATCGCCGCAGCCTGCAACAGTTCAGTTCTCAGCGACAAGCTAAGCTGGCGAGCCATCTAGTTAAGCAGCCGCGGCGAATCCAACCGTTGGAAAAGGCGCGAGCGCACAACGTTCTTCCCTTCCTGCTGATGGCGGCGATGCGACGTTATCGATGCCAACAAGATCGCGTGACGCGCCATCGCACGACTCCACCCCGCGCTGCTTGCCCGAGGCTAGCAAACAACAGCATGTGCAAGACGCCGCAGCATTGTCACCGCTTCCCCTCAGTCGAGATCCACCCATGAGAGCGATCTATCTCGACAATAATGCAACGACCAGAGTCGATCCTGAAGTGGTTGAAGCCATGCTGCCGTTCTTTGCGGATCAGTTTGGAAACCCTTCGTCGACGCACGCTTTTGGCTCCTCCATCCGCGAGGCGGTGAGGAAGGCGCGCCGGCAATTGCAAGCGCTGATCGGCGCCGAGTTCGATCATGAGATCGTGTTCACCTCGGGGGGGACGGAAAGCGACAATGCGGCGATCCTTTCGGCGCTGGAGGTGATGCCTGAGCGCACAGAGATCGTGACTTCCGCAGTCGAGCATTCAGCGGTGCTGACACTCTGCGGCCATCTGGAGAAGACGCGCGGCATTAAGGTACACAGGATCCCAGTGGATCGACATGGACGTCTCGATCTTGACGCCTATGAGACCGCCCTCACTCATCGTGTAGCGATTGCTTCGATCATGTGGGCGAACAACGAGACGGGAACCATTTTCCCGGTCGCTAAGCTTGCCCAGATGGCCAAGAGAATCGGTGCACTTTTCCACACCGACGCGGTCCAGGCGGTCGGCAAGGTTCCAATGGACCTCCAACCTACTGCAATCGACATGCTTTCGTTGTCCGGACACAAATTCCATGGACCAAAAGGCATCGGTGCACTCTATCTTAGGCGGGGCTTATCTTTCTCCTCACTGATCAAGGGAGGTCATCAGGAGCGCGACCGACGCGCGGGGACAGAAAATACGGCCGGGATTGTCGGTCTAGGCAAGGCCGCCGAACTCGCCCTGAAATCAATAGACGACGAGAGGACCCGAATAAAGTCGCTCCGAGATCGATTGGAGAACGGCATTGTCCAGCGTGTTCCAGGCGCCTTCGTAACCGGCGATAGGCTTAAGAGGTTGCCGAACACGGCGAACATCGCCTTTCAACGTGTCGAAGGAGACAGTATGCTCCTTCTTCTCAACCGCTATGGCATCGCCTGCTCTTCCGGCTCTGCTTGCTCCTCCGGTTCGCTGGAGCCGAGCCATGTCTTGAGGGCAATGGATATCCCTCATGCTATGGCGCACGGAACAATCCGCTTCTCGTTCTCGCGCGATAACTGTGACGAGGATGTCGACCGGGTGCTCGAAGTTTTACCGGGCATCGTTGAAAGGCTCCGGAGCCAATCCCGTTCCGGCCACGTGGCCGACACGAGCAGCCGGGTTCGTTCTGGGGAGTAGGAGCAGGCACGCTCATGAAACGGCAATTCCTTTTCACCGATACGACCTGCATGACGGCACCGGCATCGTATGAACGATCAGGTAAAAGCCGGGGCTCTCAGTCACATAGATCGCCGGTTCACCGCCCATGCGTGTTCATGGAGGGGGCCCAGCGCCATATCATCTTAATCAATCTCTCGACACCATCGGTGAATCGCATCCGACCACCAGCCTATGCCGACTCCAGTTGCAACGCGACTGCCTTGCGCCTAGCCGCGTCGAACCACGCATTCCGTACGTTGCAGCTTAAGCTACGGGAGAACGATCTCGCGATCACCGCTCACGACCAGGGGGAATCTTATGTGCCGTTGCTCCGCTGACAGCAGTCCCGTCGATGTCAAAGACATCCTCAATCGGCTGAAATCTCTCTCGGCTGCGGAGGAGTTCTTCGCAGCCCTAGGGGTCCCCTATGACCCGAAGGTTCTCGATGTCTCACGACTCCATATCATGAAGCGTATGGGCCAATACCTCGCGGCAGAGGACTTCTCCCATCTCCCAGACCGGGTAATCGCTGCTCGTGCCCGTGCCATACTGGAAAGGGCCTACTGTGATTTCGCGACCTCCGCGCCGCTCTCGCACCGGGTCTTCAAGGTGCTCAAGGACCACAATCCGAACAGACCTGTCACACCCGGCCGCACCGTTGTCCCGTTAGACTCTTTCCTGAAGCCGTTCGAAAAGAAATGAGCACGGTTGCGACAAATGTCGGGAAGCTTACAATTCAGTCATATGCTAGCAACGTCGGAATCGAAGCCATTTCAATGTGATAGAGAACGCCAAACGGTTGGCACGAATGATGCAGGCAAGCATGTGTACTGACAAGCCCGCCACCCATAGAGGGAGGGAGTAAGAAACCGCCATGCACATAGTTATCTGTATCAAACAAGTACCGGACTCCGCACAAATACGAGTGCATCCGGTGACGAACACAATCATGCGTCAGGGGGTGCCAACCATCATCAACCCCTATGATCTGTTCGCCCTTGAAGAGGCGCTCCAGTTGCGCGACCGCCATGGCGGCGAGGTGACCGTGCTCACCATGGGGCCGCCCATGGCAGAGGACGCGTTGCGCAAGGCGCTCACCTACGGCGCCGACCGCGCCGTACTCTTGACCGACCGTCATTTTGCCGGCTCCGACACTCTGGCGACCTCGTTTGCTCTTTCGCGAGCCATCGCGAAGATCGGAGAGGCCTTCGGTACGCCCGATATCGTCTTTACGGGCAAACAGACCATCGACGGCGATACCGCCCAGGTTGGGCCTGGCATCGCCAAGCGCCTCGACCTCCTGCAGCTCACCTACGTTGCCAAAATCGTCTCTGTCGACATCAATGGGCGCGAGATTACGGTGGAGCGCCGCTCGGAAGGGGGCACGCAGACGCTGATGAGCAAGCTCCCTTGCCTAATTACAATGCTCGAAGGCACAAACGAAATCCGCCGCGGCTCGCTCGATGACGCGCTACGGGCCGCGCGCAGCCAGATCGTGAAGTGGAATGCGGCCGACGCTGGCATAGAGGACCTCGCCAAGTGCGGCCTGCGTGGCTCGCCAACCGTCGTTAAGAGGGTCTTTGCCCCTCCTGAGCGGGCGGAAAAGGCGGAGCAGATCGACACCGCGGAAAAAACACCGCGCGATCTCGCGGAGGAGTTGATCGCTGGGATCTTTTTGCGCCAGCCGGCGCTCGAAAGCGAACTCGCCTTTGACGGCGAATGAAGGCAGGAGCGACGATGTTGAGCACGAATCGAGAGAGCCCTCCTCCAGCCGCTGGCCGTGCCGCCATGAAGAAAGAGCTGGCCGATCAGTTTAAGGACCATCGGCACGTTTGGGTCTTCATCGAGCTGGAGCGCGATCAGGTGCATCCCGTCTCCTTCGAACTGCTCGGCGAAGGCCGCAAGCTCGCCGACAAGCTGGGCGTCCAGCTTGCCGGCGTCGTTCTCGGACCACCGGGAGAGGCCACGTGGTTTGCCATCGCCGAGGCTTTTGCTTATGGCGCCGACCTGGCCTACATCGTCGAGGCCCCACTGCTCGCCGACTACCGAAATGAGCCTTTCACCAAAGCATTGACGGATCTGGTTACTAACTACAAACCGGAAATCCTTCTTTTAGGGGCAACGACGCTCGGGCGCGACCTTGCCGGTTCCGTGGCGACGACCTTGTTGACAGGGCTCACGGCGGATTGCACCGAACTTGATGTGGATGCGGACGGCTCGCTTGCGGCGACCCGGCCGACTTTCGGCGGCTCCTTGCTTTGCACGATCTACACGCTCAACTGCCGGCCGCAGATGGCAACGGTCCGGCCGAGGGTCATGGCCATGCCTCCGCGCGGGAATAATAAGATCGGACGCGTCATTCAACACAAAGTGTCGATGATCGAGGAAGAGATCGTCACTAAGGTCCTCGGTTTCTTGTCCGATGGCCAGTCGGCGACGGCGAATCTCGCCTATGCGGACGTCGTGGTTGCTGGAGGCCTCGGTCTCGGCGCGGTGGAGAACGTGAAGCTTATGAAGAAACTCGCGCGGACGATCGGGGCCGATTATGGCTGTTCGCGCCCCCTCGTCCAAAAGGGCTGGATGCCTGCTGATCGGCAGATCGGCCAAACTGGCAAAACTATCCGGCCGAAGCTTTACATAGCAGCCGGCATTTCCGGCGCCATCCAGCATCGCGTTGGCGTCGAGGGAGCTGATCTTATTTTAGCCATTAACACCGATCCTAACGCGCCGATTTTTGATTTCGCCCACCTCGGCGTCGTCACCGATGCGATCCGTTTACTGCCGTCATTAACGGAACTCTTCACCCATCGACTGTCGCCGCACAGTCGCGATAAGCTTGCAAACTGAGGGCGCCCCATGACTGAGGAAAACTTCGACGCCATAGTTATCGGGGCCGGCATGGCCGGAAACGCAGCTGCTTACACGATGTCGAACCGCGGCATGAAGGTGCTGCAGTTGGAGCGTGGCGAGTATCCGGGCTCCAAGAATGTGCAGGGCGCCATCATGTACGCGGACATGCTGGAGAAAATCCTGCCGGATTTCCGGGATGATGCGCCTCTGGAGCGGCACTTAGTCGAGCAGCGCTTCTGGATGATGGACGACTCGTCCCACATCGGTATGCAATACCGGTCGGACGACTTCAACGAGTCGAGACACAATCGCTACACGGTCATTCGCGCCCAATTCGACAAATGGTTTTCACGCAAGGTGCGCGAGGCCGGAGCGACGCTTCTATGCGAGACGACCGTGACGGAACTCGTTCGTGATCCAAAGGGCAAGGTGATTGGCGTTCGCACCGACCGCGCCGGCGACGTGATTCTTGCTGACGTGGTCGTTCTCGCAGAGGGCGTCAATGGGCTGCTCGGCACGCGTGCTGGATTGCGTGACACGCCAAAACCGGAAACTGTCGCGCTCGCCGTCAAGGAAATGCATTTCCTGGCCGAAGAGGTAATTGACCAGCGGTTCGGCCTCAAGGCCAATGAAGGCTGCGTCATCGAGGCAGTTGGCACGATCTCTCGCAACATGGCCGGGCTTGCCTTCCTCTACACCAACAGAGAATCGATCTCGATCGGCATTGGCTGCCTTGTCTCCGAATTCGCGGCAACAATGGAAAGTCCTTATGATCTGCTCGAAAAATTCAAAAGCCATCCGTCGGTAAAGCCGCTGATCGCAGGAGCGGAAGTCAAGGAATATGCGGCGCATCTCATTCCAGAAGGTGGTTACAAGGCAATTCCGCAGCTTTTTGGTGACGGCTGGGTCGTCGTCGGCGACGCGGCACAACTTAATAATGCGGTGCACCGCGAGGGGTCCAACCTCGCCATGACGTCGGGGCGCATCGCCGGCGAAGCAATCGTCCAGATCAAGAATCGCAAAAAGCCGATGGTCAAGGAGAACCTCTCCCTTTACAAGTCGATGCTTGAAAAGTCGTTCGTTATCAAAGACTTGCGGAAATACAAGGACATGCCTGCCCTGTTGCACACCAATTCCCGCAATTTCTTCACGACTTATCCAAGGTTGCTGTCGCAGGCCGCACAGAACTTTGTGCGAGTCGATGGCACCCCGAAGATCGACAAGGAACGGGCGACCACGGGCACCTTCATCAAGGCACGCTCCCGCTGGGGGCTGTTTGGTGACGCGGTTCGCTTGGCGCGCGCGTGGCGATAAAGGAGAGATGAGATGACGGTTGCAGTGACGAACATACGCGTAGAGGACAAGCTTTACCAAAATCGATACGTGGTCGATGCCGGACGCCCGCATATTAGGGTGCGTCCACACGATTGGCCAAGCGTAAATCTGTATGCCCTCACAAGTGTCTGTCCGGCCAAGTGCTACGAATTGAATGACCAGGGCCAAGTGGAGGTTATCGCCGACGGGTGCATGGAGTGCGGCACGTGCCGCGTACTCTGCGAGGCAAGTGGAGATATCGAGTGGAACTATCCGAGAGGCGGTTTCGGCGTTCTCTTCAAGTTCGGATAAAGGTTTGCAACTCCACGATTCAGAACCAACTTGGGTTTGCAGACGGGCGCATCGGAAACTTGCAGAGGTGCGCGTTGCAGATTGGCATTAGAAATTACTATATATACATGCAAGCAAGGGTTATAAGAAACGTTAGACAACCCAAGGCCATATAATGACCCACATGCCCGCCCGACCGGTCGATGGAGCGGAACCCCTATCTGCGCTACCTGCTGGACCTATGCGCCAAGCGGGCACGCAGCGTAGCGGAATCTACGAGATATCAAAGGTACTGACTGCCCCCGCCCGGCTAGAGATTACGCTGGCCAACGTCGTGAACGTCCTCTCTTCCTTTCTGCAGATTCGATGCGGAGCAATCGTTGTTCTGGACGCTGAAGGTCAGCCCGAGATTGCCGCAACTGGCGACATCCCCCCATCCTCTCAATCAGCCGCTCGAGGCGTTATACCTAAGGCCGTAATCGACCATATCGCGACGACCGGTATGCCCTTAATCGTAAAGGATGTCAGCAAGTCCGAATTATTTCAGGCTGAGCCGCAACCGCCTTGGAGCAGCGGCACCGTCCCAATTTCTTTTATTGGCGTTCCGGTAAAAGCCGATAACAAAATACTTGGCACAATATCGATCGATCGCGTCAGGAACGACGCCGCCCCCTTCCCCGCCGACGAGGACGTTCGCTTTCTGACCATGGTCGCCAATCTGGTCAGTCGGACGATCAGGCTACATCGTTTCCTGAACCTGGAGGGTCGGCGACCTATCGGCGAACAAGAGAGACCGGAGAAGCCGATCATCGCGCAAAGGGGCGCGCCGGTCCGACATCCACCCGTCAAAATCGACGGGATTATCGGGGATAGCCCGGCTCTCCAGCAGGTGGTTGAAACCGTCTCGGTGGTGGCGAGGACGAACTCCACCGTGCTTCTGCGGGGCGAAAGCGGCACCGGCAAGGAATTTTTTGCACAGGCAATCCATCAACTTTCCCCTCGTAGCAACAAGCCGTTCGTCAAATTGAACTGCGCCGCGCTGCCCGAAGGCGTCCTGGAATCGGAGCTGTTTGGGCATGAAAAAGGGGCTTTCACCGGGGCCATCGCGCAGCGCGCCGGACGCTTCGAACTGGCAAATGGCGGAACGCTTCTGCTTGACGAGATTGGCGAGATTTCGCCCGCCTTTCAAGCCAAACTGCTGCGCGTCCTGCAGGAAGGCGAATTGGAGAGGGTGGGCGGAACCAAGACGCTTGCGGTCGACGTCCGGCTCATATGCGCCACGAATAAGAACCTCGAGATGGCTGTTGCAAACGCCGAATTCAGGGCCGACCTGTATTACCGCATCAGCGTAGTTCCAATTGTCCTGCCGCCGCTTCGAGAGCGACCCGGCGATATTCCACGCCTTGCGAACGCTCTTCTTGACCGATTCAACAAGGAGAACCAACGCGAGCTGACGTTTTCGTCGTCGGCGATCGAGGTGATGTCGCAATGCTATTTCCCAGGTAACGTCCGGGAACTCGAAAACTGCGTGCGAAGGACTGCCACCCTTGCGCGTTCAAGCTCGATCGTTTCGTCTGATTTTGCCTGCAAGAACAGCCAGTGCCTTTCGTCGCTCCTCTGGAAAACCGACGGGTCGCCCGGCGGCATCACCGTCGATGGGCATGCCCGGAGCAATGTGATGCCGACTTCATCGCCGCGCTCGGGCGGGAGCATCGGTGCGTCGGACGAGGTATCTTCCGTCAAGGCTTGTGATCCGCACGGTTCCGGTTGTCCCGCAATGGAGTCGCGCCTCACGCAACGGGACCGGTTGATCGAGGCGATGGAAAAGGCCGGGTGGGTTCAGGCCAAAGCGGCTCGTATTCTCGGCCTTACGCCTCGTCAGGTCGGCTATGCTCTACGCCAGCATCGCATCGAGGTGAAAAAGCTTTAAGCGCCTGGGTGATGTTGGACCTTCTCGATCTCCAATGCCTGGTTTGGTGGCTTACGGACAACTCTTTTGTCGACTGTCGGAAGCTTGACAAGTCTGTGTCCGAACACGGTCGGAATCGGGCAATAAATGCAAATTCTTAAAGCAAATCCCGTCCTTGGGATGGCATGGCTTTTGCGTTTTGAAAGGCGACGTCAACTAGCAACGGAGCACTCAATGTCCGCACCGATGATTTCGCTTGAAAGTGCGACCAGCACGACATCCTTGGATCAATTGGTGGCGACCGCGAAACCGAGTGGCTGCACATCCTCGTCATGTGGCGTGTCCACAAAACCGGCCGACGTGGACCAGGCTATCTGGGCGAAGATCAAAAACCACCCCTGCTATTCAGAAGAGGCTCACCATTATTTCGCGCGCATGCATGTCGCGGTCGCACCAGCCTGCAATATCCAGTGCAACTATTGCAATCGTAAATATGACTGCGCCAACGAAAGCCGCCCTGGGGTCGTCTCGGAAAAGTTGACGCCAGACCAGGCGCTGCGCAAGGTCATTGCCGTCGCCAACGAAGTGCCGCAGCTTTCCGTGCTGGGTGTCGCCGGACCGGGCGATGCCTGTTACGACTGGAAGAAGACAAAGGAAACGTTCGAACGAGTTGCGGGGGAAATCCACGACATCAAGCTGTGCATCTCCACCAACGGGCTTGCGCTGCCGGATCACGTCGCCGAACTTGTCGACATGAATGTCGATCACGTGACAATTACGATCAACATGGTTGACCCTGAAATCGGCGCAAAGATCTATCCCTGGATCTTTTACCGCAACCGTCGTTACACCGGCATCGAAGCTGCCAGAATTCTGCACGAGCGGCAAATGGTGGGCCTGGAGATGCTGACCGCGTGCGGCATCATCACCAAAGTCAATTCGGTGATGATTCCTGGTGTCAACGACGAACACTTGGTCGAGGTAAATAAATGGGTCAAGGAGCGGGGGGCGTTCCTGCACAACGTCATGCCGCTTATTTCCGATCCGGCCCATGGCACCTACTACGGCTTGACCGGACAGCGCGGCCCGCGGGCGCTCGAATTGAAGGCGCTCCAGGATCGTCTCGAAGGCGGCGCAAAGCTAATGCGCCATTGCCGGCAGTGTAGGGCCGATGCCGTCGGCCTGCTTGGGGATGATCGGGGCCAGGAGTTCGCACTCGACCAGCTTCCCGGAGAGATCACCTATGACGCCCGTAAGCGCGAGGCCTATCGGGAAGTGATCGCCCGCGAACGCGGCGATCACGCGACCGCCAAGAGCGAGGCAATCGAGACAGTCAAAGCAGCCGGCGATGGGTCCCTCCACGTCGCGGTCGCGACAAAGGGTGGCGGTCGCATCAACGAGCACTTCGGCCATGCGAAGGAGTTCCAAGTATACGAAGCTTCGTCGAGAGGCATCACCTACGTCGGGCATCGCAAGATCGAACAGTATTGCCTCGGAGGCAGGGGCGAGGAAGCCACCCTCGACGGCATCATAACTGCGCTGGTCGGTATTGACGTCGTGCTATGCGCCAAGATCGGGGAGTGCCCTAAGACTAAGCTCATGGAGGCCGGGGTTCGGGCAACGGATGCTTATTGCTATGACTACATCGAGACCGCCATCGGCACCCTCTACGCCGCCAAGTTTGGCGTCGAACCACAAGCGGCGACGGCGTGAGCGCTCTTAATCCAACATCTTCAGGAGTTTAAAAATGGCCTTCAGGATCATAGCGTCCCAATGCACCCAGTGCGGTGCCTGCGAGTTCGAATGCCCCTCCGGTGCGATCAGGTTCAAAGGTGAGATCTACGTTATCGACCCGGAAAAATGCACCGAATGCAAGGGTACCTTCGAAACGCAGCAATGCGCGGAGGTTTGCCCCGTGCCGAAGACCTGCGTCCCCGCCGCACCTGCGATTTGACCTTCAGCATGGTCGGGGCTCCTGCGGAGAAGCCTTCAATGATATCCTGCAAGGAGGAATGCCCATGGGCCTTGGACGTGAACAGGAGGTCGAAATCCACAGGCCTCCACGATTTACACCCGGCGAGCGGGTGCGGGCCAGACTTCACGTAAAGAATGACGGCACCTATGCTGGCAAAAAAATTGGCGAAAATTTGGTGCGGAAGGGCGACGAAGGCTATGTGCGCGACATCGGCACCTTTCTCCAGCAGTTTTACATCTATGCCGTCGAATGGGTCGAACGTGGCACTATCGTCGGCATGCGTGCCCGTGAACTGACGAGTCTAGACAACGCCGCTGCTTGCGGCGCTGCTGAAATCGCGGGGCCCCCAACGAAGGAATAGCGACATGAAGATAATGATTCGCAGAACGAGCGCCGGCTTGTCGGCTTACGTACCAAAGAAAGATCTCGAAGAGCCGATCGTAGATGTCGAGGCTGATGACATGTGGGGCGGCACGATCACTCTCAGGAACGGCTGGAGACTCGTCTTGCCCAAGCTATCGCGGGATACGCCTCTGCCGATCACCGTCCACGCAAGGAAGATTCCTGACGAGGACTGATGCTGCAAACGAGAGGTAAGAGAAACCAGCATGAATAAAATTTTGACCTCGGACCGTCTCCTGATCATTCGCAACGGTGACGCCGAAAAAAGACTTAGGCTGCTTCAGGAAGCGCTCGCTGCGGATCGGATCGTTCCCTATCTCGGTCCGGATCTCCTCCGGCTGCAATCCACGGAACCACCTGTACCGGACACCCCGGAAGCCGTCTCCGCGGCACTCAACGAACGCACACCTGCCCCTTCCAGGATACGCAGCAATATGTGGTCAGTCGCGCAGTTTATTGAACAGCGACGGCATCGCCGGACGCTTCAGGCCTGGATGGCAGAAATATTTGGAGCACCCGTGGCGCCGACCGCCCTCCACGACTGGCTCGCAACGCTGCCGCTCTCCCTTATCGTCGACGGTTGGTACGACGGGACAATGCGTGCGGCTTTCGCGAAGACCGGTCGAACGGATGTCGTCGAGATTCAGGGCGTCACGCGTGCAAACGGCGGCGGCGACATTTGGACAAAAACTTACGATCTGTCCGGGAGAGACGTCGAATGCGTCTCAGCGCCAAAGACGGTCCTCTATGCGCCGTACGGCAGTGTTATACCAGCTTCGAACTTTCTGGTGTCCGATTCCGATTACGTGGAAGTCCTAACCGAAATCGATATCCAGACGCCAATACCTGGAATGGTGAAAGAACGGCGTATAGATCGCGGTTTTCTTTTCATTGGCTGCCGCTTCAACGATCAGATGCTCCGGATCTACGCTCGACAGATCATCAAGCGCTCTCACGGCCCCCACTTTGCAGTACTTGATGCGGAAGGCCTTACCAAAAACGAGCGCCGTTTCCTTGCAGCAAGCGGAATCACGGTGGTCGACCTGCCGATCGGCGAAGCCGCGGCTCTGCTTGTACCATTTGGTAGCAAGGCGGATGGCGACCATGGCCGCACGGCTTCCGCTTCGAATCTCTGTAGCGGCTAGAGTGCCGCAGATTGAAAACGTTCTGTTTCTGCCAAGTTCGAATGCCATACTGCCCACGTTTGCTGGCGTGGGGATTGCGGGTGGGATCAATGGCGATGAGCGAGCGTGATCTTTAGCGGATCGAGGTTCTGTCGCAGGTGATCGACGGAAGATCGGCGACGACCGCAGATTACTGTTTGCTCAATGTCAATGCGAAGGACCGATTGTGAAGAAAGCTAAACCATTCCCGATACAGCGGCAGAGCCGCGGCCGGAATCGCCAGAAATAAACCTCGCATCGGCCACCGGGTGCTCCACTCGTGCGCCAATAACACGCGTAATCAACGGGATCGAGACGGCACACGCTTTACGGTCTTGCGCTTATTTGTGATCTTTATCCCACAATATGGACTTCGATACTTGGTGTTTCCAAGTGACAAGCAATGTGGCCAATAATTCTAACCGCCTAGCTCTGCGTCTTCATACTTCCAGAAATGATGTCCCTGGCGGCTGAAAGGAACGCGTCCATTTGGGTTCTGGTGCCGATGCTGACGCGGATAAAATTTTCCAAACAGGCATCGGGAAAGACGGCTACAAGTATGTTCTGCCTATCCAAAGACGCTTGCCACCATTTGCCATCTCGTCCGGGTGGCACCCGAGCTAGCAAAAAGTTTGTGTGGGAGGGAATGACAGAAAAGCCCAATTGAGACAAGGCAGCGGTCGTTCTGTGTCTTTCATGTTTAATATATCTGTGGTTCTCGTCGTAGTCGGCGCGGTGCGAAAGGATACTAATGCCCACCGCATGGCCGATCACGTTCATGTTAAAGACATTTTGCAGGTTGCGTAGCCTCCCAATAAGTTCAGGATGACCAAAGCCGAAACCGACGCGAATTCCCGCGGCTGCAAAGCCTTTCGAAAGTGTTCTCAATACTAGAAGGTTTGGATGACGATCGACAAGGCGCAGGGCATCATCGGGTGCAAAGTCGACATACGCTTCATCCACCACTATCAACTGGTCCGATTGCGCGACGAGGCGGTCGATTTCAGCCACCGGAACGAATGTTCCCGTTGGATTGTTTGGATTGGCCAGCAGTATGAATTTTGCATCTTTTGCTGGACCAAGAAGCAGCTGCTCGATTGGCAGAGAATAAGACTCGCCCCATTCGATTTCGAGAAATCTGGCACCCTGCAACTTGGCCAGTTTGCGGTTAAAGGAAAAACCTGGCGATATCATCGCAACGCTATCTCCCGGGTCGAGGAATGCTCTGTAGATGAGCCCAAGCAGCTCCGACGAGCCGTTCCCGGCGACCACCTGATCCTGGGAGAGGCCATACGCGCTGGCGGCTGCGTCGCGCAAGCTCAGATTGTCATCTTCGGGATACAGATAATGCCGTTCGAGGGCCGCCAGCGCACTTTGCATCACCATCATCGGCAACGGAAACGGATTCTCATTCGTGTTTAGTTTAACGCAGTTCGCATCTCGCCCCGGTTGATTGGAGGGTAGCGCATTTAGCTGTCTCGCCATCGGCGAAAGAGCCGAAAGCACGGCTTGCAGCTTTGCATCAGCCATATCTTTTCTCCGTTTCAGTAAGCCGAGTCGTGAGCGCGTGATCGGCTGTCTCCTGTTGAAGCCACATCGGACGTTGGCGCGGCCCGCGTGCGGGCTGCTACGGTCGCCGCGTAGTTAATAGGCCAGGGACCGCCGCGGCCGCTTCAAGCCGCCAATGGTCAAGCCTCCCCACTCTCACACTCATGCGTATTCGCCTTTCGAGGAACTGTTCGATTTCAAACGCCAACGCCGCAGGGTCGTGGCCAACCGTTTCGGGATGTAATTCAGCGCCCTCAGGGATTTCGTACGGCGAGGAAACGCCGGTGAAATTGGCGATCTTGCCGGCGAGCGCCTTCCGATAAAGCCCCTCCGGATCGCGTCGCGCGCATTCCTCAAGCGGCGTGTCGACGAGGATTTCAATAAGCTCCCCTCCTCCATCAGCTCGGCGACCTCGGCAACGCGGCGGATGTTCTCGACGCGATCGGGTTGATTGAAGCCAGGCGCGATTGAGCCCGTGGCGCACGTTGTCGCCGTCGAGGATGTAGGTGTGCTTCCCGTGGGCATGCAGCAGCCGGTCGAGCGCATTGGCGATTGTCGACTTGCCGGAGCCGGAAAGTCCAGTGAACAAAAGGAGGACGGCTGGCTGCTGACTCTTCATCGCCGCGCGCGCCCTTGTCAGCGTCGGTCGCCTGCCAATGCAGGTTGTCGGCGCGCCTTGCCCAGCTTTGGCTGCCACTGAAATTGAAGACCCCGGTCGGCCCTTGGGCTTTGCGAAAGAGCTCGGGAGGATCGACGTGGTCGATGAGTTCCAGCTCGTTTTCCCAGCACAGCTTCCACCGCACCTCAGAACGCATGCAAAGACCTCCTTTGGTATTTCCTGCTGCTGTTTTTGAAGCACGCACTGTGCGATCGAAGCAGTGGCCACCCCGATGCATGTCGGCGCCGTTGCTCGGGTTCGCGCTATAGCCAGTCCGGATCGTCAAATGTTTCGCCGTCACTCGCGTCTGAGATCATTCCTAATGCATCATCACGGGAGATTGGTAAAATGGATTGTATGAATGGAATTATCGATGCTTTGTATGTCGAATATACGGGTTTCTTAGACTTTGACGTGACCTCCCTGGCACTCGCGGCGTAAAGACGACCGCGCGTCCCCTCCAGCGGCCGAAAGCACGGATGCGTTGGACCAGTTGACCCAACTGCGCCCTCCCCGGTTTACCCACCTATGTCCCGGAGTGGCGATGAACGGTCGCCAGCTAGTCCTAACCGCCTGCGCAAAGCTCGCTTCGGCAACCTGCAACGGCGCGAGCGGTTGGTCGCGGTTTCTGATGGAACTTCATCAGGGACGCACGTTCTGTTTATTGAAGCTAGCGATCTACGTCCTATTCGCGATCGTCTGCAGTGGCGCTGGTAGACGCGACTTTCATGGCACGATCGCCGCTATCGCTACCAGTCTCGTCTATGCGGCTTAGTAAGCTGAAAATATCTTGCAAGATCTCTTCATCGAAAGTCCGCAACTTCACGATAGTAGCCAGCAGCAGAACCGCTTTGGTTTCAGTTTCGCCCCAAAGATAAGGTGCCGCCGGGGCGATAATCTCTTCCGGAGTGGCATCCAAAACCTCACACAGATGAATCAGTCGGCTCACGGTCAAGCGGGATACTCCATTTTCGTACCGGCCATAGACCTGCTTAGTGATGCCAAGCAAGGGCGCCAGTTTCGAACGCGGGAGTTTTCGCTTATCGCGGGCTTCTCGAAGGCTGATGCTGATCAAGTTTTCGAGTTCGGCGCTAAGTGCAATCCGTCCGTCAAAAGGTTTTCGATAGACCGGCTTGTCTATGCCTGGATCATCGACTTGTTGCAAACCGAGTTCATTAATCCATTGCTTCAATGGTGGTCCTGACATTGCTCCGACTGAGGTAAATGCGCCGAAGCTCTTTATACGGAAAGTGATGGGCTTGGAACCACCAATGTTTCGTTTCGATCTCATTTGGCGCATTTTGGGCCACGCGGACCTCACCCGATAGCTATCGTTCACCAAAATATATCTGTGATTGTAAGTACATAGACATAGATCACACCGAAATCGCTTCACGCAAGGATTATCCACTTGCGCCAAATTGGCTATGACCCTCAGTGATTTTGGTGATAACGGAGCGCCACGACGACAGAGGCAATCCGTCGAGCAATAGTGAAGAGAGCCTGAAAACGCTTTCGAAGCGATACGGGATCAACCAGAAAACCGTGGCGAAATGGAAGAAGCGGACATCGTTGGTCGACCTTCCTACAGGCCCAAGGACCCGCACTCGACGACCCTTTCCCTCGAAGAAGGCCGCTATCGTCGCCTTCCGCCGGCACACGTTGCTGCCGCTCGATGATTGCCTCTACGCTCTTCAGCCGATCATTTCACATCTGACGCGTTCGTCGTTGCACAGGTGTTTGCAGCGCCACGGCATTTCACGTCTGCCGGAGGTCAGAGGCGACAAGGAGCCGAAGAAGAAGTTCAAAAGCTATCCGGTCGCTTACTTCCACATCGATATTGACGAGGTGCAGACGGCCGAGGGCAAGCTCTATCTCTTTGTCGCAATTGACTGAACATCCAAGTTCGCGTTCGCGGAACTCTACACCAAAGCCGGCAAGATGAATGCCGCTCAGTTCTTGCGCAATCTGATCGCGGCAGTGCCCCACACCATTCACACCGTTTTGACCGACAATGGCATTCAGTTCACCAACCGAGCTTGTGATCGAAATGCCTTCCAGCACATCTTCGATTGGGTCTGCGACGATCACAGCATCGAGCACCGTCTGACCAAGGTGAAGCACCCCTGGACCAACGGACAGGTCGAACGGATGAACCGAACGATCAAGGAAGCCACCGTCAAGCGCTTCCACTACGACGATCACGCTCAATTGAAAAAACATCTGGCTGACTTTATCGACGCCTACAATTTCGGGCGCCGGCTCAAGACGCTAGGAGCTGTGGACACTTATCTGAGCCATAGGATTGTTGCGGCCAGAGCGATCATGGCTTTGTAGTTTCGAACGGTTTTCTCATATCGTGTGGCGATACGTCGAAACTGCTTGAGCTTCGAGAAGCAGCATTCGACGAGATAACGCTGAGCATAGAGTTGCTTGTCGAGCGGATACTTCTTGGCACGCGAGGGGTTGTTCGGGATGACCGCTTGCGCGCCCTTGTCGGCAATGAGTTTGCGTAGCCGGTCGCTGTCGTAGGCCGTATCGGCCATGACGACCTCGGCTGGTAGGTCTTCGATCAGGAGATCGGCTTGCGGTGCATCGCCTTTCTGACCGGCGGTCAGAATGAAACGAACGGGACATCCAAGGCCACGCACGGCCATATGGATTTTGGTGCTCAAGCCGCCGCGGGAACGGCCAAGGGCCTGATCTTCAGCCCCTTTTTTGCGCCGGAGGCGTGCTGGTGGGCGCGAATAATAGTGCTGTCGACGATCAGATATTCGAAGTCGGCATCCTCCGACATCGCCTCAAAGACACGCCACCAGACACCCTTTTGGCTCCAGCGGCTGAAGCGGCGAAACACGCTGTTCCAATCACCGAACACCTCCGGCAGGTCGCGCCAGGGTGAACCCGTCCGCACGATCCACAAGACCGCTTCCACAAACATGCGATTGTCACGTCCAGACGAACCGCGCGTGCGATCGTCGCCAATGATATGACGAGACATCGGCTCCCACTGGTCATCTCGAAGAATGAGACGATCTAAAACACCCATGACTGCCTCCAAAAGACAGTCTTGAATCTGATTTGCTCACCTTTGGGAATCCCAAGAGTCCACGACTCCTAAAGGGCCTTACGCCTTACGAGTTCATCTGCAGACAATGGACTTTGGAGCCGGATCGATTCATCATCGACCCCATCCATCAAATGCCGGGACTAAACATCTAGGCGATGCCCTTACCTCTGAACGGCGACAGCCATGAACAGCGTTTCCAGTCTCAGCGACTCGACCCCATTTTCGCGGAACCTGATCGTGATGTCAAAAGGCTATTTCCGAGCCGAATGGCAAAAAGGATCGGCGCGATGGAACGGAGGCGCGGAGAGGACGGGCTTAGATTCAGCAATCGAAATCAAAGCATGCGCGCCGGCGGCTCGAATACCCACATGGCATTGAGCGGGAAAACCCAACGAGGGAGTTTAACACAGACCCTACTGTCGAAGCAAAGCGCATGCAAATAGACTTGGCGTCGCTTCCGACGAATCGCTCGAGCATCGAGCGAGATCAACGCCAACCAAAGATCGAAAAATTGCGCAATCGGCGCGTATTGTTGATCAGACGGAAATTCGAGTGAAAAACTAAGTTGTGAGATTGCGGGTGTCTGCACACCGACGACAGCGCGTCGGCTGCGACAGCTATCACCAATACTGCTAACTACTGGTCGGGGGCGTCATAGACAAACCCAGCTCACTTCACGGGCTCCGCGACATCACTGATACCTCTGTCGCTCTCGTCGTCATCGGGGATCATTCGCTGCAGGAGCCGAATAAGATCGCGCGTCGTGCCGTTCGGAAGTCTCCTAAGAATCCTCGCCAGTGTGAGACAATCCTCGGCCTCCTCCGATGTGCGGCCCCAAAGATGTGGCGCAGCTTCAAAGATCATATCGATAGGCATGAAGCCAAGAATCTCACACAGATGGATCATCCGAGTAACAGTCATTTTGGAAAATGCCCGCTCGTAGCGTCCGTATACAGGGATGGACAGACCAAGCATTGGAGCAACGTCTGCGCGAGACAGGCCCTGCGCTTCGCGTGTCTTTTTCAGGAACGCGCTGATCAATTCCTCCATGTGACCCAACGATGTAATTTCGCCGCCGAAACCTGGCTTTCGATAGATCGCCTTGTCAACCTCCGGATCGGCGGTGCTGACGAGGCCTCTCGAACTTCTGTAGCTTGCTAGATCTTCCGTCACCGCACGTCCCTGTTTTCCTGCCACTCGTTGTAGGCTTGAGCCAACCTGAACCGATTTGAACCACTTGTCATCGCCACACTACAACCGTTTTAAATACCCATTTTGGGCATTTTTTGTGTTATAGCAAATATTTGAGAGTTTAGCCAAATTGCTTCATGAATGCATTCAAAGCAGTCTCGCTAGACCGGTGGCCCAGTTCCATGAAAGATGAGTCGGCTATGGCCGCACCCGCCACTGAATCATCTAGGTTGCGTCGAATTTGAGCGAAAATTCACATTCAATGCTCAACATCTTCTAAGCGGTCTTCGTTGAGGACGATAAGACATAATCCTCGAAAACCGATCCATTTCCCCGTCCCACGATATCCCATTTGGCTAGCTGGGAAAGCTCCGCCGTGCTGGAAATCACTCAGCCAAGAACCCATATCGGTTACCGCTCCCGCTAGCGTGTAGGTTCGATGCTCTCTGAAAATTCCGGCATCATGGAGCAAGTGCCACAAACGTGAACTTTGCTAAACGAAGCCGCCACCTTATCGCATCCACACAAAGGGCTTGAAATAGTCGACCGGGAGGGTTATATCATTGTAAGCAGCAGACAACGAGGCTTCCGAAAGGTCGCTGTTGCAGGTGCAACCTTAGAGGTCAGTATACCACGGTAAGGCACACGCGTTCGGCGGAAACGCCATGGGAAGGCTCCTTTAGGGGGCTTTTTTTTGCTTCTAGGGCACCCTTATTTGCTGGAAATGAGCCTTTTTTACGAGTTGGCAGACGCTACACCTTCGCTTGATGCGGCTGAAATTAATTCTTTCTGATCAGCGCTTTTTACCACCAGTTCTACGTTGTGTTCTCTGATCTGCTCGGGAAAAGATAATGAACAACAAGATCATTAAGGCCAGAGGTCAGGACAGGGCCTGAAACGGCAAGGTTACCTGCCCAGTAAGGCATACAGAGGTAGGCACAAGATGCTCGAACGTGAATCTACCTTGCGGATGTTCGATTGTTGGGAACGAGTCGTTAATAGTCGTCATGAGGCGTGGTCACCCGAAGACAGCTCTCACGATCTGGACCCCTTTACTGAACTGGATTATAAATTGCGCTGGGTAGTCTGGCTCTGAGACATTGAATTTTCTCCCGATATAAGGGCACGGGTTTGACAACCTTACGAAAGTGCTAACCCCTGAACGTGGTTTCGTTCTCCTGGTAAGGGTTCTTTCATGTTCAAATCGATACGAATAGAGCACTGACCTTTCGCTTCCGTCCTTACGACGGAGTTGTCTGCTTATGTCTCGCGAATCGACCGGAAGCCTGAACATGCTGCAGGAGCGAATTCCCATCCTGAGACCGAATTCCTACGACGCCTTCTCCGCAGGAGACCGAAGGTTTCGAAATACGACCAGTGCGCTTGGCCTGACCCGAGAGAGGCTTCGGGCAGCCGAGGACGACACCTACGGCCTGTTCGTTGACTTCCGTTGGCCCAAGAACGTCGGGAAGCCATATTGCCCTCGCTGCGGCTGCCTGGAGCCGTACGGCGTGGTCGTTCTGATGCTCGGAGCCGGAATGCCGCGCCGAATTGTCGGTTTTCGCCAACCGCAAGCTTTCATTCAAGAAGATCATCATGGCAATCTGGGAGGAGGCAATCTGGGAGGAGATCACGGCCGCCAAGGGCATGGCGGCGCTCCATCTGAGCCGCAAGGTCAACGTCCAGTACAAGACCGCCTACTTCCTGCTGCAGAAGCTCCGGGAGGCAGCCGACCTTCGCCGTGATGCGATCAAGCTGCACGGTACGGTGCAGATCGACGGCAAGTATGTGGGCGGCGTCCTCCGCAAGGTGACAAGAAGGAAGAGCGCAAGGACGGGCGCAAGAAGGAAAATCAGAACGGCAAGCGCATGTGAGTTCTGGCGCTGAGGGAGGCCAACCGCCATGCAACGAACAGAACGGTGACGCGGGTGATCCTGGACGAGAACGGCAAGGATGCATGGGCGGCCGTCGCCAAGCATGTCGAGCCGAAGGCGCTCCTGATCGCTGACGAACACAAGGCGCAACCAGGGCTTTGAAAGAAAGCGCTGTATAGGTCCGCCTGCTCCGCCCTTTTAGTCCGCTAGCAAAAGGCGGTAAGGGACCGACTTCTCGAAGCGGTTTCCTGCCGGCCGACAAGGGCTACGGCAGCGCTGAAATCCTCGCCAAGCCGGTCGAGTGTAAGGCTTCGGCAACATCGCGCCGAAGAACCACTGGAAGGGCTCAGTCGTCTTCTCACGCTGGGTCTATCGGCAGCGTAACCTCGTGAAACGTCAAAAGCATCGGTTCGATCGTAATTGACGCAAAGCTCACAGTCGTGTGCGATCGCGCACATTGACAGGCTGGCATGATGCAAGCGCCGACGTGTATTGTGACCTCAACCCAAATCACTCCAATGCTGGGTTGGCCTTCGGACGGATCGCTCGCAAGGTTGACGCTGTTCAAATAGTAGGCGGAGTGGCACAATCCGCGACTCCCGACACACGGTGAGCACCGGAAGGCGCCCTCTGTCGCCATTGAAACATTCACTAACAATGATCTAGTGGCACACCAATTGCTTGTAGGAGCCCAGATCTCTGCCGGCAATGGTTCCGGTCCAAGCTCCAGTGGCTACTATCGACGATGACCAACACCCTTAGATGTAAGGCCCATCTTCGCCCATGTCGTACCGTACGAACGGAGCTCGTCAGCGATCATCACGCGCGGCGGCGTGCAGCCGATCCAAAGAGCTTTGTCACCAGCCACTGCTCAGCGCGGGAGCCTCTTCAGCTTTGGATCAAGACGTTGAGAGCGATGCCATTCTGGCCGACAGCGCCGCCGGAGCCAATGTTCTTCGCGCGCGATCGAAGTAACCGACGTTCAGATGTCATGTCGCCGCGAATGAGACTGCTTCAAGGGATTCCAGTGGGAGATCGCCTTGCCGAGTTAAGGCTCCCACTGGCACACGGTTTCATTGGTCACGCCGGTGCCGCATGTTGGCCCCCGCAGTCCGCTAAACTTAACGGTGCCCTAGAACCTGAAGAGACACAGCGAAATCGGCCTTTTGTTTGGCACCGGTTGGACTAGGCCCGTTTTCGTTGTGCGCCCAGCATGGGCGCACTCTTGTGGGTGGAAGTCCCACCGTGAGCTGGTCATAGCGAGCGAAGTGAAGCGCAACTGCGTGAGGGTGACCGAGCGTGGGGAGGAAGCGTGGATCGAAACTGCGGGCCGATGGACAAGAACCGGATATGAGGCGGTGCCGACCAGGGCGAGCGGGCAACGAACCGCGAAGCTCTTGTGACCAAGAGGCGGTGGCGTAAATCCGGCGGTCGTGCAGGGAAGGAGTGCGTTCTTACCTGGGGAGATCTCGCCTCATGCCTGAAAGGGCGACGGTGTCGAGCCGGAGCGAGAAGTCAGCAGAGGCCGTAGTAGGGAGCGTCCTGACGCGAACGAAGGGCCGAAGGAGCGGAAGGGAGAGCCGCTGGTTATCGGATTTGAATGGTCTCAGATGGTCGCGTCAGCGAAGCTCGCCGATCTGGCCGGTAGGGTGAAGCCCGAAGGGCCACGGCAGCGAGAAATCAAATCCGCCGAACCAGAACAAGCAAACCCAAGCGTCAGGCTGGGAGAACGACGAGCCTGACGACTTCAACTGCTCCAACCGCCCGGTGCGGACCCGCATGCCGGGTGGTGTGGGAGGGGAGGAACCAACAGGTTCCCCCCTATCCCGATTTCGTCTCAAAAGTGGAGATGCGATATGATTTCGAATCACCAAGCCGACGTGGTTGGCGATAGCGACAAGCTCATCGAGCAAGCGCTGCGAGCTGCCATGGATACTGCTCTAAGTCCGGCTGCGCCGGCTCACCTGCGTGGAGCGCTGGACGCGGCAGTGTTTCCAGGGGGCTCCCGGATGCGCCCCAAGCTCTGCTTGAAAGTCTCCTATGTGTGCGGCGAAAAAGATCCTGAGCTGGCGACAAGAGCCGCGGCAGCAATTGAATTGCTGCACTGTGCCTCGTTGGTGCATGACGACCTGCCTTGCTTCGATAACGCGGCGCTACGCCGCGGCAGACCAACGGTGCACCGGCTTTTCGGAGAGCCTATCGCCGTTTTGACCGGCGATGCCTTGATTGTGATGGCTTTCAAATACCTCAGCTTGCAGGCTGCGCTAACACCTGAGTTGGGCGCGCGCATGATCGAGGTGGTTGCGGAGGCGGTCGGCCCCAGTCACGGACTGATCGCCGGACAGTCGATGGAGGCAATGACGCACGTCCCAATCGACCGCTATCACCATTACAAGACCGGCTCCCTCTTTGTCGCGGCGGCTACTTGCGGTGCCCTGGCAAGTGGCGCAGATCCGGCCCCATGGTCTAAGGTGGGGGAATTGCTCGGGCACGCGTATCAGATCGCCGACGACATCGCAGATACAGTCGGCCGCGCAGAAGTGCTTGGCAAATTGCCTGCCGTGGACACGCAGCTGAATCGACCCAGTATCGTTCGCGGCCAAGGATTGGACAGCGCAGCCGCCAGATTTTATGCGTATCTCGAACAGATAGGTGACACCATTCCTGCCAGCCCTCAAAAACGGTCCTTCGTTGACTGGCTTAATCATGCACTTTGCAAAGGCGTGGCTGGACCGGGAAAAGCCGGTCTGATTCAACAAACGGCGCTGGATTGCGCGCCTTTGTAAGCCCGAGTTACGGTGCGCATAACCTAGCCGGCGGCATCACTACCGCTTCATCGTCAACAGCTGCTTCATGAACACTTCGTTCCCTGCATCGAACCGCTGGGCCGGCCGACAGAGCGGGCGACGCCGGCATCATCCGACTGGCGGATGCGCGGAGGGCAACAAGTACGCGGAGGGCAACAAGCGCGCCTGGCGCAACGTCGCCAGATCAGGTGAGCCGGTGCAAAAGCAGGCGACGGCCAACTGGCGGATGACGACCTCGAAATGCGCAACGACCGCTTCGGTCGATACCGTAGCCGCCGGCAGCACGCCGGCTGCCTGTCCGGCAATGTCCGCACCGAGGCGAATGGCCTTGGCCACGTCGACGCCGTCGCGGATCCCGCCGGACGCGATAAGCTTCACCGTTGGCAGTGCCCGACGAACCGCCTGCAAGCTGGCCGGTGTCGGGATCCCCCAATCGGCAAACGCCATCGCCACTGCACGGCCGGCGGCATCGCGGGCGCGCTCGCCCTCCACCGCGGCCCAACTGGTGCCGCCGGCTCCGGCGACATCAATCACCTCAACACCCGCCTCGACGAGCGCGCAGGCCACCGAGGCGGACAGGCCCCACCCGACTTCTTTGGCCACGATCGGCACGCCCACGCTACGCGCGGCGCGAGCCACCTGCGCCAGTACGCCGTGCCAGTCGCGGTCGCCATCCGGCTGTAGCACTTCCTGCAGCGGATTGAGATGGACGATCAGCCCATCAGCCTCCAGCGCATCGACAGCGCGGCGCGCCAGATCAAGGCCGTCGGCCTCGCGCAGTTGCGCAGCGCCGATATTGGCCAGCAAGGGAATGTCAGGCGCCAGGCGGCGTAGGGCGCGCGTCAGCCCCTGGGAATTGCGCGATTGCAGGCTCACGCGCTGCGAACCGACGCACATGGCGATCCCCAAGGCTTGCGCCGCCTCGCTCAGGTGCCGATTGATGGCCTCTGCGCGTGGCATTCCGCCGGTCATGGAACTGATCACCAGCGGCGCACGCATGGGCTTGCCTAACAGCGATGTGCGCAGTTCGATCTGCGTCAGGTCCAGCTCGGGCAGTGCGCAGTGTTCGAACCGGATTTGCTCCCAGCCGGCAGCGACCGTGGCTGGCGCCGTTCGCCGATCCAGCACGAGGTCCAGATGGTCGTCCTTGCGCCGGGTCAGGGCGTCGTCGCACCCGCTCGCTCGATCCGCCGTATTGGGCGTTGGCGTTGCGTCGGATCGGACCGAGGGCGCCGAGCGCACGCCGCCGCCTCCCGCGCGTTCACGCCGGCGCACGCTGGCCTCCCCCCGCCGCATCGTTGCCGTAGCGGCTGATCGAGGTCTGGTAGTACTTCGCGCGAATGACCGCCATGGCCTCGATTAACGGTCCCCATGGTGCAGGAAAGCGTTCTTTCGCCATCACTCGGTGCAGCATGCGCGCATGGCCGACCAGCTCGTCGTTGAGGAAATCCTCCACAGGCATAGCCGGATAACGCTGCAGGAGCAGGATGGCAGCGTTGTCGGCCTCTCCCGCCGCCCTATCCTTGGCGCATCCATGCAGATCGTTCTGCAGGCGCCCTATCGTGGAGATGAGCCGCAGCACCTGGCGAAACGCCGGACGCGCGCGCAGGGTCGCCATGTCCAGCCCCCATAGCAACGACAGGCAACAGAACACGTTCGCGTAGGCGATCGAATCGATGGAATTGTGCAAGTATTCGGCGTACGACCAGCGTTCAGCCCCCGCAGCCTGCGCGTGTCCGGCGCGCAGCGCCGCGCAGTAGCACCGGGTATCGTTAAGAAGCTCAGTATAGTCGCGCCTATCGTAGGCGAGCGCGGCCAGGGAAGCGCGCAGCACAGCGCAGCCCTCGAAACCGGAGATCGCGCATGGCACGCCCTGCCCCAGCGCCTGCTCCACCGCGGCCAGCTGCTCCGGCGCGATCAGGCCAAGGTCGTTGCAATCGTCGAGCCAAAACAGTAGCGCCAACTCGCGATAAAACGCCACGATCAGCTTTTCGTCCTGCGGATCTCGGCCGGTGCGGGCGCTGATATCGTGCAAGCTCGGTTGGATACACTGCAGGATGTACTGTCCGCCCCTAACTGCTTCTACGGCATGCTCGTCGGCGAATCCGGTCAGGGAACGCCCCCACTCCAGTACTTGCTGCAGCGCGCTTTCGGTCGGGATCATTGCGCTATTCCTCCTGCTACCTCGGTCGGGATGCGCCGCCCCCAACGAAGAGCCAGCCACAAGCCGGCGAGTTCGATCACGCGCACGACCCGGGTCGGGCAATACAATTCCTTGCCGATCCACAGCGGCGTCTGCGGCAATTCATGCGCCTCATGGCGAGCGAGCATCCACTCCAGCGCGTGCGCGACCGCCAGCGCGATGCGGGCGCGCCCTGTCGGCTCTTCACGCCCATCCATCACGTGCAACGCGAACAGCGCATAGGCGGTTTCCTCAAATGTTGACGCGCGACCCGCGCCCCAGCCGCCGTCGTCGCGCTGCGCCTGCAACAGCGCCGCCAGCGCGCGCTCGTCGCGCCACTGGGGCGCGCCTTGCGCGAGCGCAGCGATTGCATGCGCGGTGGGATACAGCCACGAAACATGCCATTTGTCATTGTCCCATAGACCGTCCGCGTTGCGATTGGCCTCAAGGTAAGCGCTGGTACCGGCGGTGGGCTTTCCCAACAGTCTGAACGCATGCAGGGCGTGGATGTTGGTCGACACCGAGGCATTGCGCTCGCCGGGGAAGGTAACGAACAGCCCGCCGATTTCGAAGTGGCGCAACGCGTCGGCAGTCGGGTTGCGTCCTGCTAGGCGCAGGATGCACAACGCAACAGCAGTGTCGTCCGCATCGGCCGCGAAGTGCAAGGCCGGACCCAGACCGCGCACGCCCAGACAGGCATCGAGCTGCGCGACGATCACGCGCACCGCCTCGGCGAGCGCGGGATGCGAAAACAACCCGGCCAGATGCAGAGTGTACAGCGACCAGCATGGCTCGAACACGTTGATCGGCCAGACGCTGGGAACGACACCTTCGATGCCGCTGCGCGCCGCGCGCGATGCGGCCTGAAGATACCTGTCGGCACGCTCGACCTGTGGCGCGCTCGCCTGTGTGAGGGCGTGCGCACGCCACGCGGCGGTTGCCGCCGGGCTGATGCCGATGCTGCCGTCGTCGTCCAGGCATGCCGTGGTCGGCGACGTCCCCCAGGCTTCCCAGGAGTGCAGCAACGGATGGCCGCTCGGCAGCGGTCCCACCGTCCCCAACTTAACCAGGCACGCTTGCCGCAACGGCAACAGCGCCGGGTAGCGCGGAAACACCACGTCGCCCACCAAGGATGTGGCCTCGCCGGAGATCTGCGGCAGGATCAGCTCCGCGCCTACCGGCGCGTCTTCCGGCACCGCATCCGCGTAGGGATCCGGCTGGCGCTCGAGGAACCGCGTTGCAGCCTGAACTGCGTCCGCAGCGCCGGGAAGAGGATCGGCACGCCGCAATGCAAGCAACGCCGCCCACGTGGGTACATGGCGGAACAGTGGGAAGTCAGCACTTCCCCACCCGCCATCGGCCTGTTGCTGCGCCATGAGCCACGCGTGTCCGTTCTGCCGACCGGTGACGTTGCCGCTGAACTGCAAAACGCGCGCCGTGTCGTAAACGGACGGACTCACGCTGCCGCCATCGCGCGTCTCGTTCAGCAGGTGGCGCAATTCAGAAAGGATCTGTTCGGACAGCGCACTCATGCGGGATGTTCCCTCTGCAGGCAGTTGACGAGAAGCGCGGCGAAGCGCACTTATGCTGGCGGCGGTCCGCCGGGCAGCGCGGCGGACCGCGGTGGGCAACCGCTCCGATCTGCGCCGTGGAATCGAACACAATGTAGCATCTAGCGGTGCCGCCGGCCGATCGCAGCGGTACGGCGGCGCCTCCGTGCGGACCGGCACCAATGCGCACGGCGCGTGCTTGAACAGATACCCTTTTGGCCCGCTGCACGGCCTGCGCCAACCGCTCCGCACGCGGGCGCAGCGAGGTGATGGCTTCCTCGGCCTCTGGCCATAGGCCCGGCACTGACTGGGGCGCTGCATGCAGCTTCGTGATCGGCACGCCGGTTGCTTTCTTCTCCGCCGCATGCTTGCCGGGGGCTTGCCCAGCGTCGCGTCATCCGCTGGCGTGTCATCCTCGACCACCTACAATACAAGGCCGAAACAGGCGCGATAGCGATCCAGTGCGCGGTACAGCGTAACGCGCGGCATCCTCCGCGACGGCGCATAGCGCGCCCATGCCTATGGACGCGCGCACCGGCAATCCGCCGCACGCCTGCGCGCCCGATCCGCCGAACGGGGAAACGCCAGTTCGGTCGTCGCTTAGCGTGGAACCCTTCTGCATGTTGTTCATCTCCTTCTACCTGACAGAGAATGCCGCGGCGAGCGGCGAGCCGCCGCGGTGCTGCCGGCGTCGCACCGCGCGCGCGCGCCGAGTGCAGCAATGCCACCCATCGTCGTCGCCGCTGCCTCTTGACACGGGGCAGAGGATCCCAGCTCATGAGAATCCGATGCGGACTGTCATGGACGGATGTGCGGTCGGGTAATAGCGCCGGCCTTTTTCGACGCCGCTCATCAATCGCGGCCGCACCCCGGCCTCCTGCATGGTCAATGCCAAGGCGATGCTGAACTGCACCAGCTCCAGCCATACAAGGTGATAGCCCATGCAGACGTGTGGGCCGGCACCGAACTGCAGCATGTCCACCGGCCGGATCGGCTCCGTGCGTTGCAGCCACCGCCCCAGACGGAACTGATCGGGCGCTTCGTGCAGCAGCGGCGAGGTCGAGAAATGCAGTAGTGGGATGCACAAATGAGTGCCCGCAGGAATGCGCCGCTGGCCGAGTTGTAATTCCTGCATCGCGCGACGCGGTACGAGCGAGGAAGCCGGATGCATTCGTAGCGTCTCCCGAAACAGCGCCTCTGCGACCGGACATTGCGCCAGGTCCTCGTGCCCGGTCGGCACCGCGCCCACGCGTTGCGCCTCTTCGACCAGGGCGTCCCACAGCTCTGGATGCTGCGCCAGCTCGATCACCATCCAGGCTATCGTCGAGGCGGAGGTCTCGTGGCCGGCAAGCAGCAGCAAGCGGATATTGGCGACCAGGACGTCATCGGAGAGCGCGCCATCGCTGCAATCGAAGGCGCTCACCATGTCGTTGATCAACCCGGTGCGCGCGGCGCGCGCGCGCGTCCCGGATGAACTGGCGCGACTGCGCGTCGATCCAATCGCGGGCGGCGCGGCCGCGTCGCAAGGGCATCCCCGGCAGGTCGATCGGGGGCGCGACCATCAATTGTAGCAGTTGCCGGTACTTGCGATGCCACTCCGACAGGTCTTGGGCGGGGATGCCCATGAGACTGAAGGTGAGTTTGAGCATCAGGTTGCGGGTGTCTGGCAGGATAGCGACTTCACCGCGGTCGCGCCACGCCTTGACCTGAGCCCTAATAATTGGTTCGAACAGCTCGCCGATGCCGGCCTCGGTCAGACCCCTCGGCAGAAACGCCGCTTTTATCCCATCGCGCGCCTGCCGGTGCGCGCTACCGTCCAAAGTGACCAACGTTCCGCCAAGGATGTCGGGCGCCATCTCTTCGATCAGGGCCGAGGACACTTCCTTGTGCCGGAGCAATGCGAGCGCATCTGGATCCAGGCATGTCATCAGGTGTCCGGCCGGGCCGAAGTCCAGCCAGAAGTGGCTGCCTAGGGTCCTTTCCGCGCGCCGCAGCAGGCGCGGCAGATCGCAGACGATGGCGGGAAGATGCCCGACCAGGGGGAAAGCGCCAGGCATGACCGGGATGTCGTCCCGTAGCCGGCGCCAGCGGTTCAGCGGGTTGAGCAGCATGTCCATCACCAATGCGACGCTGCGGTTGCTTCGGCGGCGTCACCGGCCGGCCGAGCCGCGCTGTTGCCACCGTCGGCGTAGGTTGGAACATGCGCCAACATGCCGCCGTCGATGCACACCACCTGGCCGGTGATGAACGCAGCCTCCTCCGAGAGCAGGAACGCGACCAGCGCGGCTACGTCCTCGGGGCGGCCGACGTGCGGCAGGAGCTGGTGCCGGTGTAGATGCCGTTGCATGCACTCGTCCAGCTTGGCGAAGAGACGTTCGGTCATGACAAGACCTGGCGCAACCGCGTTGCAGCGGATCTTCGCGTGTCCGTATTGGGTGGCAAGCGAGGCCGACAGCATGTTCATTGCGGCCTTCGACGCGGCGTATGACGTCAGTGCGGTGTCGCCGCTGAGCCCTTGGCACGATGACATGTTCACGATCGCGCCACCACCACGGCCGATCATTTGTGGGATGGCCTGCCGGCAGCAAAGGAGCGTGCCGCGCAAATTGGTCGCCATGGTCTGGTCCCAGACCGCCACGTCCAGGTCGAGGATCGCGCGGTCGTGCGGAGTCAAATGCATGGCGCTCGCATTGTTCACAAGCACGTCGACCCCACCGAAGCGCCGCTTCGCCGTTTTGAACAGCTCTGCCACCGCCTGCGCATCTGCGATGTCCATGGCCACGGCCAGCGCTTGGCCCGCTTCGGCTGCGATCTGTGCGGTGCAGGCGATGGCAGCGGGGCCATCAATGTCGGCCACCACCACTCTGCCGCCCTCGCGCGCGATGGCGAGGGCGCATGCCTTGCCGATCCCGGCGCCGGCGCCGGTCACCACGGCCACCTTGCCTTTAAATCGTTCCATCATGTTCTCCTGGATTGCGTAGGTCTTTCGCTGCATGTCGCTCAGCGTCTGCCGGAGAGGGCGTAGGGCCGGGGTTGGTGCAATGGTCATCGCCGGCTTCGCTTTCGATCACCCGAATGGCCGCGACCGGGCACTGGCTGGCTGCTAGGCGCACGGCGGCGTGCAGCGCCTGCGGGACCGTCGCCATGCACACTTCCGCCACGCCGTCCGGCTCGCGCTGACGAAAGGTGCCCGGCAGCGTCAACACGCACTGACCAGTGGTTCCGCACAGGTCCTGGTCGACCACGACGCGAACCTCAGCCGCCGCCTGCGCGTGTAGCCGCACCGGCAGCGCGCGGAACGTCCTAAGGAACGCTGAGGGCTCCCGGGTCGGCTGCTCGGCCAAGGCCAACGTGGGGAAGCGAGCCTGGATCTGCGGCAGGCTCTCGGCCAGTTGCACCCTGGCGAGTTGAGCACCTAGGCAGAAGTGGATGCCGTGGCCGAAGCTCAGCATAATCTTTCCGTCGCTCGACATGCCAGGCCTGGTGCCGTAGAACCGCACCGGATCGAAGCGGTCGGGATCAGCGAAAGCGTCCGGGTCGCGATTGCCCGCCGCGATCAGCACGCGCACGTCCGCGTCCTTCGGGATCACCACGCCATGCAGTTCGATGTCGCGCTGGGCGATACGCGGAATGGAGCTGAACATGGCCGGCGCCTCGCAGCGCAGTACTTCTTCTACAAATGCCTCCACCCCTGCGGCGTCTCCCTGCAGCCAGTGCCGCTCCTCGGGGTAGGCCAGCATCGCCAGCACCGCATGGTCGATAGTCGCAGCAGTGGTGGCGAAGCCGCCCAGCAACATGCCCCACAGCATGCTGATCAACTCCGCGTCCGAGAGCGTATCGGCGTCGTCGGTGTGTGCGCCGACCAGTGTCGACACGATGTCGCGGCGAGGATCGGCGCGCTTGCGCAGTATGAGGTCGCCGAAATAGGCCTTCACCCTGGCGCTGGCCACGTCCGCCGCGGCGAGCTGTGGATCGCTGGCGTGCGGGCTCAGGCCTTCTAGAATGGCGCTGACGATCGCTGAGAGCTCGAAAACGTCGTCTTGGGGCATGCCGAACAATTCAGCGAAGACAAGCATGGGCAAGGCCAGTGCGAATTCCCGATGCAGGTCCACCGCCTCTCCTCGCTCCAGTGCGGGCGCCATGCCATCCAGGCGAGCTGCGACGATGCGCGCGATGCTCGGCCGCAGGTTGTCGATCTGGCCCACGGTAAAATCGCGCGAAATCAGCCGGCGCAGACGCGTATGCGTCGGTGGTTCCTTCATGGCTAGCGTAGACGCCAGCAGATTGAGCGACAGGCTGCTCGCCGCACGCGGGAAATAGCGCGCCAGTTCGGATGGCGCCGGCCCCCGAAACGCATCGCCCGTAGCCTTGAACGCCCAGTAGATGTCGGCGTGGCGGCTCAACAGAAAGAGGCCCGACGCCGCGCGGTGCACCGGATCGTGCTCTCGCAACCACCGCATGAACGGGTACGGGTCTTGGATGCATGCTGGCGACGCCAGCTCGGCGAAGGCGTCGTGGCATGCTGCCGTGGTGTCTTGCACGTCCATCTTGATTACCTGTCGAGTGGCTGATCTGACCGGTGCGCGCCAGGCGCCGCCAAATGAGAAGATTGCGATGCCGGGGGGCGTCCGCACCAGAGCACCGGCATCTCCTCGAACCCGCCGGTGATGATCTCCTTGCGCAACTTCAGTTCCTCGGGCGCCACGGCCAGGCGCAACGCGGGAAAGCGCTGGAAGATCGAACCGAATATGGCCTTCAGTTCCAGCCTCGCCAGCGCCGCCCCGATGCAATTGTGCTGCCCGTAGGAGAACGCCAGGTGGGGATTTGCGTCGCGTCCGATGTCGAAGACTTCCGGGTCTTTGAAATGGCGCGGATCAAACGAGGTCGCCGGCAGGCCGACCAGTACTTTGCTCTCCGCGGGTATATGCACGCCCGCGATGGTAACGTCGGTCCGGGGATAGCGCATGATGCCGTCCCACCCCGCGCCAGGCGAATACATGCGCAGTATTTCTTCCACTGCCTTGTCCACCAGGGAAGGATCGCGGACCAGGCGTTCGCGCTGCTGCGGATGGCGAAACATGGCCAGCAGGCCGAATTCGATCTGCGCGACGGTGCTCTCGTGCCCCGCCACCAGCACGCCCGCCGCGAGGCCGATCGCCTCTTCCTCGGTCGCTTTGCCCTGGTCGACCGCGGCTAGCAGATCCGTCAGCAGGTTATTGCCCGGATCCTGTCGCTTGCCCCGTATTTTGCCGTGGATGTAGGCGCGGAGCTCTTCCCAGGCCAGGCCGGACGCGCTGCGCGGGCCGCTTTCATGCTGGTGCGTCATCACCTCGTCGGAGAGCCCTGCGAAAAAGGCGTGTTCCTCGAAGGGCACGCCCATCAGCGCGCTGATTACCTTGGCCGGAAGCGGAAAGGAGAGATGGCGTCGCAAGTCTGCGGGCTGGGGCTGAACCGCCAGCGTATCGAACAACTGCACGGTGATTGCCTCGACCTGCTGCGTAAGCAGCTTCACCCTGCTGTTGCTGAAGGCCGGCGCCACGATCGTGCGTAACCGAGCATGCTCGTCCCCTTCGTGCGAGACCAGCCATCCCGGCGAACCGAGAATGACCGAATCTGGGGTGAAATCCGCCGGAGGCATTCCCGCGGGCCGGAATGCCGCGTCAGACAGCACCGCCTTGGCCTCGTCATAGCCTGTCACCCACCAGCATTCGTGCCCGGACGGAAGGCGCACGCGGTGGATCGGACCTTTGGCGCGTAGCGCCAACATCTCGGGCGAGGGCTCGATGTGATCGACCCGCCACATCGGCAGCGTCGGCAAGGATTGTTCGGACATGGTGACGCTTCACTCTTTAAGCCCGGAAGGGGCGGAAGATGACGGGCAGACTGCGGGCAGCAAATGAGTTAAGACAGCGTGTAGACGACGTCCTCCGCGGCGATTGCCAGCGCCAGATCCTCCGGCCGCACGAACGGCGGGGGGAAGGCACGTCCCAATTTCAGGCGCGCCAGCGCAGCGCCCACGCACAGATGCGGCCCTTGGCCGAGCGGCAGGTGCGGGTTTTGCAGCCGGTTGAAATCGAACATGTCGGTAACGCCATAGGTCGGCCGACCGTAGGAATTGGCGCAGCAGGTTCGACCCCACCCGCCCACCGACCCGTCCGCAAACATAACTTCCAAACCAGTCCCACACCCCCGGCTTCTCGCCTGGCTCAAGGTCCGCCGCTTTGGCTGTACCGCTCGCGACGTGTGTGGCTCGCAAACGAAGAATTCTAGATCGCATCCAACACTCCTCACATTTTCCCGGCGCACAACCGAGCCACTATCATTGCCACAGCAAACCATCGGACCTCACGGGACGCGAACAGCGACGCGCCGCCCGAAGACCATCGCGCTGCGATTGGCGACATACCGTGACCAGAGCAAATCGCGTGCCGAAGTGAATTCGTGGGCTCCGCAGGCATTTCGTAGCAGCGCGTAGTGTCAAGCTCCCGCCATTCAGTCTCAATGCCGACAACCGCGGAGTACATGTCTGACAAAAGCCTGCTCTAACGCCGGTCTGCGTCCGACAGTCGGCGACCTGCATGGGATGCCCCGAGGCGAGCTTTCGTGCAACAATCCGCGCCATCTTCGACGTCGAAGTTGCCCCGCCAGTTTTCGTCCCATGGGCGGGAACGTCGTCGACCGCGCCGCCGCGTTAAAAGCGCCGGCTTTGGGTAAATCTGACTGGACCCGCCGACCCTCCGGTAATAAAGTTTGCGGAGCTTATTTCCGCCAAATGCAAGTTCCGAGCTTGCAGTCATCTCGTTGACGTTGTTCTCAATGTTTCCACCCCCGCGCTTACCGAGACGGTCGAGCTTCTCGATCGGCGTAGGTCCAAAAGGCAACGGGAAACGATCAAATTTCGAGGCATGTTCTCTTCCGGAAACATGTCATCTAATCAGAAGCGGCGGTCGGCAGCAGTCGCCTTAGTCGGAGGCCTTCTAAACCAGACGATGCCCGATCCATGCCGAAGATGAAGCAATCGGGAGACCAATGCAGCATCTCATGGACCGCCGCACCGTGGTGAAGAAAGCGGTCCTCGGTTGCTGGAGGTTGTTGAATAGTTCCATGACATCGAATTGAGCTTACGCCTGATGAATTCGGTCAATACCTACACCGCTAAGGGGTGCGCCGTTTACGCCTTGGGTCAAGCTTGGGGACGTTGGACTGCTCTGTTTTATCGCGATCACGTTTTTGTGGCTCGTCTGCCTGCCGAGTTCCTGAATGTATCGACCTGTCGCTCTCGCGCGTGGGCCGGAAGGACATAAATAGCAGGCTCAAGAAATAAACGACCTGAAGGAAAACCGAAGCCGCTAAGGTTACGGCGAACGCTTTGAAGATGGAAAGCGAGGCGGCGTAGGCCGAAACAGCGCTGGTGCACGTGACCAGCAGCAGGATGCAAAAAAAGGTTCTAAAGGGCAAGGTCTTGCTCCCGTTCGTTCGTCCAATGTTTCAACTGCGTCGACGCCGACGATTTCGCCCGGTTCGTCTACGCTATGAACGTGCGTGACTTCGCCGAGAGCAGGCGTTGAAACAGCGTCTGCAAGCAAAGCGGGTTGCGCCGTCGACAGCGATCAACTACTTCGGCATTCAGCTGGTGCCATAGGTTGCCAAAAGCCGGGTCAGCGCGAACACGCCAAAATGGCGACTTTTTCCTTCGCGGCTTCCAACTCGGCAAATGCACTGAACGTCTTCCGCCCTTCAGTGTTGACCTTTGTCCAGTTGAACGGGAGGCCTTCGGCAACGTAGTGAACGCCGCTTTGAGGCGTCAGCTTTCCGTTTCTCGAGCCCATGTCGGCACGCTCGCGGACTCTGAGCGAATCGGCGCGACCTGGATCCTTTCATTCGTCATTGCGCTCATAGGAGCACCGGGGAGCGGCGATCAATACGCACTTGCAGGCTTTCCAGTGCGCCCGCAACGATGAGGCCCTTGTTCGCCACTCGGTCCATCGGAACAAACACAGGATCAAGCACCGGCCGGCAACATTGAAAACGTCGCGCGGCTTCCGTCATCGTTATTGACGGTGAACGATAAGGTTTACTACCGTCGCCTCCCAAAAGCGCTATCTGCCCGGCAAGAGGGATCGGGTACCCGTCAAAGATCGTGAAGGCGGTTAACCCAACTCGCAAAGCTTCTTCCCCAACAAATAGCGAGTGCATGTCGTCGAAGCGGATCATCTGAATAAGATCACTGCCAATTAAACCGGAGATCGATGCAATGCTGTTGCGATCAGGGAGCTCAGCGGCGCGAAAGATCGCAGTTTCCGGCTCCAACAGATACACAAAATTTTCCATATCCTTGCCTTCTAAATTCTTGAAAAGAGCCCGTGCCCAGCTGCTTTTGACGGGAGCGAAAGCGACTCGTGCATCAACTCGGGATAGCGACAACGCGCGGCAATATGCAGATTCAGCGTGCTGTGTAAATGGTCCTGCGCCAATTCGGTTCGGTTCAGTTCAAGTCACGCTCCGGACGTGTCGCTCCACTGTCGCCCATCTGGTTGACGTTATTGAGATATTTGAATACGCGTGGTTTTATTCCGGCCCGCCCCCATACCAATTCCGCGCCAAACATGTACGCGACGATGTTGGACCATGCCAGCAGCCGCGCAGTCGCTAAGGCGAGTTCAGCAATCGAACGCGGCGGCCATCGGCGTCGCCGCTCGTATGGCTCGACATTTGTCCCAAATTTGCGGAACGGGATCCCGACCTTGGGCAGGCTATGCAAACGGGTGCGTGTTCCAAGTTTGACGAGAGCTGTACGCTGTACGAATACCCCGGCAGAATTGGAAATCATCTCCCATGCTGCAGACGCGAGAAGCTGACGAGTGGAGCTTCTATCAAGGCACCCCTTACGACGCTGAAAGCAGAAAGAAAATTTGCAATCGGCAAGTTCCATCCGAGCATCACGACATTTGGCTAGCGCAACCGGGGCAACAGCCGCGCTCACTGTTGGCTGACTTAAAGTGTACTGAGTGCCGCGGTCGCGAGTTCGCGCTCGGTCCCCAGGCGTTTTTGGTGCCGCGTTTTTAGTGCTATTCAAAACGCGGATGACGGCATCCAATCAATCTATTTTCCTGATTAGCGACCTTGGTGCATGACCAAAGCGTCTAACCAAACAAGGTGATCGCGACGTCAGCGGAGAACGTAAAAAAATGCAATAGATAGGAAGCGGCAGATTTTATTGCGTATCCCGGAGAGATACTGCCGCCGCCATGTTGCTCGCTATGGCGGCGGCCCTCGGAGTGTGGCGAACAGGCCCGGTCTCCAACTACTCTGAGGACTATCGAAGAGACATATGATAACTCTCATCGACGGCTAAGGCGTCGTTGCGCAGCAGTTGATCTTCGATCTTCCCTCAGATTGCCGCACTCAGACTGCTCAATCGGCGCCGCAGATTGAAAGCCTGCGTTTGTCCGTTTGACGACAGCGGGAGGCGGGATCGCCTCCCGCTGCACAGGCGATCGAGTGATTGAAAAGCCGGCTTCAATTGTCACTTGCTCAAGTTGGCACAACCTTTGAATGTTCGCCTTCCGGGGACCAAAGCAGCCAACTGAATTCGATTATTGGAGAAAGCGACGAAGCGCATGCCAAATGTGCATCACATCGGGGTCTTGACGGTAGCGGTACCAACTGCGGACGCCGCACGTCAAACCGGCATAGCCGTCGACCACTGCGACGATTGCCAAACACTCTATTTCAGCCGACCATGCCAGATGGGTCTCAAGTTATTTGATGACTATGTGCTCTTCCGCTTTTTTTCGCGCGCACTTGAAGAAATTGAGATGGGGATTGCCACCGCGACCGAGGCAACCGGCCTTTCGCTTAGGGAGCTGCGGGATACAACCCGCAGTTTCCCGGCAAGGCTTATCCGCGCCTTTGCCCTGCAAGAGGCGAGTGATTGCGTGCCTGATGCGGAGGAGCAACTGTTGCGCGACATGCTCCTAGCGCATGTGCGGCCAGGCGACCCTGAGGGCGCGCGTTTTGCTAAGATCATTGCGCGACGTTCCATGCGTGAAGACCACCTCTGGCGGGATCTCGGCTTGCATGACAAAGCCGAACTTAGGAGATTGCTGTTCGCGCATTTTCCGGCGCTGGCGGCAGGCAACACCAGCAACATGAGGTGGAAAAAATATTTCTACCGCAAGATTTGCGAAGCTGAAGGCTTTTCCCTTTGTAGCGCTCCCAGCTGCAAGGAATGCGGCGATTTTAATGAATGCTTTCTCCCTGAGGAAAGCGGAAGTCTTTCTGGAGCGGCAGAGTTCGTCGGGCGCGAGATCTTGAAAACGTAAAGGCCACAGATGCAATCTTGGCGGGCTTGTCCGGCGACGTTGAACCGATACGGGGGATTATGGCTCCCGATGTTGCGACTGTGCGGGCACGCGCAAATGCCACTTTCCTAAATATGAGCGGTGATGTCGTCGTCGGATAATGATCATCGGTCCATTCTATAGCGCCTACTAAAATTGCCTTAAGCTCTTCGCCATATTCGACTACGCGATCTACAATTTGTCGGAGCTGAGCGTGCGGCCGGAAAAAAGCATCCGCGACTAGCGCTTTAACTTGATAGCTTGCTCACGATCTTTGCTGTAGCCTTCGAGCATTTCCTCCAGAATTTGGCCCGCTGACGATCGAAACCGGCTCCGTTGTCAATCTCGCCAATGGCGGAACAATCCGGGCCTGCAAGACTGCAGCTGCCAAGCTGTCGGCATTCCTCCTATTTGTTCATGGAGACAGCATAACAGCGAGCTTGTTGTAAGCGACAATCTCTACTGTGCCTTCATATGCGTTCTGCTGATCATCCGGCCTTAATTCCGACGCGCGGTGCGAAGCCGATCGGCCGTCAATGCGGTACCGATCTGTTTGGCTCTACGATTTGCCACACTACTTCTGTCCCTCGCCTGAGATGTAAGGATACGGACGAGATTTGTTGATCTTTGACGCAAGCGATTTCCAACCGACAAGACCTCGCAGCCGCTTCGTCCAGTTTGGCGGTTTCGAGACAAGAGTTTGTCGATCCCGCCTTCGAAAGTTTGGAATTAAATAGCTGAAGATCAGCAAAACAACTGATTTATATGCTGCTGCCCACATGGCACGGGTTTTGAAGATTGCCATGCGAGGCGGCGCGAGCTGCCTGCCTTTTACGCAGCGATGGATGGAACGAAAGAAGGAAGGCGATATGTCAGATTTGCGTCAAATCGCATTTTACGGCAAAGGGGGGATCGGCAAGTCCACCACCTCCCAAAATACGCTCGCAGCGCTTGTCGACCTCGGGCAGAAGATCCTGATCGTCGGATGCGACCCGAAAGCCGACTCCACCCGGCTGATCCTGAACGCCAAAGCACAGGACACGGTTCTGCATCTGGCAGCGCAGGAAGGTTCGGTGGAAGACCTTGAGCTCGAGGACGTGCTCAAGGCCGGCTACAAAGGCATCAAGTGCGTGGAGTCCGGCGGTCCGGAACCGGGCGTCGGCTGCGCCGGGCGCGGCGTCATCACCTCGATCAATTTCCTTGAAGAGAACGGTGCATATGACGATGTCGACTACGTCTCCTATGACGTGCTCGGCGATGTGGTGTGCGGTGGCTTTGCGATGCCGATCCGTGAGAACAAGGCCCAGGAGATCTACATCGTGATGTCCGGCGAGATGATGGCGCTCTATGCCGCCAACAACATCGCCAAGGGCATCCTGAAATATGCCCATTCCGGCGGCGTGCGGCTCGGCGGCCTGATCTGTAACGAGCGCCAGACGGACCGCGAGCTCGACCTCTCCGAGGCGCTGGCTGCCAGGCTCAATTCCAAGCTCATCCACTTTGTGCCGCGTGACAACATCGTCCAGCACGCCGAGCTCAGGAAGATGACGGTGATCCAGTACGCGCCGGACTCCAAGCAGGCCGGGGAATATCGGGCGCTAGCCGAGAAGATCCATGCCAATTCGGGCCAAGGGACCATTCCGACCCCGATTACCATGGAAGAGCTCGAAGACATGCTGCTCGACTTCGGCATCATGAAGAGCGACGAGCAGATGCTGGCCGAACTACAGGCCAAGGAGTCAGCGGTGGTTGCGGCTCAATAACTGCCGTTGTCGACAGGACGCGCTGGCCCTTGAGCCAGCGCGTCCTTCCACGAAAGACGCTTTGACGACGACGACCTAACCCGAACCTTGAAAGGGGCAGGGGCCCATGAGCCTTGATTACGAGAATGACAGCGTTTTGCATGAAAAGCTCATTGCGGAAGTGTTAGCGCAATATCCAGACAAGGCGGCGAAGCGCCGCAAGAAGCACCTCAGTGTCGCAACGAGCGGCGATGAGCCTGGCGACGAGCCGAAGGCCCTTTCCGAATGCGACGTCAAATCGAACATCAAGTCCATTCCGGGCGTGGCACGTGCCCAATGGGACCCAGCTTTCGAGGGAAAAAAACGTGTCAAATATTGTATGTGAACGTGACACGGACTGCAGGCGAAAGTCTTTGCGCGCACCGTCGTCGATTTTCGTTCCGAACACAAATAGCGGGGCGCAGTTGCCTTGGTATACTATCTACCCAACAATACAGGAGTTTTCTCCAGAAATCGGCGCCACACTTATGAGCAATGGCTGAGAAGCCAGGGAACTGATGACGCTGTCTCGCTCTATCTCCACATTCCATTCTGCCGCTCGATGTGCTGGTATTGTGGTTTTCCGACTAGCATCACTCGTCGGGACACTTTGATAACCGATTATCTAGCAATGCTGCGCGAGGAAATCCGCCTGGTCGCCGAGCAAGTGCCGCAGGCACTCTCCGTGGGTGACGTGCACTTTGGCGGCGGATCCCCGACCATTATGCCATCGGCAGACTTCCTGTCGCTAATGGAACTCCTGCGCGGCCGTTTTGCGCTTGAGCGAGGTGCAACCATTGCCGTTGAGGTCGACCCGCGCACGTTCACCACCGATATGGCCGAAGCCCTAGAAAGAACCGGTGTGAATCGCGCAAGCGTCGGTGTGCAGAGCTTCGATCCCGTCGTACAAAAAGCGATCAACCGGATTCAGAGCGAGGCGCAAGTGATGACCGCCGTCGAAAACCTCCGCCTGCATGGGGTCAGGCGTATCAATTTCGACTTGATGTTCGGTTTGCCGAACCAAACCGTCCAGTCCTGTCTCGAGAGCGCTATGTTAGCTATTGCGATGCGTCCCGACCGCCTCGCGGTTTTCGGTTATTCCCACGTTCCATCTTTTCGAAAAAATCAGCGCTTGATTGACACAGCAGCACTGCCCGATATAGCCGCGCGAGCTGAGCAGGCCTCAGCCATGGCCGATACGTTAGTTGCAGCAGGCTATCTGCAAATTGGTCTCGACCATTTTGCTTTGCCGGATGACGAGCTTGCAATAGCACAGAGAGCTGGTCGTCTGCGCCGAAATTCGCTTGGTTACTCTGCCGAAACCTGCTCAACTGTCATCGGTTTGGGCGCGTCCGCCATTGGTCGTTGCGGCGACGGTTACGTTCAAAACGATCTCACGCAAAGCTGTTATAACCGGCACATAGCATCCGGCCGCTTGGCGATCTCAAGGGGCTACCGTTTAGCTACCGAGGATCGCGTAAGAGCTGCAATCATCGAACAGCTCATGTGCTACTTGGAGGCGGACATATCAGCAATCTGTACGGCTCAGGGATTTGATCAGACCCATCTAGTGAGTTCAGCTAAGCAGCTAGAGATTCTGGCTGAGGATGGGATCGTTGAGTTTGACAACGGTTTAGTCCGTGTGCGGCACGAACGTCGCTCTGCCCTTCGCCATGTCGCTGCCGCGTTCGATGCTTATCTTGGCCGCCAGCCGATCTAGACTGGCAAACGGAGGACCTTGGAGTGATCACTTAATCGAGTTCGAGTTCGTCGAGATGTTAGGCAGGAGGCAAGCCCCCAATTGCTCGATTTTAAATCGATCGCTGAATTCGCAGTCCATGGCATGTGTCGGTCTCGATCGCGTCACAGTTCAGCTCTCGCCACTGGCAAAGAAATCCGCCGTCAAATATCGTGAAAGGTCTGGCGCAGCACGGCTTCACCGGCTCGGTTGCGCGCGCCAACTTGAAGCAGGCGACACCTTCGTTCAAAACGGACCAGACGCCCGGACAGTTCAGCTTGACGCCACCAATGCGGCTTCGATTGCGCAGGCGGCGGAGACGCGCATCCAGGAAACCTGCGGCAGGCTCGATGTTCACGGTGGCGATCGAGCGCGGTTAAATGCCTAGAACATGGCCTAAACACTCTTGTCGTTGATCTCGACGAAATGGGACCGTGTTCGGACCCCAATTATTTGTCCTTGCCGTACACAGGTGATGCTGCCGCTGGCTCCACTACATGCCCAGGGCGACAGGTTGTTGCACTGCGACAGGTCACCGTTCAAACCGCTCCAGCATTGTTCTCAACTGCGCGTTTTGCAGCCTTAGCTTTCTGGCTAGCTGCCTCCTGAGCACCCTGATGTCTTCGTCGAGGCTCATCTGGTCCGCAGTGTGAACTGCCGGGGCAGCGTTTGCAATCGCGGCTGATGCCTTCTTACGCGGGGCGACCTCGAGAGTTCGCTCGAGCCTCGTAGCATCGTGCCCAGCGGCGATGTCGGTACTAAGCCCGCCGAATGGAGGTGGATCGGCCGCCTCAACGTTTTTGGCATCTTGGCCTTCGACCTGATCGTGGCCACCGATTCCGACTTCCTTAGAAACAACAAACTCGGTGGAAATTGCAGGAGAATGGCCGTGACGGGGAGGCCCCTCGCTTGCCGGTCGAACGGCGCTTATCAGGCTCTTCTCGGCAGGCGTTTCGGTCGGACCGGCAATGGCCAATGTGTCCGGCGTAACCTTCTGGTCCGAGCCGTTTTCTCGCTTTTGTTCGCGACCCGGTGAGATCAGTCGGGCAAGAAGTTTCCAGGGAGACGCCATCTATCCGACCTCGCGTTTTATCCCGCAAGCAGGCAGTGAGTTTGGGGTCCGGCAACAGCATTACCGTTGCCGAATTGTTTGTCTCGATAAGAATGTAGATCCGGTCGCTTATTGACCGGCTGCTTATATCAATCGAGCTTGAGCCGTTTGCGCAGATCTTCATTTTCAGCGCGAAGTTTTCCAGCAAGAAGCTTGCGCAGCCGCTGATTTTCCTCTTCCAACTGCAAAAGGTCTGCCATTTCATCGCTCGCCGTCATCGGGGCAGCCGGCGCTGCCTGCACAGCCTTTGGAGCACGGCGCACAGGTGCGCGTTTGGCGCTCGCCGTGGCTTCGATAGCCTTTGTCTTGCGCCCTCTCCTCTTCACACCACCGTCCCCGGCCAGCGCAGCTGCCGGCTCTGCCGTAGCGTCAGCTAACGCGGTCTCGAGTGCCGCGACTTTTTTGGCGCGCGGTTTGCGCTGTTTCTTCGGCGCATTAGGCGTTTCGACAACGGTCTGTCCATCGACCTTGGTTGTCGTATTAGTCTCGTCGGCCATGCTCATCTCCTGTGTATCTGATGCAGTTGTCGACGGCCCGAGAGGCGCTGTCAACAACTGCTCGGCCTGATCTTGTTCCGGCAAAGACATTTCGCTGTCGGGTTTGCCACTCTGAGAGCTACCTGACAGAAAAGGCAATGCCTCTTCCTCTAGATCGCGCGCGACTGACTTTAGATCCACATTGCCCCAGATCGAGTTCGATCTGGCATCAAGTTTTCGCCTGCCGTTCTTGTACTCGACGGCAAAACTGCGTTGCACTTTTTTCAATATAAGAGGCCTTGGAGAATCCACGGGGTGGCTGATGTTATGCTGGAACAGCACGAATAGCGCCTACCGGACTACCAGTCTATACCCACGGTCTAGCCTGAGGCCAATTTTTTAGCGCCGCATTATTTTTTGGAGTTACCGCGGCCTCTGCCGATTTATCGTCCCGGTCCCTAAAGTGGTGAAGGAGCCGCGCACCAACCCAGGCTTCTCCTTCGTCGGCTGGCGCTTCAAAGACCAGATGCTGCGCACTTACGCCGGGGAAAATGTTGAAGCGCTTGGCCCACGTTTCGCGGCACTCGCAGCGGCGGTGCTGACCAAGACCGAACGCAGTTTCCTTGCAGCTAGCGCCGCCATTAGGCTCATTGATGTGCCGAGACGAACATGCGGCTTGGCTTTGTCGGCTGAAACAAGAGTAGCGAAGGAGTGTTGCTTTTATGACAAGACACGAGGAGTTTGTCGGTCGAATGTCACAGGCGGATCTGCCTTGCACACGGCCGCCATAGAGAGAAGGATGGGGTCGCCGCTCGCTTCACTGCTGAGTCACGCCATCGTTTTCGTGAATGCATTCCATCCAAACAATCGATTTTACTGATCGAAACGGTTGCCATTAGAAGACGCTGAAGAAGCGTTTTGTAAAAGCCGTAATTCGGAGTTCTTAAAATGGGTCCTCGGGTGCCGTGGAGACTGTGCTGGGAAAACGAGATGAGGCAGTCGGTCTGCTGCCTGGTCTCGATCGTTATCTTGCGCTCGACGTGATCGGGTAGAATCTTGGTCGTTGCTTCTCGACGTTTCAGTGGGCTCTCACGGGACGCACTTTTGCCCCGGTCGATGCCGCCTCCTATTCGTCTTCACCGCGCGCTGGTCATCTTTCTACTGCTTCCCCTTCTAGCGTTTGTTGCAGATCGGTTCTCACGCCGTGGGCGCCGTTCGACGTGATTATCAATGGCGGCCCCACCGCGTGGGAGCTGAGTTCGGTGCTGGCGCATATGCGAATGACGGAGGCCGGCGGCGGAATTCTGTGTGCTATGCCTCGGAGCCAACGCAGGCGCACTCGCCGCTGCAAGGATACGGTCTGCGACCTTTGCAGCGACCACCAAACGTCGTTGTGGCTGTCGGGCGGAAAGATGAAGGACTGGGTAATGTGGATACGTTACGCGGCGTTACTGCCGCAAATGCTTCGGTCTGGGGCTCTGTTAGCGCCGATTGTCGGCAATCTCACCGATCCGGTCACGATCTGATTTCGGCTTCGACCCGTGAGCTCTAGCTGCACTGTCAAGCGCCACCCTATGAAACTGCGAAAGCCGGTGGCCAGACCAGAGCGACCTACCTTTCGAAACGAACTGGAGAGCAACATGCTGTGTCTAGGGCTCAGTGGCGGTCTAAGCAGAGTCTACGAAAATTCGTTCGATCTACCGAACACCTTTATGCACGATGGGGCTGCGGTTCTCGTTCGCGACGGGCGAGTGATAGCGGCGGTCGAGGAGGAGCGCCTTAACCGGACAAGCACTCCAACAAGTTACCAACGCGTTCGATTCAATATTGCCTCGCATCTGCAGGTGTTCACCTGAGCGACATCGACCGCATCGCGTATTATGCGACCGAGGCCTATTGCAACGCTGTGCTCGAGCGCGTGCGCCTCTCTCACCCAAGTACCCCAATACCGGACGCGAGACTGTTGTTGTGCGGATTACTCGGGCAAGAATTTGGTGCCGAAATTGATCCCTCACGTGTGTCGTTCGTGAGCCACCATATGTCGCACGCGGTGAGCTCGTTTTTCATGTCGGGCTTCGAGCGAAGTTTGGTCCTCTCAATTGACGGCGGTGGAGACTTTCTTTCGGGGCTTTTGGCGATTGGTTCCAGCACGGAGATTGAGCCACTCGTGACATTTCCGGAGAATGATTCTCTAGGGCTGCTATACTTGGAAACGATCCGCTACCTAGGTTATGGCGCGTTCGATGAATATAAGATCATGGGTCTGGCACCTTACGGCAATCCCGCTTCGTACCGCGAGATCTTCGAACAATTTTACGAACTCCTAGACGACGGTGGTTATCGGGTCCATCTCGACCGAGTTGGTCCTACGTTGCTCAGTAACATTCAAATACGCCAGAAAGGCATGCCGTTCACGCAGCAGCATAAAGATGTGAGTGCTTCACTGCAGGAAGCACTGGAACGGATCGTGTTCCACGTCCTACGGCATTACACCAAGGTTACGGGCATCGAACGACTGTGTTTGGCCGGAGGAGTGGCTCACAACTGCACTTTGAATGGCAAGCTGCTGTACTCGGGGATGTTTGACGACATCTTCGTGCAACCGGCTGCCCATGACGCTGGCTGCGCACTAGGCGCCGCATTGATGGCGTCTCATGATCTGGGGCATCCGGCACCTCGTGAGCGTTTGCAAAACGTCTATTGGGGACCCGACCTGGAGAGCGAAGGAAGCGTGGAGGAGGAACTTTTTGCTTGGGGCCAGCATCTCGAAATTGAACGGAGTGATGACGTGACAGGCAAAGCAGCCGATTGGATTGCGGATGGCGCCGTGATCGCCTGGGTGCAGGGGCGTTCGGAGTTCGGTCCACGGGCGCTAGGCAACCGGAGTATTCTTGCTGATCCGAGGCCGGCGTCAAACAAGGATCGAATTAATATGATGGTCAAGAAGCGGGAAGGCTACCGCCCATTTGCTCCCTCGGTATTGGAGGAGGACGCCGTGGAATTTTTTGATCTGCCAGGTACCTTGCGCAAATTTCCTTTTATGAATTTCGTAGTGTCTGTGCGCGAACCCAAGCGTAGTTCGCTAGGCGCCATCACGCACGTAGATGGTACGGCTCGTTTGCAGACAGTGTCACGCGAGACAAATCCCGCATATTGGGAGCTAATCAATGCTTTCGGGAAGCGAACCGGCGTTCCGATCTTGCTCAACACGTCGTTTAACAACAACGCCGAGCCGGTAGTGGATTCGGTTAGGGATGCCGTAACGACTTTTTTGACGACCGACCTGGATGCACTTGTCATCGGTCCATTTCTCGTCAAGAAGCGAATCTCAACGATGGAGGAGTGGAATAAACTAGCAGTTTCCTTGCCACCTTACGCAAGTCTCCATCAGGCGCGTGCATATTCCACCCTGGATCGGCAAGAGACTGTATGTGAGATCCGCACAGGCGCCTCCAGCCTGCAGGCCGTGCGTATTTCACCGGGGTTGTTTGAACAGCTAATTAGGATTGAGGGAGAAGCCCTGGTTGGCGACATTTTGGATGGAATCGCGCCTGTTTCAGGTAGTCGTGAGACTTTCCTAAATGAACTTCGGCAGATTTGGGAGCAGCGTTGCATATGCTTAAGCCCGGTACGTGGCCGCAAATCACAGGTATCCGTCCCCGCTGAGGCCTCGGTGACTAGTGGGCTTTCAGCATAGCTTGGGGTCGCTTCGTTACGCCAAACAAACTCGCGAATAACAAAGCCCGCGACCGACAATGCGCCGTGCCCACCTAATCGCACGGCGACGCGTCAACAACCATGTCGAAAGAAGGGCCAAATGGCTCGGTATTTCAGTGATATCCTGCCCGAGCTCGTTCAGCAGGGGCACTTCGAAAAGTTAAGGAGACTGTGATGGATCCGGTGTGTGAGTTAAACGTACATCGACAGATCGTTTCGCTTCTCGATAAGCCTAACCCTGTAATCTTTGACATTGGGTGCAATGACGGAAGCGATGCTCAACGCTTTCTGCGCCTTCTTCCGAGCGCCCAGCTCTATTGCTTTGAGCCAGACCCCAGAGCCGCTGCACGCTTCAAGGAGAAAATGGGTTCTGATCGGGATCGGATGAGGCTATCCGAGGTTGCGATCAGCGACCGAAACGGGATGATCGAGTTTCATCCCAGCAATGGCAATGACAGCGCTAAGGAATGGGATCTCTCGGGCTCGATACGCCGTCCCAAGAACCATCTTTCTGAGTACGAGTGGGTTCGGTTTGACCCTCCGATTTCGGTTGAGACTAGGAGGCTGGATGACTGGTGCAGCGAAGCTGGCCTAGAGAATATAGATCTCATCTGGATGGATGTGCAGGGAGCCGAGGCCGACGTTATTGCCGGTGGCAATCAGATCCTGATGAGAACGCGTTACATATATACTGAGGATAGTGATCATGAGCTTTATGAAGGCCAGCTTCCCCTGCGCGCCATTCTTGAGCTCTTACCTTCCTTCCAGATGGTAGTTGAGTATCCCCGAGGAGTGGAGGGTGACGTTTTGCTTAAAAACACAAGCCTATAGCCGGTTCCCTTTTTGGGATTCAAGAACCGCGCCGAGTTTGCCGGAGGCTTCAACTCATGAGAGATTGGAGCCGATATGAGCAAGACAACGAACAAATTCTCGCCTGAAGTCCGTGAGCGTGCCATCCGCATGGTGCTGGATCACGAAGCCGAGCACCCCGCGCGGTGGGCTGCCGCTTCATCTATCGCGGCCCAGATCGGCTGCTCGCCGGCCACGCACGCTACACGAATGGGTGAAGAAGACCGAGGTCGATAGCGGTAAGCGAGCAGGCCGGCCGAACGATGTCGCCGAGATTATGAAGGCTCTTGAGCGGGAGAGCCGCGAGCTTCGTCAGGCCAACGAGATTCTGCGCAAAGCGTCGGCGTATTTTGCCCAGGCGAAACCTGCCACCGGAAAAGACGCTCGACAGCTTTGATTTTGATGCAGTCCCTATGGTCTCCAAGGCCCAGGTCATGGCCATTGCCGCTGGCGACAGCTGGGTCGCGAAAGGTGCCAATATCCTCATGTTCGGTCCGCCGGGCGGCGGAAAGAGCCATCTCGCCGCGGCCCTCGACCTCGCGCTGATCGAGAACGGTTGCGGGTGCTGTTCACTCGCACGACCAACCTCGTCCAGAAACTGCAGGTCGTACCGCGTGAACTCCAGATCGAATCCGCCGTCGCAAAGCTCGACAAGTTCGATCTGCTTATCCTCGACGACCTGGCCTACGTCACTAGGACCAGGCCGAAACCCGCGTGCTCTTCGAACTCATCTCCCAAGATATGAGCGGCGCTCCATCATCATCACCGCCAATCAGCCCTTTGGAGAATGGAACCGAGTCTTTCCGGACCCGGCCATGACGCTTGCCGCGGTGGACCGACTTGTTCATCACGCTACGATCATTCGAAATGAACGTCGAAAGCTAATGGCGACGTTCCGCGATGGAAGCCAAACGTGGTCGACCCAGCTGGCTTGCGGCCATTACCTCTATCTCATTGCAAAACGATGACACTGAAACGTCAGGAATCCGGTCTTCTCCATACAAGGCAGCCGATCGAACAAAATGTCGTAGCCTGACGGGAGACGCAGGGGTGTCCCTCCCGCACGCGGCGCCCTTTGCTATCCCGGATGAAGGGGATGGCGGCAACGACATGCGCAAGCCCACTGAGGATAGAAGGACTGGGTGAAAAGGCGCCCCTGAAAACAGTGGGTTTGGCGACACTTGTTGGTTCGGGCAGGCAAGACGTCGTCTACATGCATCAAATGGATGACTCGCATTTAAACAATAGATTTCACCAATTTTCGCGGATGCTCCATAGACGGCCGTCTCCACTCCACCGGGTATGATCCGTTGAAAGGCTCTCAACCAATCCAACAACGCCTGTAGCCCCGAAGCACTGGCGGCGGGAATGGCATCAATCCTACCTGGTATCGCCTGGCCTTAGCCGAAGAAAGGAAACGTCTCATGAAGGTTATTGGTTACTACGTCATCGTTGCAGCGTTGCTCGCATTGACATTGCGGGCCGGGCCGTCACTTGCAGCAGATGATCGTAACCAAGATTGTGGCCCGGCGGCAAGTGACCCCCGCGCAAACCTGAATGGTGCTGACAAAGCCCATTCAGCGGAGCACACTCAAGACTTCAATTGCCAAGATACTCCTGCCGAAGAAGGTGAGTGCTACGAGTGCGTCTTACCCCCCGAAGTACATATTGAAGGCGCCGAAGTGATCGACGTCGCAGACCGAAACTTTTATCCTCGGAAAACACTGCTACTCGCCAGAATGATCAGGCACCACTGAATCGTGTCGGTTGAAGGTAGCAGTAAGACCATCAAAGCCACGGCGGCTGGAACATCGATACTTTCTCAATTTTAGGCGACCCTTTGCTTGCTGATCTCTCGTGGCGCCGCACTGCGAGACCAAGCCTTTTCACCTTTTATCTCGCCACCTCGCTATGGATGAAGACATGCGGTTCAAGGGCCTTGATCTGAATCTCCTCGTCGCACTCGACGCCTTGATGACCGAGCGTAACCTCACGGCGGCAGCGCGCAGCATCAACTTGAGCCAACCGGCCATGAGCGCGGCCGTCGGCAGGTTACGCACCTATTTCAATGACGACCTTTTTACCATGGTCGGTCGCGAACTCGTTCCAACCCCGCGTGCGGAGCGGCTCGCGCCTTCGGTCCGCGAGGCTCTGCTTCACATCCAGGTTTCGATCATATCCTGGGATCCGTTTTGCCCTGCTCAATCGGATCGCTGCTTCAGAGTCATTCTTTCCGATTACGCCGCACTCGTTTTTTTTGAAAAGGTCGTGACGCGTGTCGCCCGAGAAGCGCCCGCCGTCAGCTTCGAGTTGCTGCCGATCGCCGATAACTACGATGATTACTTGCGGCGCGGTGACGCCGATTTTCTCATCTTTCCGGAATTGCTCATGTCGCGCGCACATCCTAAGGTGGCGTTATTCGAGGAGACCCTCGTGTGCGTGGGCTGCCGCTCGAACAAGCTACTCTCGGAGCAACTTACACTCGAGAGGTATATGTCGATGGGACACGTTGTGGTGAAGTTTGGGAACGCTGCTTCCATCGAGGAATGGTGTTTGCTTGGGCACGGGCTTAAGAGACATGTCGAAGTAGTCGTGCAGGGCTTCAGCATGGTTCCGTTCATGCTTTCAGGGACCGAGCGCATAGCGACAATGCCCTTACGCCTGGTCAAGCAGCTCGAAAAGACAATACCCCTGCGGATCGCCGACCTTCCGCTACCTTTGCCCGCGTTCACACAGGCCCTCCAATGGCCCGCGCTTCACAATAGTGATCAGGCAAGCCTCTGGATGCGGGACGTGCTATGCCAGGAAGCATCCCGCATGCCTTCGCCCCATGAGGTAATGAGACGTCTCAGGATTTCCTAGCAACCTTTCGTGGTTTTGTCGTTCGGCGTGATTCATGGCGTCGGAATGAGGAGCCTCTTTGAAACGCCGCCGCTACAGTCTCACGGATGATTGATGATCCTGTCGCCGCTGGCCCAACAGCCGCGCTGACTGACGACCAAGTATGGAGGAACTGGACAGATGCTCTCCTACGCCCGCCGTTCAACCGACCAATGAAACAACCTCCTCGACAGTTTGTCGACGACTCAAGTCGAAGGTTCACGCAGCTCCAATCGACATTAGCAAGGAGCGGCAAACCAACCCCTAATATGGGACGGGTTCACCACATCCGAGCCGTGGCGCCAGATTGCCCTCCGGTAATACCTCAACGTCTTTATTTTTGCGGCAGAACATTCTCACTGCCCTTTTCCACCTGATCGATCACGAGCAGCTTTACCGGCTCGGTGCCGTTGTTCGCCCCTTTATGCCATATGCCCCAGGACTCGACGATAAAATCTCCTGCCGTGAAAATGCTTTCTTTCCCAGATTCTGTATTGGTGACCGTGATCTCCCCCGAAAGCACATAGCCATAGCGCTGATAGCGATGCTGATGAATTGGCAACGTCGCACCGGGCGCAATCTCATAAATCGAAGCGATGACCTCGACATTCTTCCGTGGAACGATGATGGGCTGACCAGCAATCGTACGATCGGTCCTTAAGATAAGCGTAGCCGCGACCGCTTTGTTTTCGAACGCGTTCGCGGGACACGCCAGAGCAAAGAGCGCCGTAGCGATTGAGATGACCTTCATTTGCTTTTCTCCTGATACAAGCCGGATTTTCCTGAAGAGTGTTTGCTTCCGAGTTCGGCCAGTTGCAGAGCGACAAACCTGCATCGTCTCACCGGCGCCGACACGGGTTCATTTGTTCCCGGACTATGATGATTATCTTCAGAGCTCTGCGGGTCTTTTCAAGATACTGCATCGCAATACCCCTCATGGCGTGGTGGCGAGTAGCGTCAAGACATCAGGCGCCGACGCAACAGCGCTGCCGACAGGAAGAACGGCAAAATCGCGTAGATGCAAAGCGCGCCTATATGCAGGCCCATGCTACCCGCGGGGCGCCCAAGCATTGCCGGGCGTATGAGGTCGATCGCATGCGCTAGAGGCAAGAACTGCGCTACCTGCTGAAAGGCCTGGGGCAGTTGCGCGATTGGAAACACCGCGCCGCACAAGAACAGCATTGGTGTCAGGACGAGCGTCTGGTAAAAAATGAAATACTCGTAACTGGGCGCAAGGGCCGTGACTACCATCGCAAGGCTCGCGAATGCAAATCCAGTGAGCATGATAACTGGCAGCACATAGACGACTGATGGCCACGTCGCATAGCCTAGCACGGTGGCGACGATTATGATTCCCGTACCGGCAAGAAATGCCTTGCTCGCTGCCCATGCCAACTCACCCAGGATGATGTCCCCAAGTGTCATTTGTGTGTAGAGCATGGCTTCCCAGGTGCGTTGGGCGTGCATTCGCGTAAAGGCCGCGTAAATCGTCTCGAACGTCGCTGAGGTCATCGCGCTTGTCGCCACCATGCCGCCCGCCAAGAACGCAACGTAGGTTGTGCCGTCAACGCGACCCACAATAATTCCGAGGCCAAGGCCGAGGCCAAAAAGGTAGATCATAGGATCGGCCAGACTTCCAACAATTGACGCAAGTGCTACTTTCTTCCATGCCAGATAGTTGCGTCGCCATATCGCAATCCAGTTAAAAGCGTTGGCGGGCAGAGCCGCGGCACAACCTTCACCCATCGTTCACTTCTCCATCTCGCGCCCGGTCAACCGCAAAAACACATCCTCAAGATTCGGCGGACGCTGGAGAATGCGCAAGCCCGCGCGCTCCCGCAACCGCACACGCACCTGCTCCGGGTCAGACACATAGCAAAAAAGGGTCTCGCCGCTAATTTCGACGCGATCGGCATATGGCCCGACCAGCGATTCCAATTCATGCGGATCGCCGCCGTAGATTTCAATGACTTCGCACCCGATCAGTTCATCGATCAGGTCATGCGGCCGCCCTTCGGCAATGCTGCGACCTCTTTCGAGTACGCAGAGTCGATCGCATAGCCGTTCGGCCTCTTCCATGAAATGGGTGGTCAAGATGATCGTTTTGCCGCGCGTAAGCAGGGAACGCAGGCGCTCCCAGATCAGGTGGCGCGCGTGCGGGTCGAGACCGGTGGTCGGCTCGTCCATGACAAGTAGCTGGGGGTCATTGATCAACGCACGCGCTAGCGTCAGGCGCCGCTTCATGCCGCCTGAAAGTTCAGACACACGCGCATTCACCTTGCTCTCTAGGCGTGCAAACTCAAGGAGCGACGGCATGACCGCCTCGACTTTGCGTGTATTCATGCCGAAGTAGCGGCCGTAGACCAGCAGATTCTCGCGCACAGTGAATTCAGGCTCAAGGTTGTCGAATTGCGGCACCACGCCGATACCCTTTCGCGCCAAGCGAGCCTGGGCAGGCACCGGCACGCCGAGCACAGTAATCTTCCCCGCATCAGGGGCTGTCATGCCAAGGATCATGCGTGCGATCGTGCTCTTGCCCGCGCCGTTCGGTCCAAGCAGCCCGAAGCATTGCCCCGGGGAAACGCGGAACGATAGCGCGTTGACCACGGCCTTGTCGCCATATGTCTTGCTTACGTCGAAAAAATCTATTGCGGACATGAACATGCGCTCATCTGACCGTCGGGCGCCGTTGACTGGCATTTCTTCGGTTGGTTGTGTTCTTCCTGGTCCATCGCACCGTATGTGTTCATTGCGTCTCCATTAAAGGGCTGGCAGCAGCATCCGGGAAAACGCCTCGTCCGTGGTAATTGGCACTCGTGTTGCAGAGCAGCCGAATGTCCCGAGCTTGTTACATTCGAAGAGTAGCTCGGCGACTTCACGGAGAGAGTGCCTGGGATGGTCTGCAATTGTGCAGATTCATCGAGATGGACAACAGCCGGAATTCTGTCCTGGCATCTCATCCGCGTCTTTTTATACCACAGACGCGCATAGTGTCTCCATGTCTGAACGTCGAGGGTTGGGGCCGTTAGGAGGCAGAAATCGGATTCCGGAAACAGGCGAGTAAGCAATCTTCGTTGACCGAGCCACCCCGACACTCAAGCCGCTCTAGCTCGAGCAAAGTTTCGTTCAGCATGTCGAGGACCGTCTCAGCACCAGCAACGTGGCCCCAGCGACGACAATTGGCGTCGCGCGCCGATCCGAAAACCAGATATCCATCTGGCGCAAGCATCCGCACTAAATTCCGAACAGCCCCTCTCATCTCGGCTATTCCTCCAATATAGTAGAGCACTTCCGCCACAACGATCAAATCAAACCTCTCGTCAGGTGAAAACTGTTGAACATCAGAGACTATCCAGCTGATGTGCGGAGAATCCCTCATGCGTCGACGCGATCTTTCTATAGCGTGAGGCACAACATCGATCACGGTGAGCCGTTTGCAGTGGGGGGCTAGCTGCACCGTAAATGCGCCGGCAGCGCATCCCACTTCGAGCGCATTTGAGATGGATCCCTGGGCAAGCGCCAAGCGGAGCATTTGCGTGTGACGCTCACGCTCGAATGGATTGGCGTCGAGTCCCCATGGATCGGGTGCAGCCAGTTCCCGATTCAGCAATTGATAATTGTCGCTCTGTGTCAACTCGTTCACCTCGGTAAATAGATCTTACTCGTCGCTGCACATGCAGTCAGACGTCGTTCGCCTGGCAGAATCGCGGGCGGGGTTGAGCCTTCGAGGCGCTGTCGCATGTCCAGAACATTCTGTAGTGCGCGCATCAGTCGCCGGATGTTGATTCGAGTTGCCAGCAGAGCTGCGCGACAGCCAGTCGCTATTGCTCAGCGTGCACAGCGCGTAGGCTTTCAAGGGCAGTAGCAGAAAAATATTGATGAATGCATGCAGAGAGAACCCGAGGAACCGTCGTTGGCGGGCCCGGAGCGCGACAACGCTGCAGTGGATCATCGTCATGGCCACGATCATCAGGGATGCCAACCAAGGCACGGTGCCCGTCAATGCAAGCTGTGCGAGCCCCGTCAGCACTGATAGTGCCAGAAGCAGCGGTCCGAGGTTCTGTCCGACAACGTCGAGCGTAAGGAAGCGATGGAGGTTGGGCAGCAGGCGCAGCCCAAGCAACGTGTCCCGGTACGTGCTCCGCGCCCAGCGTAGTTGTTGGCGCAGATACGGTCCTAGCTTGTTCGGAACGACTGTCGCTGCGATGGCGCTCGGCACGTACTCCGTTCGAAAGCCTGCCTTCAGCATAAGAATGGTGAGATGCCGATCCTCACCGAAATCGCTTGGCTTTCCCCGAAAATACTGTGATTCGTACTGGTCAAGCAGCGAAGCGAGCGCAGAGCGACGGTAGATAGCACATGGACCGCAGCAGCACATAACGGCTCCGAAGCGAGCTTGTGCCGCACGCTCCTCGTTGCAAGCCAGCCAGTACTCCATATCGATCAAACGGGTCAGCCAACTATCGTTTCGGTTGCGGGCCGTCAACTGTCCCATGGCCGCGCCGACAGCCGGATCTTGCATTTTAGGCACGAGCTTCCTGATGACGTCAGATGCGAGGATCGTGTCGGAGTCGACGTTTAACACCATATCTCCAGCAGAGCGGCGTATCGCGGCGATCTGTGCCTTCCGTTTACCAACATTCTGGGGAAGCAGGAGAATATTGAATCTGGGGTCTCGTGCGAAGGCCTCGTGCACAGGTCGCAAAGCCTCGCGATTTTCGGAACCGTCATCAACTAGGTAAACCTGCAGCCTTCCCCCGTATTCCTGACCCGCAATAGAAGCCAGGCACTCCGAAAGCGTGCGGGGATCCTCGTTGAAGCTTGGCACGATGACATCTACGCTGGGCAGCTCCTCAAAGCCGGCCAAGCTCTGGGACGCCAATGAAACATCGGTCGGCAGAGAATAAACGGCCTGCACGCTTTTATAAGCAGTCGAGAGAAGTGCATAAAGCGAGACGGCGACAGTGCTGGTTGTGTCAAGCATATCCATCAGAACTCCCGAGGAAGCGAGCGGAATACAAAGCCGCGATCATGCAAAGCTGGAATTATGCTAGATAACGCCATGATAGTCTGGTGGCGCAGACTGCGGTCAGTTCCTTGTTGCATTTCACTGGAGGGACAACCGTCGTGCAAGAGCACGATTGACCCCGGCCGGACAGACTGCAGCACATCATTGACAATGCCGTCGGCCCCGGGAAGAGACCAGTCTCGCGGATCTACCGACCAGTGCACGGCAGTGAGTTCCGCATTCGCCGAAACCTTGAGCACTTCTTCGGTCCAGATGCCGTAAGGAGCCCGGATGTGCCGCACCACCGCCTGAGGCGACGCCATTTTTATGGCTCTGTTTGTCTCGAGTATCTGACGTTGCACCTCGTCGGGTTCGCAGTCAGACAGGTCTGGATGCGTCATTGTGTGGTTGGCGACTTCATGTCCCTCTGCAATCATTCGCTGGATCAATTTAGATTGATCGGCCAGGAACTCGCCGATGACGAAGAATGTTGCCGGCACCCGGTGTTCAGCCAGAATATCGAGAATCTCCGGTGTACAAAATGGATGCGGACCGTCGTCGAACGTCAAATAAACGCTGTGACTACCAGTGCCGTCATCGCGCTCACCGTGCACTTCGCACGAGCAATCGAGGTGCGTCATTGCTCTCGTCCTTTCCGGTAAATTATCCTGGTGGCATTCGGAGACCGGCCACCAAAGGGTAGGATGATGACGCCGCGCGTGGACGCAGGTCGAAACGCGCGCGTGGCAGCGTGTAGCGTACGCCGTTTCCCCAAAATAGCGGTCACCAGGCCGCCTCGTCTGAATCTGTCAATACCGCGGCTCGTTGCGGACTGTACCGAGTGCGATTGGTGGTGAACCCCCGAGCTGTCGACGATTGCAAGGTGATGCAATGGGCTGATCGACCGCTTATGCAAGCATTACATTCCAAAGCCACACATTTGACCCCTCTACACCACTGGGCGCGCCATCGACGACTTGATTTCCGTCAAGATGCTCGTCTAATGGATCACGCCATTCAATTCGTAAAATCGATTGTTTGGATGATACCCATTCACAGCATAGATAAAATTCGAGCTCCACGGTTCCTGCTAACGGACCGAGCCTGTTGTCGTGACTGGCGGGGGACTTGCGTCGTCGTTCCCTGGAAGAACTTATGAGCCGATTCAAGATATTGCTGGCGTACGGGTTATTTGCGATGACCAGATCACCAGTTCTCATTTCCGGGACCGTTCTTCCCATCATGGTGGAACAAGCCCTCAATCGAGAGTGTTTACCGCCCCGATGAACAAATTTTCCGGGAACGTGAACCGAGCTTCTTTAAGCCCAGGACGATACTGATGCTAACACGGTAGTTTGTGATGCCTGTTAATGTGGCGGTGCGACCAAGCTGCCGAACGCCAGATATTTCAGATGACCTGCCACTGAATTTTCATCCGGCGGCGATTAGAGCCTCGGCGGTCTTTGAAACGCTCCCAAACGTTGGACCACCGGATGCTAGAGTTTTCCGGCTTCATTCAGGGAGGCGGGCTGGTTGCGCCTCCCGAATTCACCAACGAGATCGGCACCTTGTTGCCGATCGCACCATGAGGTCTTTCCTCATTGTAGTATCTACGCCAATCCTCCATCTTTTCGCGGGCATCCGCAAGGGTCAGGAACCAATGCTGGTTTAGGCATTCTGCACGGAAGCGGCCATTGAACGCTTCGATGAAGGCATTATCAGTCGGCTTGCCGGGGCGTGAGAAGTCCAACGTCACACCCTTGGAATAGGCCCGCAGGTCCAAGTCGCGCGACACGAACTCGGTCCCTTGGTCGACACGGATCGTTTTCGGATAGCCGGCTTTTTGGCACACCCGTTCAAGGGTTTGCACAACGTCTTCGCCTCTATAGCTATGACGTGGATCAAGCACCGGCACGTAGCGCGAGAAGGTGTCGACCACCGTCAGCACGCGCAGTTTCTTACCCGTTGCGAGTTGGTCATGGACGAAGTCCATCGCCCAGACGTCGTTGGGTCCGACGGCCATGTGCCGATCCTCGCGAAGCTTGGCTTTTACCCCCCGCTTCGGTGTCTTGTTCCGCAACTGTAGCCCCAAGTCCCTGTAAATGCGGTAGGTTCGCTTGATGTTGGTGCCCCAACCCACGCGTTCCAACAGCACATGCACGCGGCGATAGCCGTACCGCACACGGATCTCGCAGATCTCGCGAATACGACGTTCCAGACCGGCCTGATCAGCACGGCGAGAGGTATAGTGGTGAGTTGATCGATCGAAGTTCAACGCTCCACAAGCACGTCGGATCGAGATCGCCCAATCGCAGCACATGCCTTTCACCATCTCCCGCTTCCGAGCAGGCCTTAGAGCTTTCGGCGGATGACATCCTGCAACATCTCGCGGTCCAGCGTCAGATCCGCGACGATCTTCTTCAGGCGCGAATTCTCGTCCTCGAGCTGTTTCAGCCTCTTCATCTCCGGTGGCAGCATGCCCGCGTATTTTTTCTTCCAGTTGAAATAAGTCGCCTGGCTGATCCCCGCCTTCCTGCAGATTTCAGCAACCGACACGCCTTCATCACCTTGCTTCAGAATGAACGCCTTCTGAGCGTCCGAAAACTGCGACGCTTTCATCGTCTTCTGGTCCCTTTCCCAGCCAGGAAAATGCACCGGAAAACTCTAACCAAAATTGGTCCAGTTTGAAGGGTTCAGATCAATGGGCCGGACTCTAATCCATTCTGGAGGAAATTCTCAGTGGCAGGTCAGTGTGCACTGCCATCGAAAAGGCCAAAGCGATACCGCATCGACGCCCTGTGATGGTTTTCTTGTGTACGGACAGCGCGCAGGTACGGGACCATTTACTCGGTGTATTTCCCGATCAATCACTATCCCGAAATGCTTTCAGGCGGCCCAGGCCGGCCATTACACAGTGCATCGCTCGGAGTGGACGGCGGTATCTCTGCTCTTACAGAGATGTACCTTCTCGCCCGATGCGATACGGTAATTCGCTTTCCGCCGGCCAGCGCCTTCACGCGCTATGCCCGTCTCTTCGTGCCACGTGTTATTGAGTTTGACTTGAAAGATCCGACTCGCTTGATCTTGACTGATGAATCGTCCGAGCATGAGCCGGCTTGATGAACCGGCACTCCGCTGAACAAATTCTCGGCGCCCTCGCAGGATTGAGGAGAGGTGTTCACTGGATCGCGATGTGGGCGCAGCACGCGACGAGACAAGGCGGGGGCGCATCCTCTCCTAGCGTCTAGAGCAAATCCTGTTCAATCCGGATCATATCCAGCAGCCTTGAAGCAATTGGCGCATTCTGCGGGGGTGAAGCGGGGTATCAGGGCGCCAACTGCATCCCAGAGGGCGTCAATCTTTCGCTCTGCCCGACCTCGCAGCATCGCCTTCAGTTTGGAGAAGGCGTTCTCGATCGGATTGAAGTCTGGGCTGTAAGGGGGCAGGAACATGAGCGTGGCGCCGACACGTTCGATGGCGTCGCGTACACCCGCTGTCTTGTGAGCCGGTAGGTTGTCCATGACCACCACGTCGCCGATCTCCAGGGTAGGCCCCAATACCTGTTCGACGTAAGCCAGGAAGACAATTACCGTTCATGGCGCCATCGTAGACAAACGGCGCGGTCATCCCAGTGAGGCGCAACGCTCCGGTAAAGGTCGTTGTTTTCCAATGGCCATGTGGCACGCCAGCTCGGCAACGCTCACCTCGAAGTGCACGTCCGCGTAGCCGTGCCATCTTGGTCGAAAGGCCGGTTTCGTCGATGAAGATCAGCTTTTCTGGATCGAGATCCAGTTGGCCGTCGAACCAGACACGCCGGCGCTTTAGGACATCCGGCCGGTCCTGCTCCAGTGCGTGGGCGGTCTTTTTTCAAAGGTCCATCCGCGGCCTCGAAGCCAAGCGCCAAGTGCGCTGCGGCTGATCTTCACCTGCCGCTCGACGGACAAGCGCTCAACCATCTCATCGAGCGTCACATCCCTACGCTCGTTGATCAACGCGACAACGAATTCCTCGTGTGCATCCACTGCCGAAGGTCGTCTCCAGCCCTGTGGCCGAGCAGTTAACTCACCCTCTTTCGCTCTTGCAAACCAGCGGATCGCCGTCGAAATCCCAACTCCGAAACGAGCCGCAGCCTGTCGAGCCGACATGCCGGCCGCAGACGCTTTCAAAACCCGTATTCGAAGATCATCGCTCAGTGCTTGTCCCATCATCCACCTCTTCTCTGTGGATGTTTGAATCAGCATCGATGGACGCCGTCACATCACAATCGATTCATCGATCGCAGGACTTGCTCTAGCGCGTCCAAAGGCTTGCTGGATCATTGTTGTGAAGGGTAGCTATTGGGCGCCTTCGGTGAGTGGAAACGGCACCGCGCGCTCGACCCGCATCATTGGCATAGCAAGCTCGCACGTCGGCGATTCCGATGGGACGAGGACGTTCGCGCGCCACAGCCTCGTCGGCGCCTTAGCCGACGCCCTGCCTGATGCGAGGGCGTTCGTCGGGCTTGGTCGACAGATTGCCATCAAGCTGATGTTCGTGCTCTATGCGGTCGTGGGCGTGGCCGGAGCCGTTCTTTATTCCCGCATCCCGACACGTCTGGCAAACCGCTCGACCACAGAAGCCGCCGCCGCGCTAGGTCCTTAGCGCGCATCGTCCTTGCAACTCGCAACTCACTCAGCCTCGACGCATTCGCAGGCGTGATAACGCCGGCTGCGAAAGACAGAAGATGCACTGTTGTAGTCTCCGGCTCCCGCCGCTGCTTGGATGACGGCTTGCGCCAGTCGATGACAAAACTCAATTGGCCAGCCATCATTCCCGTTGCCCGGCCATTTGTAATGATTAAGTCTGAGGTGGTGCCATGCCTCGCATGATCAGGTTCATGCTCACGCGTTTGGCGACGGGGTTCGCAATTGGATCCGCCGTGGGCTTCTTCGTTTGGCAAAATGGATTTGCCGCGGCAGGCACGGTTGAGAGTTATCTCGCGCAGGGCCTGTTCATCTACCTCTTCGCAAGCACCATCAGCATGGGTTATCTCGCGACGGCCCTGCTCCTCGAAGAATAGCGCCAGACGCTCTCCGTCGCATGTTGGTGCTCGTTGCGCCCGTTCGTCTGCACTTCCCTATAAGCCCGCCAGTCCGACGGTATCCGCATGTGTCGTCAGCGCCACCGTTGATGCGGACAAGGCCTGAAGCAAGCGATGAAGACAGTCGAGATGACAAAACAATCCGTCCTGGTGCATTTTTGCGCCTGGCCATAACGGAGCAAGCGATCGCCATATTGACGGTTGTCGAATTCCGGCGCGGTTTTCGCCCTGCCCCGAGGTCAGCACGCCTTCCGCAGCAGATCGACGCTGTCGACCACGACGACCCTGCCTCTGACTTCGACCCCTGCAGGACCGAGGGCAGCGAAAGCCCGCGAAAGGGCTTCGGGCGCAACCCCGAGTTTGCCGGCCAGAATTCTCTTCCGGTAAGGCAGGCGCAAGGTGGCCTGCGATGCTGAGGCCGGGCAGCGGCTGACGAGGTAATTCGCAACACGCTGTGCAGCCGTGTGCAGCCGGTCTCCCGCTATGCAATCCATGGCACCGAGCAGATGCCGGGCCATGATGCGCATGACGTTGCGACGCATGACGGGGTCCCGGTCGGCAAGCGCCCGCAACTCCACAAGGTCGAACAACGCGACCTCTGCGCCGTCGGCGGACCATGCGCTGTAGGTGTAGGAGCCGCCTCCCGACAGGAGATATTCACCGAACGTCTCGCCCGGTTCGCAGATGCAGATATCTGCCTGGCGCCCCGCGGATTCCGACTTCGAAAGTCGCACGAAGCCGCGCATCACGCAATAGACGAACGACGCCTGCTGGCCCTCGGCGATAATCCGCTCGTCCGGTGCGAAGATCTGGAACTGAGCCGTGTCGGCCAGTTCTTCTATCCTTGCTTTGTCCAGGCCGTGAAACAGGTCAGATCGCAAAAGTATGGGATGTCTCGATAGCATCGATCTTCCTTTCGTTTCGGCCGTGAGCGGTTCAAGGTCTTTTGCAATCGGTTTCGTCCTCGACGAGGATTCGCCAAGCTGCTCCTTCAAGGTCGTCGTACTGGCGGCTCGTCAGCGACCAGAGGAACGCCAGGAGACCCATTCCCCCCATCAGCAGTGCGATCGGCATCAGATAGATCAGCATGTTCATGTGGTTTCAACTTCCGCACGTCCGCCGGCAAGCGGCTCGCTCCGTAGGCCGGGGCGCCTGCCGAAGGCATTTAATCGCAGCGCATTCGTCACGACGATGATCGACGAGGTCGACATGGCCACCGCCGCTATCAGCGGCGTTGCCACGCCGGCGATTGCGATCGGTACCGCAAGCACGTTGTAACCGATGGCGAGAGCAAAGTTCTGGCGAATGAGGCTGGCGGATCTTCGTGCAACGGCGATTGCCTCAGGAACGGCCTCGAGACGATCGTTGAAGAAGATAAGGTCGGCGGCTTGCCTGCCGACGTCGGATGCGGTTGCGGGCGCCATCGAGACCTGCGCGGCGGCCAGCGCCGGTGCGTCGTTGATCCCGTCGCCGACCATGAGCACGCGATAGCCCTCGGCGCCCAGCCTCTGGAGTTCCTCGACCTTCTGTTTCGGCCCCAGGTCGCCCAGAGCTTTGCCGATACCGAGAGCCCGCGCTGTGTTGTCGACGACGGCCTGCCTGTCGCCGGATACTATCAGCGTTTCGATACCGGCTGCAGCGAGCTGGCGGAAAGCCTCCGCGGCGCCCGGACGAAGCGTGTCGTCAAACAGGAAACGGGCGAGATCGACGCCGTTTTTCGACAGGACCACCTCCGAAAACGGAGTATCGCCCGCGGGCGTGAGCCCGGTTCCGCAGGCAAAGGCCCGGTTGCCGAGCCGATAGAAGTCCGCTCCTTTCCAGGCTTCCAGCCCCCCGCCGGCGATTTCCGTGACCCTGTCGAAGGCGAAGGGGTAAGAGATGTCTATGTCCCGCACCAGACCCTGGGAAAGCGGATGCCGTGAATGCGCCGCCATTGCGCAAACGATGGCGCTATTGCCCGCGATCGCGTCGATTCGGACGAGGCGGGGCCGGCCCATCGTCAGGGTGCCGGTCTTGTCGAAGGCCACGATGTCCGCGTCGGCCAGTCTTTCGAGCGCCGAACCGTCCTTCACCACGATGCCCCTGCGGAAAAGTTCGCCGGCGGCGACCACCTGGACCACCGGTACAGCAAGGCCCAATGCGCAGGGGCATGTGATGATCAGCACCGCGACCGCGACCAGCATGGCCTGTTTCCAATCGCCCCCAAGCAAGCCCCAGGCGAGAAAGGAGGCCAGCGCCAACAGGTGCACGGCGGGAGAATAAAGTGCTGCGGCGCGATCGGCGACCCGGCGATAACGAGCCCTGCCGCCCTCGGCCGCTTCCATCAGGCCGATGATCTCGGAAAGAAGCGAATCCCTTGCCACTTTGGTCGCCCGCAGGACGAGCGAACCGGTCAGGTTCATCGCACCCGAATTCAGCGCGCTGCCTGCGGCGACGGCGACCGTGCTGCTTTCACCGGTGACGATGGAGAGGTCAACATCGCTCTCGCCGCTGACGATCATGCCATCGACGGGAATGCGTTGGCCGGCGGCAATCGCGATGTTATCCCCGACGGCGATCTCTTCGACCGGGATGTACTGCCGCGACCCGTCCGGCATCATCAGCTGCGTCCCGCGCGGCGCCAGTCTGGCAAGCCCGTTGATCGCGGCGCGGGCTTTTTCCCGCATCACATGATCGAGGGTTCTGCCGATCAGCAGGAAGAACAGCAGAGACACCGACGCGTCGAACCAGGCATGTTCGCCATGGTGCATGGTTTCCCATAGGGAGACCGCATAGGACAGCGTCACTGCAAGCGAGATCGGAACATCCATGTTGGTGCGCCTACGCTTGAGCCGGCTCCAGGCCGATTTGAAGAAGAAGCGTCCACCATAAACCAGCGCCGGCGCCGCGATCATCGCCGAGATCCAGTGAAACATGTCGCGCGTGGCCGCATCGGCGCCCGACCATACCGACACCGAGAGCATCATAATGTTGGCGGTCGCAAAGCCGGAAACTCCAATCGCCAGCAGTAGCTGGTTCCGGATCCTGTCGGTTTCGGGTGCTGTCGACGTGATGAGATGAGCGCGGTATCCGGCCAAGGTGATCGCGGCGAGGATTTCGGAGGGATCGGTCGCCTTCGCCTCGATCTCTTCCTGATAGACGCAGGTGACACGCCTGGCGGTGAGATTGACCCGGGCTTTCCTGACGAATGCAAGCGCCGACAGCGCTTTTTCGAGGGTCAATATGCAGCCGCCACAGTGGACGTCGGGCACGCTGAGGTCGACCTGGCGTAACCCAGCCCCGAGCGGGTGGCTTGCAAGGCATACCTCCTCGGCGCTGGCGGATGTCGCGCTGAGGCCGAGAACGCTTTCCGCATCCACCGAGCAGCAGGTCATTGGCGGAACTCCGCGGTGTCGAAGCGTTTGGCCTCATGCATGACGACCGCCCCGTTCATTCTCGATATGGCCTCGACGATCCAGTCGCCGGCGACAACCTGGTGATCGGCTTCGAACCGCCCTTCGCCCGTCTTCCGGAGCGTCACGCGGAAATCCTCATGATCGCCGACGGGCCGTTTGAAGTTCAGCGTGACATCATCGATGATCGCAGGCGTGCCGGCCTTGTCGTGGATGTCGTAACGGATTTGGCTGCCCTTAACGACGAGCGCGCCCTCGACGCCGGAGGCGGCCATTGCCTTCATCGCTGCCGCCCTGGTGTTGAATTCCTGGCTGGCCACATAGGTGTTTTCCACGACGATGCCACTCCAGCTGGACGCAGCATAGAAGGCCATGGTGGCGTTTACGGCGATCACTACGGCGAAGAATGCCGAGGTGGCAAGCAGCACGTGCAAGCCGGTAAAGCCCTGAGTAGAAGTCTTCATTTCACGTCTCCCGGCGCGTTGAACGCCACGCGATAGCTCGCCCGGTCGGCTTGACCTGCGTCTTGACCTATATCTTCGATGACGAAGAGGAATCCGTTGATCTCTGCCCCGTCTGGGGCGCGCGTGACGAAGACCTTGAGCGTCGTGGCCGCGTCGGGTTCGACGTGAGCGGTGAAGCTGCGGGCATCCTGCCTGCCGAACTCGGGAATGCGCATTGTGCCCCCCTCCAGCCCGACGAGGGTGATGATCACGTCCCGCGGCTTCGGCACCATGTTGAGGACACGCAGCGTGTAGCCGTTTCGGATGGAGCCGTCGCTTTCCAGAACATATTGAGGGTTCCGGTCCTGGATAACGTTGAGCCTGAGCCGATCGCGGAAGGTGAGATGGACGACCATGGCGATGCCGATCGATGCCCAGACGACACCGTAGAAGACGATTCTTCGGCGGAAGATGATGCGCCAGTCGAAATTCCGGACAGCTGGCATGAAGCTTCCGTCGTCGTTTCGGACATTGGAGGGCTGGATGGCTGTCCGTCCTCCGTCAGTAGCAAGCGACATGTTGCTCGAATATTCCTTGAGCGTCGCATAGGCGATCAGGCCGTGTGGCTTTCCGAGCTTGTCCATGACGCCGCCACAGGCGTCGATGCAGAGGGCGCATGTGATGCATTCCATCTGCTGGCCGTCGCGGATGTCGATCCCCATCGGGCAGACGGCGACGCAGGCATTGCAGTCCACGCAATCGCCCACCGGCAGACCCTGAGCCTTCTTGCCATGGCGCGACCGCTGCTCGCCCCGCCAGTCGTTGTAGGTGACAACAAGCGAATTCTCATCCAGCATCGCGCCCTGAATGCGCGGCCACGGACACATATAGGTGCATGTCTGTTCGCGCATGAGGCCGCCAAGCACATAGGTCGTCGCGGTCAGGGTGGCGATCGTGGCATACGCAGCGGCAGGAGCGCTGCCGTCAAACAGTGAAGCCACCAGGCTCGGCGCGTCGGCAAAATAGAAGATCCATGCTCCGCCCGTGGCGACGGCGATCAGCAGCCAGATCGCGTGCTTGATCACCCGCTTCCTGAGCTTGTCGAAAGTGAAGGGGTCGGCATCGAGCTTCATCCGAGCGTTTCGGTCGCCTTCGACAGCGCGTTCGACGACGAGAAAGAGATCGACCCAGACGGTCTGCGGACAGGCATAGCCACACCAGGCGCGGCCGACAGCGGCGGTGAGGAGAAAGAGGCCGAAGCCCGCCATGACGAGCAGGCCCGCCACATAGTAGAATTCCTGCGGCCATATCTCGATGAAGAAAAAGAAGAAGCGCCGCGAGGCAAGGTCAACGAGGATTGCCTGATTGGGCGCATAGGGACCGCGGTCCCAGCGAATCCACGGCGCGAGGTAATAGGTGCCAAGCGTGAGCAGCATCAAGACCCATTTGAACCGGCGAAAGGGCCCTTCGGCTCGTTTCGGAAAGATCTTCTTGCGCGGCGCATAGAGAGGCTGCCGGTTGCGGCGGGCGTTGACCGGCTCGACGCGAACGTGGTCAATGTCATTTAGATTAGGGCGGGTATAGAGATTCATAGGACCTGTCCGATTTTCACCACTCTTTTCCCAGCCGTGGCGCATCCGTTCCTTGATGCAGATCAAGAGCGACCGTTCAGAAGCGAAAAGGCCACGCCCCAGAGTAAGGGCGTGGCCGGAGGACAGCGGCGGAGAAACCGCTGGGACGTCCTCCACAGGAGCTGAAACTACCGGCTCGTCTGCTTGTGGTCTTTGAGGCAGATCAAACTCACCATCGAATTCCGATTTTTGCCGGGTCGTCCTGCTCCGAAGACGCAGGCATCTGTTGGGCGCGGGCTGAGACACGCGATCGGATAACAGCACGCGGCGCGCCGTAGAGACGGAGGATCGGATTGCGGTCGTGGGCTGTCATGTCTTTTCTCCTTACGTGCCGCCGCCGAGCGCATGAACGAAAATAGTAAGCTCGTTGACCGTTGTGTCCCCCAGGCGCGCTGCCCAGGCAGGCATTACGCCATGTTTGGGAGAGGCAACCTGACGAAGGATGGCGTCTTCACCCCGCGACTTCAGCCAGATTGCGTCGGCGAGATCCGGCGCACCCATTTCCACCTTTCCTTTGGCGTCCTCGCCGTGACATGGGGCGCAATTGTCGAAGAAAACCTGTTTTCCCGCAGCCGCGAGAGCAGGATCGGAGGGCGTATTGGTCAGCCCCCAGACATAAGCGGCGACCTGTTTCATCTGGATAGGCTCCAGGACATCGGTAAAGGCCGGCATCTCGGAAGCGTGAGTTTCGGCGTCCGAATCGAAGCGTATCCCGTGCGCGATCGTCGTCTGGATAGCGTCGAGATCCCCGCCCCACAGCCAGTCGTCGTCGTTGAGGTTCGGAAATCCCGGGCCGCCGCTGGCGCCCGAGCCATGGCACTGCGCGCAGTTCACCTTGAAAGCGGATGCACCGCCGGCAATGGCGAATTCCCGAAGAACAGGATCGGTGTCGATCTCCTCAACCGTCTTGGCGGCAATCAGATCATGGAACTTCGTCTGGGATGCCTTAGCAGCTGATGCTCAGTGAGCATCGAGCACAGCCAGGCGCTGTCAGGCAAGACGTCCAAGGCAGTGGTCGGACACGGTTGTCGGCAAAGCCGATGCCGAAACCTGGTGGGACCGTCGAGAAAGTGAATGTGGCCTGTGAAAAGAGCTATGATCTGCACGGCAGACCTGTGAAGGAACGCGTGGGCAAGATCACTAGCCCGGCGGCAATCTCGCTGACGACGAATATAACGAGGTCGTTTTTTTGCGCGGCAGTCGCGAAGGAGATGCCAGCCAAAACCCGGGGTCTCGTTCTGGTTACCCAAGAATTGCACGGAAGGCGCCGTCGAACGTTTGATCGAAATCCCCGCGGCAGGCAAGTCCTACAACTACGAGACCCCTGCCTCGTCCTTCGACGTGCTCGAACAACCGCGTTCGTGAGAGGGCGAGAGCCGTCGATCATGTGGCGCTCGGTAGCTCACCTCGCGACAAGGCTCCTTCAGGCGCCTGCGCGGCCGCCATAATCGCGATGGGCACAACTCTGCGGACCGGCGCTTGCCCACGCCACCTTAAAGGTTCGACGTCAGTCGTCAACGATACCCTGGGCCGGGGCCTGCCGAGATCGAGCTGTATTTGAATGAGCCGAAAAGCTCGACGATAACGACCTCGACGTCCAGGCGGTGATACGGGCGCCCATCTACTTGTGACAGGGCGGCCCGATGACCGTATTCGTGAGTGCGCCCGCCCTACTTCACACGAACTTGCGACGTCGATCCTCCTCGACGTGCCGTTGTCGACGGGACTCCTGGGAAGATAACTGCAGGGTCCTCGATCGAGAAACGGGAACTCGATGTCTTCTCGCGCGGCCTTTGATGCGTGTCGTGTCGCCGGAACCGATGCACACTTCCGGCGACAAGTACTAGGCTGCCTTGCTGTGCGTGTGCCCGTGCGAGCTAAAATAGGCGTCGAATGCCGCCGCGACTGCACGGACCATGAAGCGCGCCTCCTCGCATACGACAATCCGCTCACCGCTGATCGTCACGACGCCGTCGGCCATGAGCTCGCCGAGACGGTCGTTGCGCTCGACAAGAAAGCCGGTGTCGAAACCCGATCCGCTGCTCAACTGGCCGAGATCGGCTTCGAAATCGCACATCAGCCTCTCGATGACCCTCGCCCGAAGCTTGTCCTCCTCGCTGAGAAGATATCCCTTGGCGGTCGGCAGCACCCCGAAGGCAATTCGCTCGGCATAGAGGCCGAGAGGCACGTGGTTCTGCATATAGCCGGCCGGCAGCCGCCCGATCGCAGATGCGCCGAGGCCGATCAGGCTATCGCAATCATCCGTGGTATAGCCCTGGAAGTTTCTCCTCAGCGCTCTGTTGCGCGCGGCGAGCGCCAACTGATCGTTCGGCAGTGCAAAATGATCGAGCCCAATGCGCAGATATCCGGCCTTCTGGAGCTCCTCGGCGATCACTTCCGCCTGCTCGTTCCGCTGTTTTGCGTCCGGCAGCGATGCTTCGTCGATCAGGCGCTGATGTTTCTTAAAAGCGGGTATGTGAGCGTAACCGAAAACGGCGAAACGTTCGGGACGCAGTTCTGCAGCCAGCCGGACCGTCTCGATGCAAGATTTGACAGTCTGTTTCGGAAGGCCATAAATTAGGTCGAAGTAGATGCTGCTGACGCCTGCTGAGCGCAACCCGGCGACCGCCCTTTCCGTCTGCTCAAAGGATTGCAGCCGCTTGATACCGGCCTGCACGATCGGATCGAAGCTCTGGACGCCGAGGCTTGCGCGGTCGACGCCGTTTTCGGCGAGCGCATCGATCATGGGGGAGACCAATGTGCGAGGGTCGATCTCGACTGCGACGCCGGCTTTCGCTTCAAACGTGAAGGCACTCCTGAGCTTTGCCATTAGAGCCGAAAATTCCTGCGGCTTCATGACCGACGGCGTGCCGCCGCCGAAATGCACGTACTTGACGGGCACGTCGTTTCCGGCCGCAAAAGAGACGAGCTCGATCTCTTCCTTCATCACGTCGAGATAGTCGGCGACCGGAGCGTCTTGCCGGGTGATGGTCGTGTGGCAGCCGCAGTACCAGCATATCGAACGGCAGAACGGGACGTGGAGATAAACCGAAACCGGGCCAGCCGCGGCGATATGGGCGAGGTTGCCGGCATATTCATTCGGCCCCACGGCTGCAGAAAAAGCCGCCGCCGTCGGGTAACTCGTATAACGCGGAACCCGCGCATCGCCGTATTTGGCGATCAGATCATCAGACATTTTCGCATCCCTTTTCAAAACAGGATGCTTTATGACCTCCGGCCGCGCCGGCTTCCTTGTCCCAAATCAATGATGACGTCTCAGGCCAGAATCAGCCGGATCTTTGTCCGCTGTGAAAGTCAGCACTTTCGAACCCGCCTAACATCTCGTTCTGACATGGGTCGAGCCGCGGTCCCGGCTGTTCGAAGAGACGTGCCGCAAGGAAATGAGCAAGAATGACTGATACGCAAAACGGGTGAAACAAATTGGTGTCCGCGTGCTGTCGCCGGTCGAGCCATCCCACGGTTTCGGCTCGCTCCATGCGCTGGCCCCCGGCTATAGTTTGTTGATCGCCAGTGGAACTGGTGCCGGCCTAACGGCGGGAATCTCGAGCGAAGCCTACCGAAACGCGGAAGTCGTGGTCGTTTTCCAATTCCACAGGCCCTCGCCGCGGCCGCCGACGTGATCGTCAAGGTGCGCCTCGATCAATGAGGTCGCCCTGCTGTCGCCTGAAAAGACGCTAATCGCTTTCTTCTATCCCGCAGCCAACAATGAGTTGCTCAAGCGGGCTCTGCATTCGAGCGCGAATATAAGCGCCATAGACATGGTCCCGCGCATCAGCCGTGCACAGAAGATGAATGGGAAAGATCGGGGTTACCGGGCGGTCATCGAAGCGAGTGCGAACTTCAGGTGTTTCTTCACCGGGCAGATCACCGCGCGGTATTTCTAGGGTCTCCTCAGTTTTACGTCGCCTTGAGGTCCGTCAGCACCTTGTCAAAAGCATCCTTGACCGGCTTTGAGATTTCCTCCACCGCCCTGCTTGAGAGCACCCGGACTTCCTTGGCGTGCTGCAAACTTGTCTCAACCCGCTTGCTAAGGAAGGTCGACTGCAGTTCGAGGATCTGCGACGGCGAATTCGCGCCCAGCAAAGCTTGCAAATGTGAGAAGCTGGCTTCGGCGTCGGCCTGCAGTGCAGCAATCGTCTTCCCCCACAATTCGTTGCCGAACAGACTTGTCGTTTCGAGGATCGGAGGCAGCATTTTCTGTGTCGCTTCAGCGCCGGACGCAAATTTCAAAAAAGCCTCTGTCACCTTCTTGTTCCCCTTTTCAACAGATGCGCCGAACTGATCTGGCACCTTGAGCGACGATGACCCCGGGTTTTCGATCGTTTCAAAGGATCTTTCGGAAATCTTGGTCATTGCATTTTCCTTCTCTTTGAGTTGGTTGCAAGCTGTGACATCGGGATTGACCCTTCCGCCGGCGGATGCATGGCCGCTTGGTAGAACGCGGATCCGATGACGAACGGTCAGGTGGCCTCCGTTCCGTTCGTTTCATGAACCGGCATAATGCAGACTGCTTCTGCCGCTGTAACCAGGGATCAGCAAACACCATGCCAACTGCTCCGACGCGCCAAGAAGATCATTTTCGTTTATCGATGGGCGGGTTGAGGGCAGGTTGATGTGTATTTGACGGAGAGACCGGCGAACAAAACGTTCCAATCACGACAAACCTGACAAAAGTGGCGGATGCCCGACATTTGCGAGAAATGTCGACGGTTGCGCTGGGGACAAGGGAATTAGCATGTAATTCAACCGCGCTCAGGATCGTCCTGTGTCGGATCGTATTGAGCCTGCGGGGTGGAAAGTGGCGTTGCGGTCCTCGCCGCAAGTGCCTCCGTCAGCTGCGCACTGGTGCTTACCTTGACGGTCAGCTTGCGCGAGACATTGCGTGCAATTGCAGTGCCTTCTTTGCACCGGCCGTCATTGATTAGAACCGCCGCATCCGCGGATCAGGCATGGGACACGAACGGCACGATCTGTGGCGATCCAATCGCGGGGCATCTGCCTTGGCAACCGGATAAGTTCATCGCCGAGGGCGACGAGACAGCGATCGCCACTTCGCGCTTTTAAAAAAGTCCCATTGAAAGAAGCGACGAACTAGCCACCATCGCAGCGCTAACTTTGTGGATGGAATGCCACACGAAGTAACTACGTTCGTTCGTTTGCGCAGACGACGAGCAGCAGGAGACAACAAACGATCTGAAGGTAACAGCGTTGACTTGTTCGCGAGATCACGCAGTAACCTTGTCTGCCGCGACATGGATCTGACAGTTCTTCGGGCAGACGCGCGCGCAGGCGCCGCAACCAATGCAGCGGCCGGCCTCATCGACAACCATGATCATACGATTGAGCTCGCCATCGAAGTCTTCCTCCTCGTCGTCGCAGATGCCGAGGATTTCACCCGCTTCACCGACGCCATAGAGGTGCATGACTTCGCGAGAGCAGGCTTTGAAGCATCGGCCACAGCCGATGCAGGTTGTAGCATCGATGCAGGTCAGGTACTCCGGCACCCAGTTGGAGCCGTCGCGCGTGACGAAAGGGCCAGTCATCGTGAATTCTCCAATGCAGCGAGCTCTTCCTTCGCAGCGTTCAACTCGGCGAAGGCGTCGAACGTCTCTCCTGCAATGGTCTTGATTCTAGCCCAATTAATCGGAAGGTCCTCGGCAAGATCGTGCAACTCCATCTTCGCAGCGGCGGCGCGGGACTGCAGCTTGCGGACCTTCTTCAGCTGCTCCACAATGTCTGACATGATCTCTTTCCTCGAAAATTGATTTCATGATGCCCGCGCCACGTCGGGATAGGTTTCGATAACTTCAATAGCGTCATCGACCATTTTCGTGCCGGTCTCGGCGAGCTTGCCTAGCGTCTCAAAGCCGAACCGGTGGACATCGCGCAGGGTCTTCGACAGAACGACCAACCGTCCAGTCGTGAAAAGCAAGCGGCCGAAGCCCTCATGGCCGATCGTCATGATCGGCGATGCCAACAGGCCTGTGCACTCTTCGATCACAAGCCCCACGCAACTGTAAAAATTCTGTAGCCTCCACAGCACATCAGGATCCGGGTCGCCTATGATCGGGATCTTACGGCGCTGCTCCTTGGTGAGGATGAAGTCGGCCAGCAGGTCAGCGTCCGATTTGCCTTCCCACGCCCCATGGGCATCCTGAGCGCGGATGAGCCTTATCAGGCATCTGAGAAAAGGGGTGGCGAGATCCCCTTCGTTGACAGCAGGGCCATTCGTACTTCCTGTCAATGTACCCATTTCTTAGTCCTCCTCATCGAAAGGCTTCTTTTCAATGGCGCCTGCTTCGGTCAGCGCCGTGAAGCTCGTGCGCCAGAGCGTTGGACCTGAGGAAGCCGATCCGCGGTTGTCCCAGGAATTGCCCTCACAGCCGAGAGGCCCATGGATCAGGTGCGCGACGTCGGTGATCGGCTGCAGCACGATCTTGGCGCCATCGAAAGCGCATCCGCCGGCTGCCGCCCCGGGGATCAGCGGCTTCGAACAGCCATTTTTGCGCGCCTTGGAATCCTTGCTGCGGTTCTTCTCGCAGGCAGGCTCGTCAAAGACATCCTGGACTTTAGCATTGAGCAAGGGCATTGCGGTCTCCAAGTTCAGATGAAGGCGGCCGGCCTCACAAGGCCGACCGCCGCCGCTCCTAGCGGGTCAGGTCGTAAGAATAGTCCGTCACACCCGGCTCGCTCGTCTCGCGATCGAGCTTGTCGAAGATCTTGTCGAGGATCGTCGTCAGGACGCGCAGGCCGCCCTGGTAGCCCATGAGCGGGAAACGGTGGTGATGGTGCCGGTCGAATATCGGAAAGGTCAGCCGGATCAATGGGGTGCCGGTGTCGCGCTCGAGATACTTGCCATAGGAATTGCCGATCATCAGATCAACCGGCTCGGTAAAGAGCAGCGAGCGCAACGCCCACAGGTCCTTGCCCGCCCAGACCTGGGCATCCTTGCCGAAGGGCGAGGATGCGAGCAACGCCTTCATCTCGGCTTCCCAGGCCGACGTGCCGTTGGTAGCAAGGCAGTGGGTCGGCTCACCGCCGGTTTCCAAGACGAACCGGGCAACGGCGTAGACGAAGTCAGGATCGCCGTAGATCGCGTATTTCTTCCCGTGCAGCCAGGCTTGGCTATCTGCCATAGCGTCGACGAGACGGCCGCGTTCCAGGCCGATTGTCGGAGGAATTTCCTTGCCGGTAATCTCCGAGACCTTCATCAGGAATTCGTCGGTCGCCTGAACACCCAGCGGATAATGGAACGAAGCCGTAACCTGACCGACCTCCTTGCAATATTCCAGCGTTTTGCGCGTGTTATAGTGCTGCAGCGACAGGGTCGCTTCGGCATTCAACGCCGTTTTCAAGTCCTCGATCTTCGTGCCGCCGTCATACATGCGGTACGTACCGTCAGACGGCGTGTCGAACTGGTCGGAGGCATCCTGGATGAAGATGTAGGATACGCCCATCATGTCGAGCAGGCGCTTCAGTTCGCGGTTGTTGCCGACGCAGAAGCCGTCGAAGCCGGGAATGATGTTGATGGCTTGAGCAACCTCCTTCCGCTCGTTGCCTTTCCAGAAGTTCTCCAGAATGCCCTTGATCATGCCGTCATAGCCATCGACGTGGCTGCCGACGAAGGCAGGCGTGTGGGCGAAAGGAACATCGAAGTCGTGCGGGACCGACCCTTCGTTCTTTGCGTTTTCGATGAAGCCGTGGAGGTCGTCTCCAATGACTTCGGCCATGCAGGTGGTCGAGACGGCGATCATCTTCGGATCGTAGAGCTTGTATGTATTGGCGAGCCCGTCGACCATGTTCTTCAACCCGCCGAACACTGCCGCGTCCTCCGTCATCGAGGACGAGACCGCCGATGAAGGCTCCTTGAAGTGACGCGACAGATGCGAACGGTAATAAGCGACGCAGCCCTGGCTGCCATGGACGAAGGACATCGTTTGCTCAAAGCCTGCGGCTGCGAAGACGGCACCGAGCGGCTGGCAGGCTTTGGCCGGGTTCACGACCAGGGCTTCGCGGCCCAGGTTCTTTTCGCGATACTCCCAGGTCTTCGTGAAGTCGTTTTGATCGGCAACGACCTGATCCGGGTGGGGGCATTCGAAATTGGCTTTCTTCTCGGCGAGCATCTGCCTGTATTCCGGCTCGCGGAACAGGGGAGCATGGTCGAGAACTTTTTCCGCCGACTGCGGCATAGTAAGCACCTTTCTTTTCATCGCGCCGCACCGGTGGCGGCAATGGGATGTCATCTGTCACGAGTGCGGATCAAGTCCGATGGGAAGGGCCTGGCCTGCCCCCTCCCAAGACAGGCCAGGCTCTCATTCGGCCGCAACCGCCTCAGCTGGCGCGGCCTTTTTTTTCCAGGGGACGTCGTAGAGATCCCACACCGGATTATTGATGGCCAGATCCATGTCGCGGGCGAATATGGCGAAGCCGTCATAGCCGTGATACGGGCCGGAATAATCCCAGGAGTGCATCTGGCGGAAGGGGATGCCCATCTTCTGCACCGGATACTTCTCTTTGATGCCGGACCCAACAAGGTCGGGGCGGATGCCTTCGATGAACTTTTCCAGCTCGTAACCGGTCACGTCGTCATAGATCAGCGTACCCTTGTTCACATAATGGCCGGTGCGCTGATAGTCGTCGTTGTGGGCGAACTCGTAGCCGGTGCCGACGATCCGCATGCCGATGTCCTCATAGGCCGTGATGACGTGGCGAGGACGCAGGCCGCCGACATAGAGCATCACCGTCTTGCCTTCGAGGCGCGGCCGGTACTTGTCGATGACAGCATTGACCAGGGGCCGGTACTTGGTGATGACAGCCTCGGTCTTGTCGACGATTTCCGGGCCGAAGTGCTTGGCTATTTCGCGCAGGGAGGTTTCGATCTGGGACGGACCAAAGAAGTTGTATTCCATCCACGGGATGCCGTATTTTTCCTCCATGTGCCGACAGATGTAGTTCATCGAGCGGTAGCAGTGGATGAGGTTCAGCTTGGCTTTTGGCGCGCGCTCGACCTCAGCGAGCGTGGCATCACCCGACCAGTTGCCGACCACGCGCAGCCCCACCTCCTCCAATAGAATGCGCGTAGCCCACGCGTCGCCACCGATATTGTAGTCGCCGACGACGTTGACATCGTAAGGGCCGGTCTCGAACTCGACTTCGTTCTTGTCGAAAACCCAGTCACGGATGGCGTCGTTGGCGATGTGGTGGCCGAGCGATTGCGAGACGCCGCGGAAGCCCTCGCAGCGCACCGGCACGATCGTCTTTTCGTGCTCCTTGGCCTTCTTGCGCGACACCGCCTCAATGTCGTCGCCAATCAGCCCGATCGGGCATTCCGACTGCACGCTGATGCCGTTGTTGAGGGGGAAAAGCGCCTCGATCTCGTCGATGACCTGTTCAAGCTTCTTGTCGCCGCCGAACACGATATCCTTTTCCTGGAAGTCTGAGGTGAACTGCAGCGTCACGAACGTGTCGATGCCCGTCAGGCCGACATAGTAGTTGCGGCGTTGCGACCAGGAATAATGACCGCAACCGACCGGCCCGTGCGAGATGTGGACCATGTCCTTGACCGGCCCCCATACCACGCCTTTGGAGCCGGCATAGGCGCAGCCGCGGATCGTCATCACGCCCGGAATGGACTTGATGTTCGATTTGACGTCGCATTCGGAAAGGGCCTTCGGCTCATCGCCAGGCTCATCGCCGCTCGTTGCGACACTGAGGTGCTTCTTGCGGCGCTTCGCCGCCTTGTCTGGATATTGCGCTAACACTTCCGCAATGAGCTTTTCATGCAAAACGCTGTCATTCTCGTAATCAAGGCTCATGGGCCCCTGCCCCTTTCAAGGTTCGGGTTAGGTCGTCGTCGTCAAAGCGTCTTTCGTGGAAGGACGCGCTGGCTCAAGGGCCAGCGCGTCCTGTCGACAACGGCAGTTATTGAGCCGCAACCACCGCTGACTCCTTGGCCTGTAGTTCGGCCAGCATCTGCTCGTCGCTCTTCATGATGCCGAAGTCGAGCAGCATGTCTTCGAGCTCTTCCATGGTAATCGGGGTCGGAATGGTCCCTTGGCCCGAATTGGCATGGATCTTCTCGGCTAGCGCCCGATATTCCCCGGCCTGCTTGGAGTCCGGCGCGTACTGGATCACCGTCATCTTCCTGAGCTCGGCGTGCTGGACGATGTTGTCACGCGGCACAAAGTGGATGAGCTTGGAATTGAGCCTGGCAGCCAGCGCCTCGGAGAGGTCGAGCTCGCGGTCCGTCTGGCGCTCGTTACAGATCAGGCCGCCGAGCCGCACGCCGCCGGAATGGGCATATTTCAGGATGCCCTTGGCGATGTTGTTGGCGGCATAGAGCGCCATCATCTCGCCGGACATCACGATGTAGATCTCCTGGGCCTTGTTCTCACGGATCGGCATCGCAAAGCCACCGCACACCACATCGCCGAGCACGTCATAGGAGACGTAGTCGACATCGTCATATGCACCGTTCTCTTCAAGGAAATTGATCGAGGTGATGACGCCGCGCCCGGCGCAGCCGACGCCCGGTTCCGGACCGCCGGACTCCACGCACTTGATGCCTTTGTAGCCGGCCTTGAGCACGTCCTCGAGCTCAAGGTCTTCCACCGAACCTTCCTGCGCTGCCAGATGCAGAACCGTGTCCTGTGCTTTGGCGTTCAGGATCAGCCGGGTGGAGTCGGCTTTCGGGTCGCATCCGACGATCAGGATCTTCTGCCCGAGGTCGACAAGCGCTGCGAGCGTATTTTGGGAGGTGGTGGACTTGCCGATCCCCCCTTTGCCGTAAAATGCGATTTGACGCAAATCTGACATATCGCCTTCCTTCTTTCGTTCCATCCATCGCTGCGTAAAAGGCAGGCAGCTCGCGCCGCCTCGCATGGCAATCTTCAAAACCCGTGCCATGTGGGCCGATCGAGCCAAAGGAAAGATCTTTTTGTTGGGTTTCAGAAAGTTACTCCGAACCACCACAGGAAACTGCCAAACAAACCTAATGTCGCCGATCAGACAAAGCCGACAGACGGTGTCGTGATGGCATCACTTGCACCGCTAGAGCAAATCCTGCTCAATCTGGGTCATATCCAGCGGCCTTAAGGTAGTTTGCGCATTCTGCCGCAGTGAAGCGAGGTATCAAGGCCCCGACCGCATCCCATAGAGCATCGATCTTTCGCTCGGCTCGGCCTCGCAACATGGCTTTCAGCTTCGAGAATGCGTTCTCGATTGGATTGAAGTCCGGACTATAGGGCGGCAGGAACATGAGCTTGGCGCCGGCACGTTCGATGGCATCGCGGACACCGGCTATCTTGTGTGCAGGCAGGTTATCCATAATGACGACGTCGCCGATCTCCAGGGGCGGCACCAGCACCTGTTCGACATACGCAAGGAAGACGTTGCCGTTCATCGCGCCATCGTAGACGAATGGTGCGGTCATTCCGCTGAGGCGCAACGCACCGGTGAAAGTCGTTGTTTTCCAATGGCCGTGCGGCACGCCGGCACGGCAACGCTCACCTCGCAATGCACGTCCGCGCAGACGTGACATCTTGGTCGAGAGGCCGGTTTCGTCGATGAAGATCAGTTTCTCCGGATCGAGGTCCAATTGACCATCGAACCAGGCGCGCCGGCGCTTCAGGACGTCCGGTCGGTCCTGCTCCAGTGCGTGTGCGGTCTTTTTTTAAAGGTCCACCCACGGCCTCGAAGCCAGGCGCCAAGTGCGCTGCAGCTGATCTTCACCTGCCGCTCGACGGACAAGCGCTCAACCATCTCATAGAGCGTCACATCCCTACGCTCGTTGATCAACGCGACAACGAATTCCTCGTGTGCATCCACTGCCGAAGGTCGTCTCCAGCCCTGTGGCCGAGCAGTTAACTCACCCTCTTTCGCTCTTGCAATCCAGCGGATCGCCGTCGAAATCACAACTCCGAAACGAGCCGCAGCCTGTCGAGCCGACATGCCGGCCGCAGACGCTTTCAAAACCCGTATTCGAAGATCATCGCTCAGTGCTTGTCCCATCATCGACCTCTTCTCTGTGGAGTTGAATCAGCTTCGATGGACGCCGTGACATCACAATCGATTCATCAATCGCAGGACATGTCTAGGTCGACCGCGCGCCAGCGCGACCGCGACCATCAGCAGGACAAAGAGCTTTGAAAACAGGAGACAATCGCACATCCCTGTAGCCAAGAGAGATGGCGTATCGCACGGGAGACGCTGCGAGCGCCCAGGTGATAGAGCTTCGCCTTGTGGCTGAACAAGCCAACTTCGATCGCGCAGGCCCGCCGCGCCCGACAGCTGGCCAAAAACAGCGCCAGGAGCTACGACTGGGGCCACGCACGTGAGTATGTCGAGGGCATGTCGCGCATGCTGCAGCAGGACAAACCGGATGGCCACGTCTTGGCGACCGGCGAGACGACGAGTGTCGGCCAATTTCTCGAGCGGGCTTTTGCCGACGTGAACATTACTTTGGAATGGAAGGCGTCCGGCGTCGACTGGCTACGACTCCGCGTCCGGTGCCTGCCTTGTTGAAGTCGATCCTCGATACCTCCGCCCGACGGAAGTTGATCTTCTGCCGGTGATCCGACCAAGGCCCGCCAGAAGCTGGGCTGGCAACACAAGGCCCCGGTTCAGGAGCTTGTCGCCGAGATGGTGCGCGAGGATGTCAAGCACTGGAAGGCCCTGAACAGCCGGGAAGAGCTCTGAGTGTACGACTTGTCCAACAAGAAGATCTGGGTTGTCGGCCATCGCAGTATGGTCGGCAGTGCGCTTGTGCGCAGGCTCCGATGCCGTGCTCTGCGGCAGTGGCGTCAGTTAGCGGGTCGAACGAGGAGCGCGGATCGTGAACCCGCGAGCGCGCAAAAATACGGCATTAGCCGATGATGTTCATACTTCCACCAGGTGCCCGGATTGCGGTACCGAGGCTTCGGGGCATATGTTCCTGATGGTCCTGCTTGTCTCGAATATCTCACGCTTGACGTCTAAGCGTTCGCAGATCGAAAGGTGCGGGATGTGTCATCGTGTGGGTCGGTCCGTCATCGAGGGTTAAATAGACGCACCGATCACTGGGCCGCCACCGTCTCTTCGGATAACTTCAGCTATGGGACCATGCTCTTTCATAGCTCAGGGCCATTCCGCTCGATCAAGGTCCCCGATGGCCAATCACTCATTGAGCATCCTATTGGGAATACTACCAAAATTACGTTTTCACAGCGCGTCGGCGGGAGGTTGAGATAAACATCGGCAAGGGTGGATCGCACGCGTACCCCTTCCAAAACCGTCGCAAGACCATTTCGGCAGAGCCTGAGAACAAGGTTGCGCAACGCCTGCCGAACACCGCCGAACGCAAACCGAACGCCAAGTTGCTGCAGCACTGGGTAAACAATGCGCATCGAATTAATGCCGTACCCCTCAAGATCTGGACGCACGCCCCACAATCCAAGCTCGCATACGAGTAGATCGACCTCGCCAACCCGAACGAAACGACGCAACAACCCCATGTGAGCGGCCACACCGTGCGCATCATAGCCTATTACGCGAAGCTCGGGCCTAGCTCCTGACCAACTACGAGCACCTTCGAATGGAAGGGCGTTGTAAGCTCCAGTTGGCCCATAGGTCTTCCGAAAGAAATCTGCGAGCTCTGTGTGGTCAGAGAGCTCCAACTCGTTTTCCCAGCACACTTTCCACCGCACCTGAGGGCTCATACCTAAACCTCCACTTAATACTCTGTCCAGGCGTCGACAGAGCAACTACTTGATACGCACTCGTTGGGGCGCTTCTAATGGCACTGGTATAAGCTGGTGAAATCATTTGTTTGGATGGAACTCATCCGTCTAATGGATGCGTTCCAATCAATCGGCCTGCCATCGGCTGCCGACGCCAGATGAAGCGGCCGGGCTCCAACTTCTTCGTGAACATGCCGCCTTGTCCATCATGCTGGATCATCTTGATCAGGCATCCAGGACATTGAACTGAAAAGTTGACCATGACTGAGAGGCTCGCTACTCAGGCAGAAGCAAGCCAAAGACGTTTTCGGCGATAATCAGGCAAATTGTCGAGATCACATTAGAACCCTCGGCGGAACCGGGCTGGTCTATCCCGGCGTCGAAAGTCGTCGAACGACCCGACCTGGCGGAGGGGTTTTTTCGGAATGTTCGGTTTGCGCCCGTCTGATTCCACACAAAATGGGACGCGGCGATAGGCAGCAGCATTCTCCTGTTGAATCTGAAAGGGGTTCCCCTCGCAAAACGCCCTGGTTCGCTTTGGCTATCGCAGCCCATGGACCGGCACGCTGGGTATCGGCGAAGATTGCCAGAGGACATACTTGCCTGGCGATCCCGACCTCGGGAGAAGATGATGGGTACAGGAATGGATTCGCAGATCAGTGCGTTTCCGGTGCAAGCTTTTAGGACCCCGGACACAGCAAACGTCTCCCAGGACTGGCGAGGCGGCCGCGAGATCGCAATTTTCTCCTAGATAACGGTATGAGGTGATCGTCATACCCTGGTCACCGGATGCCGATCGTCACGCACATGGTCTGGTACAGAGCCGGCGGCGCCGATGAGCCCCCGAGGAAATACTTAGTGACTGGCACGGTTGTTGCGTCGTCTCACGAAAGACAGCCGTTAACGAGAGGTCACGATGATGGATGTATGCTCGATGGGGATGGTGTTGTGCGGTGGGTACCTTCTTGCTGCATCCGCAGGCAGACTCGGCGGCGCTGAGAATGTCTTATCTGACTCGCCTTTGTCCGCGGCTGATGTATCGAGTTTCGAGACTTTCATAGTTCGCAGCCCACCGACATCACTCAATCTGGATCCATTTTATGCCAAATATGCTGACGCAGCGGGCATACCTATTATTTCGTCAAACAAGGTTCCAGACACGGCACTATTGATCTCACGTGACATTGTCCTCTACATGTTGTCAGAACGCCGTGATGTCCGCGATGCTTTAATCCAGGCTGGAGCGCGGGTGGGCGTCATGGCAATTGACGAGACGACGACTGATATTCCCGAGCAGCGGGATTGGAAGAAGCCTCTTCCCGATGATCCACGTCTCACCCCTGACGAGCGGCGGGATTACGCCAACACGATCGGCAAGATGACTGCCCGAGACTACTGGGCACAAAGGGCGCGCGGCATGGGCGGGCTCTACACGACGGGAGCTGTGGAGAATTTGATGGGCGTGCCGGGCACGCGGTATTACGGCGGGAACATTCTTGTTCACGAATTCTCACATAATATTTTCAACGCGCTGCGCACGGTAGATCCTGATCTCGTTGCACGAGTTGAACGTGCCTATTCGCACGCCTACGAGAAAGGCCTCTGGGCGTGTTCCTATATGGAGAACAACGTCGATGAGTATTGGGCCGAGGGCACGCGATTTTGGTTCAATACGAACTTGGCTTACAGCCGAGGCAATCTCACCATTGCCACATCAGAAGATTTCGAGGCTCACGATCCAAACCTCTATAATATCATGGCCGAAGTCTACCGCCATGACCACCACATTCTGGCGGATGTCTATTACCGGCATTCGGCGAAGTCGCAGTAATGTCCTTTGGTATTGACTGCCGGCCTCATGCTGCAATCCCGCTGGAGACCCGAACTATCGCTGATCGTCCGTAATTTGTCAGAGCCAGCCATAAATTTGAGTTTCCGTTCAATTGAAGCGCCCATGTTGTTCCCACGGGTGCATACCAAGTACTTCGTGGCCGCTGGAATTGGCTCCTTGTGCAACATCGAGACCAAATGACCTGCCACTGAATTTTCATCCGGCGGCGATTAGAGCCTCGGCGGTCTTGAACCGCTCCCAAACGTTGGACCACCGGATGCTAGAGTTTTCCGGCTTTACTCAGGGAGGCGGGCTGGTTGCGCACCCTGAATTCACCAACGAGATCGGCACCTTGTTGCCGATCGCACCATGAGGTCTTTCCTCATTGTAGTATCTACGCCAATCCTCCATCTTTTCGCGGGCATCCGCAAGGGTCAGGAACCAATGCTGGTTTAGGCATTCTGCACGGAAGCGGCCATTGAACGCTTCGATGAAGGCATTATCAGTCGGCTTGCCGGGGCGTGAGAAGTCCAACGTCACACCCTTGGAATAGGCCCGCAGGTCCAAGTCGCGCGACACGAACTCGGTCCCTTGGTCGACACGGATCGTTTTCGGATAGCCGGCTTTTTGGCACACCCGTTCAAGGGTTTGCACAACGTCTTCGCCTCTATAGCTATGACGTGGATCAAGCACCGGCACGTAGCGCGAGAAGGTGTCGACCACCGTCAGCACGCGCAGTTTCTTACCCGTTGCGAGTTGGTCATGGACGAAGTCCATCGCCCAGACGTCGTTGGGTCCGACGGCCATGTGCCGATCCTCGCGAAGCTTGGCTTTTACCCCCCGCTTCGGTGTCTTGTTCCGCAACTGTAGCCCCAAGTCCCTGTAAATGCGGTAGGTTCGCTTGATGTTGGTGCCCCAACCCACGCGTTCCAACAGCACATGCACGCGGCGATAGCCGTACCGCACACGGATCTCGCAGATCTCGCGAATACGACGTTCCAGACCGGCCTGATCAGCACGGCGAGAGGTATAGTGGTGAGTTGATCGATCGAAGTTCAACGCTCCACAAGCACGTCGGATCGAGATCGCCCAATCGCAGCACATGCCTTTCACCATCTCCCGCTTCCGAGCAGGCCTTAGGAGTCGTGGACTCTTGGGATTCCCAAAGGTGAGCAAATCAGATTCAAGACTGTCTTTTGGAGGCAGTCATGGGTGTTTTAGATCGTCTCATTCTTCGAGATGACCAGTGGGAGCGGATGTCTCGCCATATCATTGGCGACGATCGCACGCGTGGTTCGTCTGGACGTGACAATCGCATGTTTGTGGAAGCGGTCTTGTGGATCGTGCGGACGGGTTCGCCCTGGCGCGATCTGCCGGAGGTGTTCGGTGATTGGAACAGCGTGTTTCGCCGCTTCAGCCGCTGGAGCCAAAAGGGTGTCTGGTGGCGTGTCTTTGAGGCGATGTCGGAGGATACCGACTTCGAATATCTGATCGTCGACAGCACTATTATTCGCGCCCACCAGCACGCCTCCGGCGCAAAAAGGGGGCTGAAGATCAGGCCCTTGGCCGTTCCCGCGGAGGCTTGAGCACCAAAATCCATATGGCCGTGCGTGGCCTTGGATGTCCCGTTCGTTTCATTCTGACCGCCGGTCAGAAAGGCGATGCCCCGCAAGCCGATCTCCTGATCGAAGACCTGCCAGCCGAGGTCGTCATGGCCGATACGGCGTACGACAGCGACCGGCTACGCAAACTCATTGCCGACAAGGGCGCGCAAGCGATCATCCCGAACAATCCCTCGCGTGCCAAGAAGTATCCGCTCGACAAGCAACTCTATGCTCAGCGTTATCTCGTCGAATGCTGCTTCTCGAAGCTCAAGCAGTTTCGACGCATCGCCACACGATATGAGAAAACCGTTCGAAATTACAAAGCCATGATCGCTCTGGCCGCAACAATCCTATGGCTCAGATAAGTGTCCACAGCTCCTAGAGCAAATCCTGTTCAATCTGGGTCATATCCAGCGGCCTTAAAGTAGTTTGCGCATTCTGCCGGAGTGAAGCGAGGCATCCAGGCCCCGACCGCATCCCATAGAGCACCGATCTTTCGCTCGGCTCGGCCTCGCAACATGGCTTTCAGCTTCGAGAATGCGTTCTCGATTGGATTGAAGTCCGGGCTATAGGGCGGAAGGAACATGAGCTTGGCGCCGGCACGTTCGATGGCATCGCGGACACCGGCTATCTTGTGTGCAGGCAGGTTATCCATAATGACCACGTCGCCGATCTCCAGGGTCGGCACCAGCACCTGTTCGACATAAGCAAGGAAGACGTTGCCGTTCATCGCGCCATCCTAGAGCGGGTCCTGCGATCGATGAATCGAATGTGAGGTGACGTAGCGAGCCGCATCTGATTCAACATCCACAGCGAAGAGGTGGATGATGGCACAGGCACTGAGCGATGATCTTCGATTACGGGTAGTGAAGGCGTCTGCGTCGGGTATGTCTGCACGGCAGGCCGCAGCTCGGTTCGGAGTTGGGATTTCAACGGCGATCCGCTGGATCGCAAGAGCGAAAGAGGGTGAACTGACGTCGCGGCCGCAAGGCTGGCGACGACCATCGGCGCTGGATGCACACGAGGCATTTGTCGTCGCACTGATCGAAGACCGTAAGGACGTGACGCTCGATGAAATGGTCGGGCGCTTGTTCGCCGAGCGGCAGGTGAAGATCAGCCGGAGTGCACTTGGCGCCTGGCTACGAGGCCGCGGCTGGACGTTTAAAAAAAGACCGCACATGCACTGGAGCAAGACCGGCCGGATGTCCTGAAGCGCCGGCGCATCTGGTTTGATGGTCAGCTCGATCTCGATCCGAAGAAGCTGATCTTCATCGATGAAACTGGCCTTTCGACGAAGATGGCACGTCTGCGCGGACGTGCACTTCGAGGCGAGCGATGCCGAGCCGGCGTGCCACATGGGCATTGGAAAACAACGACCTTCACCGGAGCGTTGCGCCTTACGGGAATGACCGCACCGTTTGTCTACGACGGCGCGATGAACGGTAACGTCTTTCTGGCCTATATCGAGCAGGTGTTGCTGCCGACCCTTCAGACTGGTGACGTTGTGGTCATGGATAACCTCCCAGCTCACAAGACAGCCGGTGTGCGCGACGCAATCGAGCGCGCTGGCGCTACGCTCATGTTCCTTCCACCCTATAGTCCCGACTTCAACCCCATCGAAAACGCCTTCTCGAAACTGAAAGCCATGTTGCGCGGCAGGGCGGAGAGGAAGATCGACGCCCTATGGGACGCAGTCGGCGCTTTGATACCCCGCTTCACTCCTGCAGAATGCGCCAACTACTTCAGGGCTGCCGGATATGACCCGGATTGAACAGGATCTGCTCTAGACGAATGGTGCGGTCATTCCGCTGAGGCGCAACGCACCGGTGAAAGTCGTTGTTTTCCAATGGCCGTGCGGCACGCCGGCACGGCAACGCTCACCTCGCAATGCACGTCCGCGCAGACGTGACATCTTGGTCGAGAGGCCGGTTTCGTCGATGAAGATCAGTTTCTCCGGATCGAGGTCCAATTGACCATCGAACCAGGCGCGCCGGCGCTTCAGGACGTCCGGTCGGTCCTGCTCCAGTGCGTGTGCGGTCTTTTTTTAAAGGTCCACCCACGGCCTCGGAGCCAGGCGCCAAGTGCGCTGCGGCTGATCTTCACCTGCCGCTCGACGGACAAGCGCTCAACCATCTCATCGAGCGTCACATCCCTACGCTCGTCGATCAACGCGACAACGAATTCCTCGTGTGCATCCACTGCCGAAGGTCGTCTCCAGCCCTGTGGCCGAGCAGTTAACTCACCCTCTTTCGCTCTTGCGATCCAGCGGATCGCTGTCGAAATCCCAACTCCGAAACGAGCCGCAGCCTGCCGAGCCGAAATGCCCGACGCAGACGCTTTCAAAACCCGTATTCGGAGATCATCGCTCAGGGCCTGTCCCATCATCCACCTCTCCGCTGTGGATGTTGAATCAGCTTCGACCGGCCCCGTCACCTCACAATCGATTCATCAATCGCAGGACATGCTCTAGCATCGCCAAGCCATTTGGCGCAAACGACAACGATTTTCTGATCGAGGGGCTGCTTCAGACCGCGGCTAGAATTCGTGCTTTCGAAACGGCTTTGCGCAAGTACGCCGGATGTAACGAGACGCTGACTGCCGACAAGCTGACAGTCGAGCAGAACCACAATGTTAAACGATATTCCGAAGCGGTGCAGGACTTGCGCGTCTGGGATGCCATGGACGCCATAGACGCCTTTTTCGACGTTGCGTCTTTTTCAAGGGCAGATACCTCAGTCAGCGCAGCGGAAGTTTCCGTATTTCTAAGCCTTCTTAATCCTGTGACCCCGATGCTTGCGGCGCGGTATGGTGCTTTCTTTTTCGGAGCCGGATGGCGGCCGGGGCTCGATGGCGGCACTATCCGGCCAAGCACCGGCTTACGCAAACCGGTTGATTTCCCATTGTTTAGCGACCCGATTCCGGAAGCCTTCATAGAGGCTTATGAAAGACGATTTAGGCAAGTCCGGCCGAATTCTTAGCTTTTAATGACGGCAACCGCTTTGACGATCCCGAGGCGAGTAACGCGGGCGCCGACCGGATGACGGCATCTCGATAGCGGAGAACGCAAGGCGGCAGTCGGGCGACCTACTTCGTTCCGAAAGGCCCACGACGGCTTTCTGGCGTGCGACGGCGTCGCGCTTGGCGGCGGGCCTTTCTATTTTTTTTAAGGAGCTCGGGAAGTGGGGCCGTATCCAGGATCTGCTCGGCGAGCAGTCTCTTCAGTGTGGCGTTCTCTTCCTCAAGCGCCTTCAGGCGCGTTGATCTTTTCATCACAAATTACTGGCACGCCACCAATATCTTGAACATGCTTCCAAACAGAAGGAGCCCGCCAGTCGATAGCCAGCGTTGGCAAAGCCTCTCCGGTATCGCGATATGATGAACCTACTTCCGCCCATCCGTTCACTAGCATTTCATGTCGCTCGGTGACGCCGCTCCACATCGCCTATTGCTAAGGTGCCATTCGATATTTAAAGTGGATTATCTGCAACTATAACGTCTATCGTAACTATGCGGCCTACTTAATTGATCACCAAACTAACCTAAGCCTTTTTGACGAACCTTCATTGGATCTATGCTGGAAGGTTCTGTACTGGAAAAATCGATTGTTTGGATATAAAATATCCGTTGTTTGGATGTGACTAAAGATGCGTTTCAAGGGCCTTGATCTAAACCTGCTCGTTGCATTGGATGCGCTCACGACCGAGCGCAACCTAACGGCTGCCGCACGTAGTATCAATCTAAGTCAACCAGCAATGAGTGCCGCCATTGGTAGGCTTCGGGACTATTTCCGCGACGAATTGTTTACAATGAATGGTCGAGAACTTCGGCTGACGCCCCGTGCCGAAGGACTTGCCTCGGCAGTGCGTGAAACTCTCTTGCAGGTACAATGCTCAATCATCTCTTGGGAGCCGTTTAACCCGTCGAAGTCTGACAGATGCTTTAGAATAGTTCTGTCCGATTTCATGATGCTGATATACTTCAATAAAATCATTGAGCGAGTTGCTCGAGAAGCGCCCGCAGTCAGCTTTGAGTTGCTGCCTTTGGATAGTGATCCGTACGAGATGCTTAGCCGCGGTGACGTCGACTTCCTCATCGTGCCTGAATTTTTTCTCTCGGGCGCACACCCGAGCGCAAAACTGTTCACAGAGAAGTTTGTATGTGTAGCCTGTTCGACAAATGTGGACCTACCTTCAGCGCTGACGATCGAGCAATATGTCTCCACGGGACACGTCGCTGCCGCGTTTGGGCGCTTTTTGAAGCCATCGGTCGAGGGCTGGTTCTTGCTCGAGAATGGTATTCAGAGGCGGGTGGAGGTCGTCGTGCAAGGGTTTAGCTTAATACCACCAGTCCTGCGTGGCACGAACCGCATAGCTAACCTACCGCTTCGCTTAGTCGAGCATTACGAAAGTACTTTCCCTTTGCGGATCATCAACCTTCCGTTACCGCTCCCCGTCTTCACAGAAGCTGTTCAATGGCCAGCGCTCCATAATGCCGATCCAGGGAGCATCTGGTTCAGGGAGATATTGGTTGAGGAAGCTTCCCGTATGATGTCCTCCAACGCACCTAAAATACATGGGTTGCTACAACAATCCGGTTCCTGACCAAGGTTCCTGCTTGAGTAAGATCCGCCCGAGCCCGAATAAGTTCAACAGCCACCAAAGAGGCTTTTCAAAGGTATCCATCCGGGGAAGGCCGCTGACCTTGCCCCCAAGTTTTATCCAGTTTTGAGTTCGCTCCGACGGTTTTGGGTTGCTGTATTTGCGGCGGTAGCGGCGGGTTGCGGTGCGGAGCAATTGTGGTCCCCCAGCACCCTTCGATTTGCCGCCGAAGGTGCTAGACAGCACGTCGCGCAATCGTCCGAAGGGCGGCCGATCGGCGACGGACGTAGCGCTCAGCTTCGTCGATAAAATGGCCTGCGGGTCACTCACAGGTGGTGCCGTCTTCAGCTAATCGGCCGCGTCGCGGGTCGTCGCTCCCAATGCAGCCCAGCTTCCTAGGCTTCAGGATGGTCACGGCAATCGCGCTGCCTCCTGAACCATTATATCTCGCATCCAGATATTTGCCGGATCTTTGTCGTGAAGTACCGGCCATTGGACTGCCTCGGTGAATGTCGGCAGCGCTATCGGGGGCGCAGTCATCCGCAATGGTATCGTGTCCTCAAAAAGCCCAACTAGTCGTAACGGAACGGTTGCGATGCGATCGGTGCCCATTAGGGCGGCGGGGATCATGCTAAAGCTTGAAACAACGACTTCGACCCGCCTCTTGAGGCCATGCTCCTGCAAGAAGCAATCTTCTATGGTAGGCTGCTGCGTCCGACCGAACCTAACTACCGCGTGCCCCATTGAAGAATACTCCTCGGCAGTAAGGGCTTCCTCAAGTTGTTTGTTATTACTGCAGCCGACGCAAGTCAGTCGTTCCTGAAATAGATCTATCTTAGGGTGCGCGCTCGACATGAATAGCGGTGGGCTAATAAGGAAGTCTACGTCGCCGCGTCGCAATAGATCGTCTGGATTGTCAGTAAGAGGCAGCAAGTCAAAACTAATGCCGGGTGCTTCCCGCGCAAGACGCTCCAGTATCTTCTGAAAAAGAACAACTGTAACGAAATCGCATAAGCTTACTCGGAAATGACGATCTGATTGATCAGGAGTAAATTTATCCCAGGGTATGATATTGAGCCGAATATGCTGTAAAGCCTCACGAATCGCAGGCGCGAGGTCTTCCGCACGCGGAGTTGGAACGAACTCACGACCACGCATCGTAAATAGTTCATCGCGGAAATAGGAGCGGAGCCGGCGGACGGCTGCACTCATTGCGGGCTGGCTCAGATTAATGCTACGTGCCGCCGCAGTAAGGTTGCGCTCAATCATTAGTGCATCGAGCGCGACAAGGAGATTTAGATCGAGGCCCTTAAATCGCATATCTTTTAACTATCCAATAGTGCAGCCCATTCCACAATGGCTGTTCCTACGGCGATGGCTGAATTCGCCTTGGCGCTCCTCAATCGATTTGAGGGCGCGGCCACAGAGACTTAATCTCTGTGATCGGAAAGCAACCTGAGGCCAGTCCAGATTAAGCCATAACTCCAGAGTGAACGCTCGTTGCAGTGTAATAGGAAGCCTCCAATGGCAAATCACCAAACGCCAGCTGGCAAAGAAGATAATTAGCACCTGCTTCCTCGACATGATCGAGAAGATCTTGCCTAACTGAAGCAGCAGTACCAACTACGCACAACTGACAGTCTACTGCTGCATCAAAATCCGGCGGGAGGTTCTGAGGAGTCTGTATCCCGTTAATCTCGTACAGAAACCTAAAGCTCCGAAGCCACCGTTGATAAGCCGGGGCCGCGAGCGAAATGGCATGCTTCGTCGTGCTGCCGGCCACCACCATTCGGACCAACCCAAGGAACGGCGCCCGTTTCCTGCCCCCGGCGGTACGTCTCTCGTGTGCTCGGTAGGCATCAGTGATCTGGCGAACAGCAGAAGCAGGGCCCCCGCAGGCAAGATTTGTATCGTTCTCAGCCGCCCAGCGCGCAACCTCAGGACGACTGGTTGTAATCCATGTCGGAGGCTGAGGACGTTGGTGTGGCCGCAACATCAACGGGACTTTGTCTAGTTCAAAGTGGTCGCCTTTGTAGGAAAGAGCCTGAGCTCCTTCCTTCATCGCTTGGATGACGATCTCGCTGGCTTCGAGATAGCGCGATGTCGCCACCTCCTCATCAATACCGAAAAAGCTCCATTCGATTGGTAAGGAGCCGCGCCCCATGCCCAACTCGAGCCTGCCACCGCTCAGATGATCCAGCATGCAAATTTCTTCAAACGCACGTAACGGATGATAAAGGTTCAACAGCATAACCAAAGGACCGAGACGAAGATGCTGCGTGCGCTGAGCTACGCTTGCTAGAAATAGATTCGGCGAAGGTCCTCTGCCGTGGGGAGTACAGTGGTGCTCTGCGACGTGATATCCATAAAAGCCAAGGCGATCGCAGACCTCTGCCAACTTCATCCGATCTTCATACTGGCGCGCAATCTCCCTTCCGTCTTCGTCCAAATGGTCGAAGATACCAACCATCAGCTTTGCGGGAAGAGAGTTTTTCATTTAAATGTCTCCAAGTTTGGCGGCGAATTTTCGGTGACCAAGACCGGAGGGTGGCCCCGATGTCTTTCGCCAGGAATCATCGAAAAGCTGCTGGTTCTAAAAAACGATGCTGACGCCGATGAGCTGATCATAATGCTCACGTTGAAATGACATTGAATCATTCGTATTCATGTATGACTTCGCGGTGGGTAACACCCCATCTCGCATACCCACAGCTCCGTTCACTTTTGAGAAGCCAAGGATTGGCAAGATCGGATAGTGGTTGTTCAGCTTTTGTGGCGACCCAAATGTGTTAAAGCTGGTATTCGGTTTAATGCGACGAGGCTCCTGCAGTAGGCGAAGAAAGGACCCAGAGCTATGTCTCGGCGCTTGATTGGCAGACGAGAGCGCCTTCTGCAGTTCCACGTTGGCCATGTTCGTCTCCATTTACCGGCCAGGTCTGTGACCTTGCCCTCGGCTGCTCTCGGTGGAGCAACATCATGGGGTCCCCAATTCATAATCGAGGTGTTTAATAACATCCCATGGCTTCGTAAAATTGATTGTTTGTATGGCATTGATCCACCAGGTGAATAACCAGGAATCTTCACCGTCAAAGGGTTGCTGATCGAACTAGCATACGGTCGACCCAGGCGAGATCACGGCCCCTTCCGAAGGTGGAAGAATCAGGAGCCAGTGCGGTTTTGGCCGCAGCGCAACAGCGCCGATACCAGAAATAGATGTGACGCAGTTGGCTTCCGCGTCTTTCGTGCACGCTGTTGTATGTCCTTAACATTCCCCATCTTAACTTCATAGGATCACAGGTTTTACGATAGGGCAATTGCTCTCAACCCTTCAAACTGGACCAATTTTGGTTAGAGTTTTCCGGTGCATTTTCCTGGCTGGGAAAAGGAACGGAACACGATGAAGGCATCGCAGTTTTCGGACGCTCAGAAGGCGTTCATTTTGAAGCAGGGTGATGAGGGCGTCTCGATCGCGGAGATTTGTCGCAAGGCGGGGATCAGTCAGACGACTTACTTCAACTGGAAGAAAAAGTACGCCGGCATGTTGCCGCCAGAGATGAAGAGGCGCAAGCAGCTTGAGGACGGGAATTCGCGATTGAAGAAGATCGTCGCGGATCTGACGTTGGACCGTGAGATGCTGCAGGACGCCATCCGCCGAAAGCTCTAAGGCCTGAGGGGTAGCGGGAGGTGGTGTCATGTGCCGCGATTGGGCGATCTCGATCCGGCGTGCCTGTGGCGCGTTGAACTTCGATCGGTCGACCGATCACTACATCTCTCGCCGCGCCGAGGCCGGTCTAGACCTGTGAGCGCGGGTGCGCTACGGCTATCGTCGCGTGCATGTGCTTTTGGAACGCGAGGGTTGGGGCACCAACATCAAGCGAACCTATCGCATTTACAGGGACTTGGGACTGCAGCTGCGGAATAAGACTCGGAAGCGCCGTGTTAAGGCGAAACTTCGCGAGGATCGGCAAATGGCTGTCGGACCAAATGACGTGTGGGCGATGGACTTCGTGCACGACCAGCTCGCAACCGGAAAGAAACTGCGGGTCCTGACGGTGGTCGCCACCTTCTCACGCTATGTTCCCGCGCTTGATCCGCCTCACAGCTATCGAGGTGAAGATGTCGTGCAGACGTTGGGACGGGTGTGACGATTTTCGTTATAGTGCGCACTATGAGTCCGATTACGCAACATACGTATTGAACCCTCATTCTCTAATCGAGGCGCCGTTACGTGGAACCGCATTTCCTTTCCCGAAGAAATAACCTACCTCACGGCATCTCTATGAAAGGTGACGAGGCGTTAGGTTTGACTGGCCCGTCCACGCGTCTGTAACGGCTGCCCGATCTTCCAAAGCATGCTTGTGTCGATCTCAAGCTCGACTCCAACCTTGCCCGCACCTGTGACTACGGTAGGATAAGAAAAAAGGGCGGTGTCGATCAGTACAGCGATCTTCTGGAGACCGAATGGTGATACGCTTCCTGACGGGTAGCCGAAGAGATCGAGTACCTGTTCTTTCTGAGCAAGCTCGGCTCGTTTCCATCCATACGTGCCAGCAACCGCTTTCATGTCAATCTTTGAAGGTGATGGCAGCAAAACGGCACAAAGGTGGCGCGCAGGATGAGACCGGCGCATCACATCGTTCGCTTTCTGCTCGGCAATAATCATCGTCTTTGCAACGCGCCCCACGGGAACGCCGATAGCGGAGGCTAAATCGGAAGGAGATGTAATAGGGGTGGCGAACTCACTATAGCGCCACAATCGTACCGTCGAAGCTCCGATCTGGTGCAGTTCAGCAAGTACGTTCGGATGAACGTCCAACATAGTCGTTTCCTTCCGGTTCACCTGGTAGGACGATCGAGGATAGCTGTTTCAGCGACTGCGAGTACAGCCCTCTTGCGAGTAAGTTTCAGGCGGTTCGCTCCAAAAGCTGCCTAATGCGGCGGCGACCCTCGTTCCCAAAAATACTGAAGTAAGCCTCCAGGCACTTATCGCTATCGAGCATGAAAGGAGCATCATATTTGGTGATATGCCGAATAGCCAAGGCTGGAACCGTTGTGTCGAGCGGTCGAAACATCCTGTTGTGCAAACCGGGCTCCGGGCAACCTGGATAAAATTCACCGATCATGAAACCTTCCTGAATGAAGTCGGGCTTCAGCCGTTTTTGCAGTTGACCAATCCTGATGATCTCTCCTTCATCCTGTATTCCAGGAAGGGCAATGATAATGGCCTTATAGATCCAGTCGCCCGTTCGATCGTTGAAGGACTTTACGGGTTTCATCTGGCTGAAGACGGCGAGCATACGCGCCAAATCGTTTTCGATTTCGTCAACTGCAACAGCTTGCGACGCGGCAACCCGTAAAAGCCCCTTCGTCAGAGCCTCGGGAACGAAAGGGCAAACGCTCCCGTCCCGACCTAAATGAGGATGTGGATTGGAGAGGAATTCTGAGGCATACCGAGCAAATTTCTGAAGAGCTGCGTTTGCATACTCATCATAGGCGTTGTATCCCGCATCAATATTCTTTTCCAGAATTTCGCCCACTGTCATCAATGGACCAATCGTCCCGAAAGGTTGGCTGTAATCTTTCCAAATCTCTTTATTCATTTCGGATCCCTGGTTCGAAAAGCCACGTGCAAAACGGAAGGTCGGGCTCTTGCATGCCAGCTCGGGCGGCGGGCGAGCTGGTCGGGGGCCAATCAAGAGACCGACCTTCCATCGGAAGCGAAGCTCCCGAATTTTTGGTAGCACTCGTAGTTACACTTGTGTAACTGTTTTTTTAAATGGATGTGAAAACAAGAGCGGGGGCTCGTGCACGATGAAGGTTAGTCTCACGACCGCCCGCAAATTCTTATATTCGTCGTAGTTATGAAGACATACATATGATAAATGTCGCCGCGATGGGATCCGGTAACAGGCTTTGGGTGAAAACAGAACGACCCATTGCGCAGAGGCGTGGCCGTGGCGAAGACAACACGAAGAGAAATATATACGCCAGAACAGATCGACGTCGGCGTAAAGCATAAGCTTGAGAAAATTGACTCGTTTTTGTCAGATCTCTTTAGCGAAAATTCCGAAGAAAAACTATTCCTGAGGAATATTCTTGGATTGATGCTTAAAGTATATCATATGGACGCCAATAACAAACCCATGACGAAGATGCAGGCGTGTCGCTATCTGCCTTTCAAAAACCAGACTGTTTGCCAAAAGTATGTCGAGGCAGCGCATTTGCGTGGGTTCATCGACATCACTCGGGATAAAACGGACAAACGGCGTCTGATTGTTGTTCCAAAGGAGCCGTTGGTTGTCTATGTCAATGAATATATAGCTGACTTCCTTGATGACTGCCGTAGAGCGATTGACAGTGCCGCTCAAGTAGCTACGCTTCCTGAGGAAGGGATGGCAACGGCAAGTTCTTCATCTATTGATAAATCGCCAGCGTCTTCTGGGGCACCTGTGGGTTCCTCTCAAAAGAGAGTCGATCGAAAAGCCAGGAAATTTTAGCGAGTTTTATTGTGGGAAAGCAAAAGTAAGAAGCCGGTCTCGCGCGCGTTTATCCTTTCATCAATCAAATGTTTCATCCGTAAACAAGCTTCATCGAGGTAACCCGCTTCGCTTAACCGGCCTGACGGCCGGTGCAGGCGCTGCTAGGGGGAGCGGCTGTATCGTCGTTTCGGCCAAGAAACTGCGCGGGAAGTTCGGCGGCATCCTCAGCCTTATCACCTTGGCATTTACGCTATCTTTTTAGGCGAGGCGGAAACCGCTGACGCGGTCCTCCATCTCTTGGTCGAGACAGTGTGACCTGCCACTGAATTTTCATCCGGCGTCTGACCTGCCACTGAGAATTTCTGAACCGCTCCCAAACGTTGGACCACCGGATGCTAGAGTTTTCCGGCTTCATTCAGGGAGGCGGGCTGGTTGCGCACCCTGAATTCACCAACGAGATCGGCACCTTGTTGCCGATCGCACCATGAGGTCTTTCCTCATTGTAGTATCTACGCCAATCCTCCATCTTTTCGCGGGCATCCGCAAGGGTCAGGAACCAATGCTGGTTTAGGCATTCTGCACGGAAGCGGCCATTGAACGCTTCGATGAAGGCATTATCAGTCGGCTTGCCGGGGCGTGAGAAGTCCAACGTCACACCCTTGGAATAGGCCCGCAGGTCCAAGTCGCGCGACACGAACTCGGTCCCTTGGTCGACACGGATCGTTTTCGGATAGCCGGCTTTTTGGCACACCCGTTCAAGGGTTTGCACAACGTCTTCGCCTCTATAGCTATGACGTGGATCAAGCACCGGCACGTAGCGCGAGAAGGTGTCGACCACCGTCAGCACGCGCAGTTTCTTACCCGTTGCGAGTTGGTCGTGAACGAAGTCCATCGCCCAGACGTCGTTGGGTCCGACGGCCATGTGCCGATCCTCGCGAAGCTTGGCTTTTACCCCCCGCTTCGGTGTCTTGTTCCGCAACTGTAGCCCCAAGTCCCTGTAAATGCGGTAGGTTCGCTTGATGTTGGTGCCCCAACCCACGCGTTCCAACAGCACATGCACGCGGCGATAGCCGTACCGCACACGGATCTCGCAGATCTCGCGAATACGACGTTCCAGACCGGCCTGATCAGCACGGCGAGAGGTATAGTGGTGAGTTGATCGATCGAAGTTCAACGCTCCACAAGCACGTCGGATCGAGATCGCCCAATCGCAGCACATGCCTTTCACCATCTCCCGCTTCCGAGCAGGCCTTAGAGCTTTCGGCGGATGACATCCTGCAACATCTCGCGGTCCAGCGTCAGATCCGCGACGATCTTCTTCAGGCGCGAATTCTCGTCCTCGAGCTGTTTCAGCCTCTTCATCTCCGGTGGCAGCATGCCCGCGTATTTTTTCTTCCAGTTGAAATAAGTCGCCTGGCTGATCCCCGCCTTCCTGCAGATTTCAGCAACCGACACGCCTTCTGAGCGTCCGAAAACTGCGATGCTTTCATCGTCTTCTGGTCCCTTTCCCAGCCAGGAAAATGCACCGGAAAACTCTAACCAAAACTGGTCCAGTTTGAAGGGTTCAGATCAAAGTGCACAAGATGGTGGCGAATGGGAACGTAGGGCCGTCGCCTCGATCGCCAAGAAATTGAAAAGGAGCCAGCGAGGAGCGCCTTTTGGCTCGCATCGCCGGGTCCGCGATCAAGGCCCTCGACGGAGCGGTGCCGAAATTGCCGAACAGGCGATACTTTCGGCTCTGGTCCGCAAATACAAGACTGGCGGTTCCTAAGCAGCGAGCCCAGGCGGTGCCACGTTCCTCCTACGGCATTTCATTATCCACGCATGTTGCCGAGGCTGCTGAGCCTGCTCGAATTCCGGAACAATGCAGCACATCGGGTCCGCCATCGCGGCGCTGGAATGGCTCAAGCGTCTGATCGACGAGGACGACAGACGGATCGACCCGTATCGATCCGAGACCTGGCTGTAGGCCTGAAGGCCTAGCATCCTGCCGTATTTCACGTTTACCAGGGCGTCGCCTTGCGCTGTGGCGGCAAATAATAGGCCGTCGCTCGAAGCCGGAGTGCCCATGGATCGGTAACCCCGCCTGCGCCTCGACCACCCTGGCTAGCGCCCGGTCGTAGGCTTCGCTCTCGACATGCCACTGTCGAACACGGATTAACACCCACAAGGTGTGGGTGTCTGTGGCATCGGCCATCATGCGCAGGCCAAAGCTAGTCTCTTCTGCGAGGATGACGTTCATCGCAGGGCGCTCCTGTACGCAGATGACTGAATGCTTCGCAGAAGCCAGTCGCAGCATCCACGTCTGGACGTCGCCTTCGCAATCGAGCCGCCCGGAATCGTAACAGCCCGAGCTAGCGCGGCCAAGCTCGCGTAACCGGATGTCGAGGTGAGCTTGAGATTTGCCAGCTATCCTCCTGTCGCAACGGCCCCGCGAGACGATCGCTGTCGGCCACAGCCTGGGCCGGAACAAGTGCAGGTCTGAGATCGCCATAGCGTCGGGACCCACCCAAGCATTGCCCAATAGGTGTCTCGTGTTTCTTTTCGCATCCGGTGGATCTTTTACTTGACACATCCGGCCATAGCATCTGCTAATAGGGACAAGGCCCGGCACCAAGCGGCGCATCCGCGCCCACTATCGTGCGGAGGGCCACTAACAATTCACCAGGTTTCAGAGTGCATCAGCAGCAACAAAAATCGACGGCAAGCTCGATGGGGGCTACGCGGATGGGGGCGCGCTTACTGAGTGCCGAGTCTCAACTGTACCGTCGCCACCGAACTTTGGAGCTGTCGATCCTGTTCAGGACGTTCATCCAGAACCCTACTCGGTTTGTCGTGCTTGCGACAGCGTGATGTGCGGTTTGGCACGTCTCGGCGCTCTAGGGCAGCCATTGAATAACATACAGAACAGTTTTCTGATGCTTTTCGCTCCTTCTGCATTGGCACGAATCTTGAACCTTTTTGTTGCGCGCCGCTAGGAGCTCCCAACGGGGGCCTTGCATCTTCTCAATCCAGCTCTGAACGGAGACACCAATGATGAACAACATGGCAGCCTATCGTGTAACCGAATTAACCCCTCAAGAAGCAGCTGAAACCTCCGGAGGTTGGTATTTTTGGGTTTACTTGTTTTTGCGACGTTACGGACACTTGTTTGGTTGATAAGCGAGCTGGCTCTCGATGGCTCCTAGTGACTACAGACTAGCAGTTCCCCTTTCTGCTGAAACGGCCAGCTGCACCGCAGAAAGCATACTGGCGCGACGATCAGGACGATCCTTGAGCATTTATAGGGCGATCTTGCTCTTCGTCGCCGCGGCATTTGGCTCACTGCCACTCGTTACCATACCGGTCTCCATGCAGAGTGTCGGTACTATTCGCCCGATCGTGGAGAAGACGCCCCTGATAGCGCCCGTCTCCGGACGCATCTCCCGTGTCCTTGCCTTTGAGAACGATGTCGTTGCTAAGGGGAAGGAAATAATCGCCTTTGACGATCATGTAATCGAGGAAAAGCTCAGCGGGGTTTTAGCCGACATTCATGCCAAGAGCGATCTTGCCCATGACTTCCAAACGCTGATTTCTTCCGGCGCAAGGCTCAGCGTCTCGCCCCCCCTCCAAACCGAATCCGCGATGGCTGAAAGGGTGCATTTTCTCAACTTACTGCGCGAGAACCAAAATGCGCGCAGTAACGCCGCGGCGGAACTCGACCGCGCAAAGCGACTTGTCTCGGCTGCTGCGGCGCCGGCGAAGACCGTTGACGAGAAGGCTTTCGCTCTCCAAAATATCGAGGTCCAAGGCGAGATCCTCGTGCGACGCAAAACCGCTGATTGGAACCAGAAGCTTCTTGATGCTAACCTGAGCTTAAAGGAACTCACGGCCACCTTGCATCAGCTCGAGCACGAACGGGACCTGCACCGCATCCGCGCCCCAGTATCGGGTGCTCTCGAGCAGTTCTCCGGCCTCGCGCACGGAAGCTACGTGCAGAGCGGGCAAACCGTTGGTTGGATCTCGCCGAACGACGATCTGGTGGCGGAAATCTACGTCTCCCCCAACGACATTGGCTTTGTGCAGCCTGGTCAGCCGGTGCGGCTCCAAGTGGATGCCTTTAACTACAACCAATGGGGTGTCATCAAAGCAAGGGTGGTCGAGGTGGCGCAGGACTTCACTCTGCATGACGGGAACCCGGTCTTCAAGGTCCAGTGCGCGCTCTCTCGCAGCGAACTCGCGCTGAAAAGCGGGGCCATCGGCCACCTGAAGAAAGGCATGACCGTGCGGGCTCGCTTTCTGTTGGCCAATCGCACTCTCCTGCAACTGCTCTACGACGAGGCAGACGATTGGCTCAACCCGATGCTGGCGGGGCGCTAATATTGTCCCAACAGCCAGCGAGCCTCCATGTCTATTAAGGCCATTAAGTTCAAACAGCGTGACATCACGGATTGCGGCGCCGCCAGCCTCGCATCTGTCGCAGCCTTCTATGGCTACAAGTTGCCATTGGCGCGCATCCGCCAGTATGCGTCGACCGACCGCTCCGGTACGAGTGTGCTGGGGCTCACGGAAGCGGCGCAGAAGCTGGGCTTCATCGCGAAAGGCGTCAAAGGTGGCTTCGACAGCCTGTACAAGATCCCCAAGCCCGCTATCGCGCACGTCGTCAAGGAGGACCTGCACCATTTCGTAGTGGTCCATGCGATCGACGCCAAGTGGGTCATCGTCATGGACCCGGCCTTGGGCGAAATCTGCAAAGTGCCGCATCAGGAATTCATGGAGCAATGGACCGGCGTTCTGGTTTTGCTGGTTCCGGCAGACACATTCAATCGTCGAGACGAGACCACGTCGCCCCTCGCCCGATTCGCCCGCCTACTCGCGCCACACCGCACGGTGATGGCGCAGGCTCTCGTCGGCGCTCTTGTGACGACCGTCCTCAGTCTCTCGACGGCGATCTACGTTCAGAAGATCGTTGATCACGTGATCCCAGCGGGAAACCGCAACCTGCTCAACTTGATGAGCATCGCAATGCTGCTGATCCTAGCGATACAGATCCTGATCAACCTCCTAAGAGGCCGACTCGTCCTGCAGACGGGGCAGAAGATCGACGTATGCTTGATCCTCGGCTATTACAATCACATCCTGGCCCTGCCCCAGAAGTTCTTCGATAGCATGCGCATGGGAGAAATCGTGTCGCGCATGAACGACGCTGTGAAAATCAGGAGCTTCCTGAACGACGTTTCGATAAACATGTTTGTTGACATTTTAATGATACTGTTCTCGTTCGGAATGATGTTCATCTATTCCTGGAATATTGCTTTGATCGTGGCGCTCGCCATTCCAATGTACATCCTGGTATATTGGGCCATCAATCGGATGAATCGAAATCTCCAACGAGTCATCATGGAAAATGACGCCAAACTCGAGGCGCAACTGGTAGAATCACTCGGAGCTGTCTCCACCATTAAGACTTCCGGCGTCGAGAGCTTCGCAAACTTCAAAATGGAGACCCGCTTCGTAAAGATGCTGCATTCCGTCTACAGCTCCGGGCTGATCTCAATCTGCGGCGACAACGCCTCGACGTTGCTGTCGGTCCTGTTCACCATCGTGCTGATGTGGTTTGGAACCACGCTTGCGCTCGAACAGGCCGTCACGCCCGGCGAATTGCTGTCCTGCTATACGTTGCTTGGCTATATCACCCGGCCGGTCGCCCGCCTGATCCAGACCAACCGGATCGTTCAAGACGCGTTTATCGCGGCGGATAGACTTTTCGAGATCTTTGAACTGGAGTCGGCAAGCAGCAGCGGCATCGATGCTACGAAGACCGATCTCGGAGATATTCGCCTGGAGAACGTCACATTCCGCTATGGCGCGCAGGCGGAGGTTTTCAGCGATCTAAGCGTCTCCTTTCGCCAAGGAGAGTTGACGGCCGTCGTGGGTGAGAGCGGCTCGGGCAAAAGCACCCTTGCGGCTCTGCTGCAGAATGTCTACCAGCTTGAGGATGGATGCATTCGGATCGGCCAATATGCCCTCCAGGATTTCTCGAGCGCATCACTGCACAAGGTCATGGCTGCAGTACCGCAATCGATAGACGTCTTCTCCGGTTCCGTGATCGAGAACATCGCCCTGGGCGAGTTCGAACCGGAGTTCGATAAGATCGTACGCATCTGTGATCGAATAGGACTGCGGGAGTGCATCGAGCGCTGGCCCGGGCGGTTCCAGGCCTATCTGGGCGAGAACGGGGTTCGCCTCTCCGGAGGTGAGAAGCAGCGCCTCGCATTGGCTCGAGCCCTGTACCGGGATCCCGACGTTCTAATCCTTGACGAAGCGACCTCCTCTCTGGACTCGGCAGCCGAAGAATTTGTGCTGCGGGTTGTTGAGGATCTGTCTCGCGCTGGGAAGACCATCATAGTCATCACTCATCGGTTGAGCACCGTTCGTGGGGCGGACAATATTGTGGTCCTGGACAAGGGGCGGGTCATTGAGGAGGGAAAGCACGCTGACCTAGTGAGAACTGATGGCCCTTACGCTCGATTATGGCGGGCGCCAAGGTCGTGATCCGTGTAGGCCCTGTCGGCTCGAGGATTGAAAACGGTTGTGAACGTCATGGTTAAGCAGCATGGCAACATTGTCGGCTGTGAACTTGAAGCGGCGGTGATCGGAACGTCTGGGCGATGGACTCGTTCACGACCAACTCGCAACGGGTAAGAAACTGCGCGTGCTGACGGTGGTCGACACCTTCTCGCGCTACGTGCCGGTGCTTGATCCACGTCATAGCTATAGAGGCGAAGACGTTGTGCAAACCCTTGAACGGGTGTGCCAAAAAGCCGGCTATCCGAAAACGATCCGTGTCGACCAAGGGATGGAATTCGTGTCGCGCGACTTGGACCTGTGGGCCTATTCCAAGGGCGTGACGTTGGACTTCTCACGCCCCGGCAAGCCAACTGATAATGCCTTCATCGAAGCGTTCAATGGCCGCTTCCGTGCAGAATGCCTGAACCAGCATTGGTTCCTGACCCTTGCGGATGCCCGCGAAAAGATGGAGGATTGGCGTAGATACTACAATGAGGAAAGACCTCATGGTGCGATCGGCAACAAGGTGCCGATCTCGTTGGTGAATTCAGGGTGCGCAACCAGCCCGCCTCCCTGAATAAAGCCGGAAAACTCTAGCATCCGGTGGTCCAACGTTTGGGAGCGGTTCAAAACCGCCGAGGCTCTAATCGCCGCCGGATGAAAGTTCAGTGGCAGGTCATTTGAAGGCCAACCACCTACCATCCTGCCGAACACTGGCAGACCAGAAAACAAGGGGCGCAGCCAATACACGTCGCTTGATCAGTGCTTGTGAGATACGCCGGAGCCAAAGACGAGGAGCCGTAGTGAGTAGTGAACGCACTGTCATGCAGGTTCCTCCATGTCGCCCCCCCCGCGCCAAGAACGCTAGGGCACAACCCGGGATTGCTTGATTGCTGGGCAGATTAGCGAAGAATTCCGCCCTATATGAGCCGTTTCAACCGCACTTAAACGCGCGCTACATCTGAATAGGTCTTAATTGTTGTTAAGCCATTATCAACCAGGCCAGTTCCCGCCTCGGCGAGCTTTTGGAGGTTGTCGAAGCCAAATCGATGTACGTCGCGGAGCGTCTTCGAGAGTACTACGAGCCGCCCCGCCGTGAGTAATATCCGACCGAATCCCTCATGGTTCACAGTCAACACCGGTGACGCCATCAGTCCGGACTGCTCCTCTATAGCAAGTGCTACGGCGGCATAGAAGATCTCAAGCCGCCACTGCACCTCCAGGTCAGGTCCCCCGATGAGAGGAATCGCCCTACGCTGTTGCCTCGTCACGATGAAATCACAGAGCAAATCGGTGTCCGATTTCTCTTGCCACAATTCAAAGGTGTCTTGAGCACGCATCAGACGCAAGAGGCACTTAATGAAAGGCGTGGCGAGAGCATCTTTCTCATCTAATCGAGCATTGTTGGGGACAGGGGTGACGTTTGACATCAGTTAAAATCCTCCTGAGTGCTGGATGCGGTTTGACTAAGGGCCACACCCGCTTCCGGTAACACCATCCCTTAAAATGGTGCGGCAGATGGGACCTGTGGCGACGCAACTTGGCCCGGACGAATGACATGGCCCCTCGAAACGGGGCGGCCGCAACAACAACGGCAAGCGGCGGGCAACGCTGGCGGGCTTGACGAAAAGCGCTTCACAAGCGAGATTTCCGTCTCGATAGTCCAGTGGCGGTAGGTTTCGCCGCGAACTCCACCCTCAACCTATTCGCCGCCAGGTGTAAAACCGTGTCTCGGGCTTTCGAATTGAGGATTAGGCGGGGGGTGGAATCAGCTTTTCGAGGTCGACAAGGGCAGTGAGAGTATCTTGAGAGGCCGTGTACTTGCCGATACCCCCTTTTCCGTGCGAACTGATGCAGACCTGCCATGTATTTTCCCTTTCAAGGTTCAAATCGACTTCGACCGGACGCCACACGTTCCACCAGGCGATTGCCCGCCGCGTAGTTCTGGGAGTTCAAGACTCATGCCAGTCTCCTCCGCTGAGGTCCGGAACACGGCATCTGTATTGTTTCCAGCTTCTTAGCTAGCCCATGAAGAATTGATCGAGGACAACGTTGTCGTGAACCGGACAAGACGCGGTGGGGATCGAAGAAATGGCATCCCGGTGCAGCGGCGGAAGCCTATTCTCCGGCCACGTCAGCAACAAATGACACCCGCCGAAGCCGCTCCGCTCTCAATTCGCGGATTGGGCGCAATGTCCGGCCGCTTGCCGAGGTGCAGCCGGTCGATCTTCTTTGCTTGGCGATCACAGCGCCTCCCAGTGATGGACTCCGAGACCCGCATGCATCACTGGCTGGAGCTCCCTTCCTCGACAGTTAGCGCCGTCATTTGGGGGGAATGCCGCAGGCAAATGGAATGCGGCATCGGCCCCCGCGACGCCGGCGACAGCTCAACAACGCTCTGAATTTCCACAGTGAACGGCTGTTAGAGGTAGCCGGCAAAGGGGAAGCTCACGAAGATCACATGGCCCTTCAGGGCCGGGTCCTGGTCCGATGCCCACCGGATCGACCGGCCGCAAGGTCTTAGGACCGTTTCAACAACCAGCCCCTGGGCGCCTCGGCGGCGTGTATCTTAAGTTGCCGGCGTGCGTCGGCCGCGTTCACTCTCTATCCGCACCAGAACACGGCACCCGGGGGATCATGCTGCCGGCACGACCTAGCTGGCCGGTACCGTCGGCGCCGGCAAGAGGATGACTGTGGCAGCGGCCGTCATGGAGCAGTGCTGCCTCGGTGTGACCGCTGAGGCGATGCTCGCTGTTTCCGGTCATATTGCTTGGCACAGGCCGGAAAAGCGTTTCTGGTACCTTAGCGAACGCTCGCGACTTTAGCAGGGACAACGGGACCTGGCGGCAGCGGACCCCGAACAAGTGCGACCGAATCTTTGGCAACCTCAAAGATGGTGGAGTCGATACCCTGGCGGTCAAGCGCCCGCGTCGTCGCGGAGCATTGGGCGCGGAGGGGTTTGCGGATTCTCGATACGTGATTGGCACATCAGTCGGATCTCAGCCGATCTTCGTGCAAAAGGATCCTTTAAAAATGGGCCCCTTAACGCGTGCCTTGGCATGATTGCTTGCTGACGAAGTTTAGGTTGAGAATTGAACACCGCTAGTTATTCGCAGGATTGCTCGGCAAACGAACGAGGCGGGGTGGCGTTCCAAGCATGAGCTGGGACAGATAGGGGATGTCGCGCACGCTCCAGCGAACTGCTAGTGCTACGGCAATGATCATCGTCCCGAGAACTCCCGCCGCGCCAGACCTCATTGTGGGAGCCCATTGCTCTCCGTATTGTATCAAATCCATGAGACGGAATACCGTAGCCTGCACCAGGTACAACACGAGCGTGCTCTGCCCCACTTCCACGGCGATAAAGCGAACCACCCGGTTCGAGCGTCCAATTTTCCAGGATTGAAACAGAATCTCGATCATCACTGCAGAGGCCACTGTCGAGCCAAAAAACATCAGAAGGATATCTTTTGCCGACTGCAGATCCTGGATTAAGGCGAGATTGTTGTAGACATAGGTGTCCTCGCGCCACGCCATGAAGCACAAGCTAGCCGCGATAGAGGCGGACATCATCAGGCGTGGCTTATGATACCGCATTACGCTCGTCCACCAATCTCTCGACTGCGCAAATGAAAATCCCATGCAGAAAAAGGGATAGGTGTACTTTATGAGAGGGAATATAGAAAACGTCACGGGGGCAACTGCGACCAGTATGGATGAGACAAGCAAAGAGCGTGCCGACCCGGAGTTGAAGATCGAAATAAGTTTCACCAAAAGAAAAGAAGCAAACGCAGCCCAGATGAACCAGTATGTGCCGACGAGATCGTGCATGAATTGCAAAAGGTTGCCAGGTGCGTCCGGCGGCCGGGGAAACATGAGCAATTTGACTGCCTCCAAAAGGGTGCACCAGAACAGCGTCGGCACCAGGAGCTGCAGCGCGCGATCACCGATGGCTTGCCTGAACGACTTACCTAGTAGCCCTGATCTAGAGAGATATCCGCTTATCGCCATAAAGAGAGGCATGTGAAACATGTAGATCGATTTGAAGCATGCCGAATCCCAGAAGCCATCACCCTCGTAAAAGATATATTGTATCAGGTGACCGAAAACCACCAAGACAATGAGTATTCCTTTGGCGAAGTCTAAAGCTAGATCGCGATCGTCGGCCTCTGGCGCCTCAGGCACTGTCTTTCCACCTACAATTCTTGCTCGGATTCTCACCATCTCACGATGCCTACGGGAGCCTTTGAAAGCGGCATTTCCCAATCTCTCGTTCATCATGCAGGCTAATCCAGCTTCCGATCAGCGCTCCGACTTCGGCATGCTGAACGACGGCCAACGGTCATACAATTTGCCTGGGTTCCAAGTTCACAGGGCGACCGTGGCGACTTAGGCCCAGTAGCCGTTTTCGGCGTGTCCATTGGCTGTTTTTCGCCGCAACGTACGCCCCGCCTAAACTCGCTGCCGCGCAACTGCTTGGGCTGCCACGTCGTCGAAATCTTCTAACGGACATTTGCGCGTATGCAAGTAGCGCTGCTTGACTCTGCACTCGGCTATTGTGCGATTGCATATGATTCTCCATACCAAACTTACGCGACACCGTATCAAAAGAACATATTGCCGATTCAATGGCTCCTAGCCGCTGTGGGTATCGTCTATCACCTACCGGCGCTTGGGTGTGGATCGGCACCCCAGCGCAACCCCCAGACGCTGGAGATTTGCTCCATTAGATCCGCCGCCCAACGTGTCCTATATGGCAGCCTCACCATTGTAAAATTCATGCTCCTAATGACACGCATCTGCGGTATGGATGAGTATCGCGGACCCTTGACAACCTTGAGCGGAAGGTCGGTGAGTATCGCGATACACGAGGCTTTGGCCGCGATCGCCGCCGTTTTGGATCGCCGCCAATGATCGCTGGACGTTGGGCTGCCATTGTCGATCCGTATGCGACGTTTGTCGATACGTCAGAGACGACCGTGGTCCCAATCCGTTGGAAGATCGCAGTAAGCGTCAAGATATGCGGGATGCAACGGCCAATGTCTGAGGATGCGCTCCCCTGCTAAGGTCGAGACCCCCTCCTCGATCAGTGGCTTTCCCTTTTTGGGATACCTCTCCTTCGGTGGCGAAAGAATGAAACCGGGCTGGATATGTCGCTGGTCATATCGCGCGATTCAAATTGGCGCAGACTTTGCGGCTCGCTTGACGCGAGGATCCCCCTGAGCTGAAGAAGTCCGGCCGCAATAGCGCCGAGCATTGGCGCACATATATAAAGCCAGAGTTGAGAGAGTGCCGCCCCTCCTGCGAAAAGTGCTGGGCCGATCGATCGTGCTGGATTCACAGAAGAACCCGAAACGGTAATACCGCCAAGGTGGATCGCAACTAAGGCAAGTCCAATCGCCAATCGTGCAACAGCGCCGCGTCCAGCCGTGCATTTGAGGAATACAGTTACGAACAGGAACGTGGCGATAAACTCGAATAGGAACGCAGCTCTCCATCCGTAGACTACCCAGCCGGTTTGGGCGAAACCTTCTAGGGTGATATCGTAACCGCCGACCTTGTTCATAGCGATAAGGTAGAGCGTGCCTGCCGCCGCGATAGCTCCTGCACATTGGGCGGAGACATACGCGAGAAAGTCCCACACTCTCAATCGGCGCGACACGAGGAAACCCAGGCTGACCGCCGGATTGATATGCGCGCCCGAGACTGGGCCAATCGTGTAGGCCATTGCAACCACGGTCGTCCCGAAGGCTAAAGCGACACCCAACAGGCCCACCTCTTGACGCATATAAAGCAATGTGCCGCAGCCGAGGAAGACAAGTGTGAAGGTCCCGAAGAATTCGCAAACATACTTTTTCATTTTTCACTCCATTGATTAGACCCCACGTACTTTTCGGTGTCATCCTCGTGCCGCCAAGCGTTCCGCATGCACCGAACCAATCATCGTGTCAGGTCCCGAAAACCTCCGTAGTTGACTTCAATTGCGTCCTTGTCCGACGAGATCGGCATCAGAGCCTATGGTCAACCAGCGTCACCGATCACCAGCAAACGTCGTACCAAATGAAATATGTTGCGCATCACAGCGATCGCTCTGGTGACGTTCGGTCTTTATGTTCGAAAATGCCGTGAACAGGATAGGCAGGCGAACCGTACCGAGACGTATGGACCCGAGCTGGGCTACGAACAAATCGCCAAGCAGCCCATCCTCAAATTATCGAAACAACGACCCTCTTCATGGCTCCAAGCGGAAGGTGGTGCAAAGCAGGAACCAGGACAAGGGTTGATAAGACCGCCAGGGACGTTCACGAGAAGTCGAGTAACGCCCCTTAGCGACGAACAGGCACATGATCCTTGGCGCGATTTGAAGTCCACGTGAATTCCCTTGTCCCCAGCGCAACCGTCGACATTTCTCGCAAATGTCGGGCATCCGCCACTTTTGTCAGGTTTGTCGTGATTGGAACGTTTTTTTCGCCGGTCTCTCCGTCAAATACACATCAACCTGCCCTCAACCCGCCCATTGATAAAAGAAAATCATCTTCTTGGCGCTCGGAGCAGTTGGCATGGTGTTTGCTGATCCCTGGTTACAAGCGGCAGAAAGCAGTCTGCATTATGCCGGTTCATGAAACGAACGGAACGGAGGCCACCTGACCGTTCGTCATCGGATCCGCGTTCTACCAAGCGGCCATGCATAGTCCGCCGGCGGAAGGGGTCAATCCCGATGTCACAGCTTGCAACTCAAAGAGAAGGAAAATGCAATGACCAAGATTTCCGAAAGATCATTTGAAACGATCGAAAACCCGGCGTCATCGCCGCTCAAGGTGCCAGATCAGTTCGGCGCATCTGTTGAAAAGGGGAAGAAGGTGACAGAGGCTTTTTTGAAATTTGCGTCCGGCGCTGAAGCGACACAGAAAATGCTGCCTCCGATCCTCGAAACGACAAGTCTGTTCGGCAACGAATTGTGGGGGAAGACGATTGCTGCACTGCAGGCCGACGCCGAAGCCAGCTTCTCACATTTGCAAGCTTTGCTGGGCGCGAATTCGCCGTCGCAGATCCTCGAACTGCAGTCGACCTTCCTTAGCAAGCGGGTTGAGACAAGTTTGCAGCACGCCAAGGAAGTCCGGGTGCTCTCAAGCAGGGCGGTGGAGGAAATCTCAAAGCCGGTCAAGGATGCTTTTGACAAGGTGCTGACGGACCTCAAGGCGACGTAAAGTTGACTCGGCACTAAGATCAGGGCTGGACGAATCATGATCGGAGCTTCTTTCGAGGAGACAACATTATGCGGCCGACTGATGTTTCATCTGTTCGCGGCGCTGGCGAATTCCGGCGTGATCTGGTCAGAGAGCGGACCCGTGCCGGCCCAGAGGAACGTGGTAGGCGCGGCGGCCGCCGCCGCTGATAAGCTTGCCAGGGCCCATGGCATCTGGTGGCTGGCCACAAAGTGCGCGAGGCCATCGCACCTTACGAGGCTCTTAGATGGTTACATGTGGGGGATAGTAAAATGATTGTAGCTGTTCCAAATAGCGGGGCGTCACGGATTAACCAATCCGGTGTAGAAGCATTACGAGAATTTCCTAACTTTCCGATAGGCGGGATCTTGTTCAAGGATATAGCGCCTATGCTGGCTGGTAGAGGTGCATTGGGCGAAGTCGTTTCTACCGTCGCAAGCCAAGTGTCGGGAACAGAAATCGATGCCATTTTGGCGGTTGATGCGCGTGGTTTCATCTTGGGCGCCTCATTGGCTGATAGGCTTGGTTGCGGTTTCATCATGGTAAGGAAACCCGGTAAACTGCCGGGGGACGTCCTCTCATTTGAATACAGCTGTGAATACTGCTCCGGAACCCTGGAGGTAACTGCCGGCCTCATCGGTGACGGCCTGCGATGCCTGATTGCTGATGACCTTCTAGCGACGGGTGGCACTGCTCGGGCGACTGGGAATTTTGTCAAGTCCCAAGGCGGAGAGATCGCCGGATACGCATTCATACTCGAAATCGAAGTTTTGAAAGGCAGGCGTCAATTGGACGACGCACCAGTGATCAGTGCGATGACGTGCTAGCGCAGCAGCATAGACGTGAGGAGGCAAGCGCATGAATACCCCTGATTGGCTTTCGACACCGCAGGACGTGCATGTAGCCAGTCAGACGCTACAGGCCCTCGTCACAAGTGAACTTTCGAAACGAGTCGTCTCGGAAAACGAAATTAAAACGATCTATCTGTTTCTAACCCGCAAGTGCAATTTGGGATGCCACCACTGTTACATCGCAGGCGTCGGGTCCAAGGCCAAGGGCATTGATTTCAACCTTGAGACGATCCAAGGACTGATCGAGCAAGCACTACCCAATGGGCTGCGCAAGGTTAAGGTTTCCGGGGGTGAACCGATGGTTCACAAGGAATTCATGGCAGTCATGGAATACCTCGCATCCTGTGGGCTGAAGGAGCTGGTTTTCGAGACGAATGGAACCCTCTTTGACGAGTTCACGATCGAGCAGCTAAGTAGGCTCCCCAATTTGACGGTCTTCATCAGCCTCGACCATTTCGACCCAGAGGCGCACGACGCTTTCAGAGCAAAATCGGGTGCGTTCGCCAAGACTGCGATTGTCCTGCAGCGGCTTGGAAAAACTGACATCTCTACGGTGGTAACGACGACTGCCTATCGCAACAACTATGACAAGGTGATTTCGATTATAGATTTGGTGCTCGGCTGGGGCATCAAAAAGCATCGGACGCTGCTCAACATACATCCGATGGGCAACGCGCGCAGCCATGAGGACAATGCGATAAGCTTGGAGGAATGCGAGCTACTGATAGGCGATCTTTTGAAATCTCCCCATTTTGAGAGTGGCGCTGCATACATGACTCTGCCGCCGGCTCTGATGCCTCTCAAGTATCTGAACGGCGTGCATACTTGCGGTTGGGGCGACAACGTACTGGGCATACTGTCGAACGGACAAGTTTCGATGTGCAGTGCCTCCTACGATGATCCGGAAATGATCGCCGGCAATGCCTTCGAAATGCCCTTGATGGAAATCTGGCGCAACAGCCCGTTCTTCCATGAGCTACGCGAGGTGGTGAGTGGCGAGGTTAAGGGCGTCTGCGGCAACTGCGTGTTTTATCCAGTCTGTCGCGGCGTCTGCAAGATGAGTAGCTGGTCGCACTATGGTGAAAAGGACGCGCCCTATCCGCTGTGCCAGGAACTTTACAATAACGGAGGTTTTCCGGAGTACGCTCTGGTGGACCCGACGAAAGATTCCACCTACCGCCGCGGAGTTATAGCAAAAGAGCGTCGGCCCGCCGCCGAAGCTCCTGTCTATAACTTCTCGGAGGAAATCGCGGCTGCTGCGCAAAACACTCACTAACGCAGGAGGCGCGACGTAATAATTGCTGTGTCGACGACGTAATTTAACCAGGTCAACAAAAATAACGTGGAGGATTGGGGATGAGCAGAGCTTTCCGAGGTGCGGCGGGTGTGGCGCACACACTTGCGAACAACGCGATACGATCCGGCAACAAAGCAGCCGCCCAGCAAGCCCAGGTGATTTCTCGTCTCGCGGAAGGACTCGCCCGGCTGCAGGCGGGTTTGGATGACCAAGCTCAGCAATTGACGGCTGGCCTTGTAAAATTAGAGCAATCGCTAAAGGTGTCACGCAGATCGCAACGGTCGAAATCCGGCTCACTCGCTGCTAACGGCGAACTACAAAACTACTACGTTGATATAACCGCCTCGAAGATATTTGGCAAAGCCAATTGGCCGCGCGCCGCCGATTCAGGTCTTGTAGGACGCCGCATTGGGCGAGGACCGGTTAGGATGACTGGTTCCGACACACAATCGGCAAAGGCGGTTACCGCCGCATTCGCCAAACTTCTCTCGGCTCAGGCACAATTGCTGCAGATACGCAGTGAAGTGGAAGACCTCAAGAAGGTTCAGAGGTAGCGGCAATGGCTAGTTCCCGACTGTTTGGCTACGCCGTTGACGAAGAGGATGGCAAGCTGGTAATCGTGATTGACGGATTGCTTGCCGAAAGTTGCATCCGGCAAATTCGGGACAGCGCCCAGACGGGCCGCGGTGGTGAACTCTTGTCGCGATTGCTGCCGGTAAGTTCGGTTTACAAGCTTATGTCTGGACAAGAGGAACGCGCTGAAGAAACGCTCAGCCTTGAACAGTTGCTTGGACAAAACGTCGACCAGAGTTTCGCTTCCTTCGAACAACAGTTCGCCGACCTGAGGCAGACACTAGCCGAATTCGGCAGCTCGGAAAGTTCGAAATAAATCACGCAGCCGTATCAGGAGTCTCCGCGATGCTTCGGTTGTCACCAGAAGACTCTATTTTGCTGATCACCTGCCGGGCCTACCTACGACCCGAGGATGAAGAGCGTTTGGTCCGTCTCTGCAAGGAGCCTGTCAACTGGCCCTATGTGGTATGGCGCGCCGAGCATAATCGGACGGTGCCGCTGCTTGAGAATCACTTGCGCCGCCTCGATTTGTTGACACTATTGCCCACTGAGGCGGCGCATTACGTTCAGTGCTGGACTGTCATGTCAAAGGTCAGGTCCGCACTCGAATTTCGCAATCTGCCAGAAATCATGGATGCGCTGGATCGGGCCGGCATCGCCTGGTTCCTGGTGAAGGGACCAGATCTCGCGCTTCTCCACTATCCCGATCCACTCCTACGGCCGATGACCGATCTCGACATCATGGTCAAGCCCGCTGACGCGCAGCGCGTGCAGCGGCTCATGTTCGATCTCGGCTACCGGCACGGTATTTTCGATCCTTCAAATGGCAACTGGCATCCGGAACGAAAGGAACTCGATGACGAAACCTTCCGCGAAAGCTATTCCTTGCCGGTGTTTGTAAGGATAGAATCCGTTGAATCTCCGTTCCCTGGTCCCGCGGTGCCACGCCAGCTGCGCTACCGCCACGTAAAGGGATACATCGATTCCGCGAAGAAGCTGCACATGCCCATCTTCATTGATATGCATGTAAATCTCTCCGTCGGCATCGATGTCGAAGACATATGGTCAGGCGTGCGTCTTGCAAACGGTCTAGGCCGCATATTGCAGGTCCAATCCGCGACTGGCGCCGTCTGGTTCCTTTCGGCCAGGCTTTATCACGAGGCCTTCCTTTATAATTCGCTTCGACTATTGATGTTCGGCGATCTTCATGCGGTTCTACACAAAGAAATGGCGAATATTAGCTGGGCGGAGGTCGCTGCGATAGGTTACAAATACGAGATGAGGCCGGCGTTATATTTCGTCCTGACGCAGATGAAGCGCATCTGTGGGATAGACATACCGTCCGAGTTCCTAGAGCTCATTCGACCTGATCAAACCGAGGTACCACTTCAACATGATTGGGGCGACGTGTTGCCCAAACTGCTGTCTATTCCCACTGTTAACGATCTTGAGCTGGCGTAAATATGGCGCCCGAGTCACCGTATCGTACAGATCCTGCGGCGAACGACCTTCGTATCGCAGCAACCGAAACCTCTGCAAAGTTTGCGTCAACAGTCCATCGGGCCCTCACGCGGTCAGGAATAACGATCCTAAACACGCAGGTGTTCAGCAATGGCCAGATGGCTGTCACTCCGCGCGACGGCGGGCTTGGCGGAGATGTGGTGGTCGTGCAAACATTTCCTGACAGCGTTCATGATCGTCTTTTCGAGTTGTTCCTAGCGCTTGGTGCCGTGCGGGCGCGGGGTCCCCGCACGATTACCGCTGTTCTTCCCTACCTCCCATATTCGCGTTCGGATCGCCCTGCCTTCGACGGCGGACCTGTACCGGTGCGAATCCTTGCGGGGATTATCGAAACGCTCGGTATAGATCGGCTGATAACTTTCGAACTCCATGTTCCTCAGCTGTGCGCCGCATTTGCCTGTCCCGTCGTCAATCTTCAGTTCGCTCCCGTCCTAGTTCGCCATCTCGGTTCTGCGGCCGTCGATGGCGACATGGTCGTTTCACCGGACTTCGGCGGAGCGAAGCGAGCTGAGCACTTGGCGGCCCTGCTCGGCTGCCCATTCGCTGTCATGCGCAAGTACCGCAGAGACGATGATGACTTTCGGGAGAGCGTCGAGATTCTGGGGGACGTTGCTGGCCGGACGATCATCCTGATTGACGACGAAATCAACAGTGGTCAGACGGCTTTTTCAGCCGCCGCACATCTCAAAGCGGCAGGCGCTCGCAAGATAACCCTTGCCGCAGCCCATGCCATATTCACGCCGTCGCTGAACGAAAACTGGGGACGGTCTCAGATCGACCGCATCGTTGTGACCGACAGCGTCGGACGTACCGACAATTTCCCCGACAGTGTCGAAGTAGCCTCGATCGGCAACGAAATTGCAGGCGCGCTGCAGGCACGCTGAGAAGCATTACCTGAAATCTAGCATCACGCGATTAACACGTGGATCGAGCGCCTGCTCGAATGCCTCTTGGGCGTTTGACGAGGGCCAAAGATTGACCTGCAGCACGTCGAAGCGTGCGGCGTGTTCAACGATGGTTCGGATGGCATTTCTCACGTCGTCCGCGCTTTGGGCTATGGTGCCGATCAGTTCAATTTCCCGGTAATGCAGAAAGTTAGCGCCTACCGATAACAAATCGGGCGTCGGAATCGATTGGTAGAGTACAATCCTGGCACCGCGTGACGCCGCAGCTATGGCGCCCTGAATGCCTCTGACACCGAAGCGCGTGCAAAAGATGCAGTCGAAGCCCCAGCCATCCGTTAATCTCTCGACGAGTTTCGGATCAGACAGAGAATGAACTGACCCCGTTGCATGGGCGCCGGTCGACATCACAGGCCCATGCGTTGCCACGTCGTCATCGAAAAGGTAAACGTCGCATCCTTTGGTTGTCAGAAGTATCGAATGGAGAAGGCCCATCGTGCCTCCGCCGATGACGGCCACAGTGTCTCCAGCCTTTGCACGCGCCCTATTTATGCCGCGTGCCACGCAGGCGACAGGTTCAACTAACGCGGCACGCTCGGGAGCCAAAAAGGAAGGTACGGAAAAAACCTGATAGGCGGGTACGCCCACAAAATTGGCCAATCCCCCCGGCCCCTGCGGCACCCCTCCTCTCGCTTTAGGATTTAAATATGCACAGTGGTTGTCCAGTCCGAGGCGGCAGGCACGACATTGGCCGCATCTGCGCATTAAAAGCACCGCAACGCGGTCTCCTACGCGCAGGCCATCCGGTACATCGTCCGGCAGAGACACGATCGTGCCTGACAACTCGTGCCCGCCCCAATAGGGGTAAGTCGGCTTGGCGCCCCGATAAACGCGTTGCTCCGGTGTGCAGAGTCCACACAACTCTATCCGCACACCCACTTCGGACGATACGGCGAGTGGAACCGACAATGTCCATTCTTCAACCTTGCGGGGGCAAGTAATTACGAGTCCACGAACCTCCATACGAGACCTCTCGCTCCCCGACACACCGACTGTCCTAATATGTACACTTACTTGCATCCAGAATCTAGCCAACAACCACAGGCGGCAGTCAGAAACCTGATGGAATCACGTGCCTTGCTGGCGGGCTTGCTTATGTCCTGGGTCTTGACAAGCTTCTCGGAGATATCGTCGGCGCAAACGGCAAAGGACGTTTCAAGCGGCAGAAGTGTTCCCTTGCGCAAGGAGCGACGAAACTATTGAAGGTAGAGTGGAGCGCTTGGGCCGCGTCAATGCCACCAGCCTCAAACACGAGCCGCGGTTTACCAGCCCGTTCTTCGATGCATCCTCATCTCTGCGAAGATGCCATGTCGCCTTCCCTCATCTGCCCGCGCGAACCCTCCTAAGAGCCTATCGCCACATCGTCCAAAGCTTCATCCTTCGTGGCGCACCGGTTCGAACCGAACAGACCAACAATCCGAGTCGCACCGAGAAGGATGACGGCAACAAGCACGACGTAGACAAGACGTCGCGCAAAACCGTTGAGCTCGCCGCCAAAGCTCAGCATGCCGACGGCTATCGCGATCGCCGCGAGCGCAATGGCGCCCGCAACGGGGCCGGAGACCTCTTGGATTTGCTGCAGCGGTCCTTCCCCAGGCAGACCACCGCGCGGGAGCTGGCGAGAGCCGGACCAGATGGAGCGAGCACGACCGGGCCGCAAGAAGCGCGATGGTGATGAGGGAAACTCTATACGATATGGCGCGCCTCCTCTTCTTCGGTGAGCTGGTCGGACTCAGTTTCGTAGTGCCCCTGCGAACCGTTCGACTTGAATCACGTCGCGGGCGCGCCGTCCGCGGCGTCCGCTCGAACGAGATGATCAGGTCGACCGCTGCGTCCTCGAGCGCGATGCAGAGTTGGTCGCCAAGCGCCTCCCGAAGTTGCGCACGAACCGGGGATGAGAAGGAAGCTGGGTCAAAGTGATCTCCGTTACGCTTGATGACTGCAGGCGGTGAGGTTAGATCGGTAGTTGGGCGGCCGCAACATCAGAAAGGTCTCAGCGTTTGCTGGACGCGTGCCTGCGATGGCGGTGGTGGCAACGATCTTCTCTGGCTCCCCCAAGCGCGGGAGAGGCCATTCGACGCTAGCAAGAGTTCGCTCGAACCTGATATCCGTTACCGCAACGACTTCGCTGAGACCACCTCCCAGGCACCATTCTACGATGCCGGCGAACAAGGTCAGCGTTGCCTCGTGAACGGAACCATCTCCCCTCCCCTCCCCTCCCAGGGGAATCGCATATAAGTATTGCGTCTGCTGAGCTGATGGATTCAGTAGCGGCTTTCTCTGATTTGGGGAGAGCCGATGTCTGTGTTGATCTCGATATTGCGGGAAGTTCGCGATCCGCGCGATGTGAATGCCCGGCACGATCTGGGGGAACTGCTGTTTCTAGCGCTTTTGGCGACATTGCGCGGTGCCAAGACTTGTGTGGAGATGGCGGAATTCTCCGAGGCGCGGCAGGAAGAACTTCGCGAGATCGTCGCGCTGCGGCATGGGGCGCCGAGCCACGACACGTTCAGCCGGGTGTTTCGGCTGCTCGACCCAACGGAACTGGAGCGCGCGTTCGGCGCCTTCATGACGGCGTTGCGAGGCGCGCTGGGCTTGCCGGCGCCCAAGGGCGTGGTGGCGATCGACGGCAAGTCGCTGCGGCGGGGATACGACAAGGGCCGCGCCTTCATGCCGCCCTTGATGGTGAGCGTCTGGGATGTCGAAACGCGGCCTTCGATCGCCGCGATGCGTGCGCCGGGCGGCGACGAGATCAAGGCGACGCTCAGTGTGCTCAAGGCATTGACGCTGAAGGGTTGTACGGTGACGGCAGATGCGCTGCACTGCCATCCGGCGATGGCCCAGGCGCTGCTTGCGGCCAAGGCGCAATACGCGCTCGGGCTGAAGGCCAATCATGGACCGCTGTTCAGGGCCGCCGAAGCCGGCTTTGCGGCGGTGACCGATCTCGCCGTCTTCGAGACCCGCGAGCGCGGCCATGGGCGAGAGGAGCAGCGCCGTGCGTCGGTGCTGCCGGTCGACCGGCTGGTCAAACGGCCCAGCTTGCCCGGTCTCAAGGCGATCGGCCGTATCGAGGCGGTGCGCACTGGCGCCAATGGCAAGCCAGAGCAGGCCGTCCGCTATATCGCCCTCTCCAAAGTCCTCACGCCGAAAAAGCTCGCCGAAGTCGTGCGCGCCCACTGGACAATCGAAAACCAGCTCCACTGGATCCTCGACGTCGTCTTCAACGAGGACGATGCTCGAACCCGCAAGGACAATGGACCGCAAAATCTTGCTGTCATCCGCAGGCTGGCACTGAATATCTTGCGAGCCCACCCGCTCGACAAGCCCATCGCAAGCAAAATGCGCAGAGCAAACTGGAACAAAGAATTCTTCTTCCAACTCTTTGCTCATATGCGATAGCCCTGCCTCCCCTCCCCTCCCCTCCCCTCCCCTCCCCTCCACTCTTCGAGGTGTCGACGCAAAAGCGAGAACTCTAGACCATCAGGGGATTGGCGTTCAGGCGGCCCTTCGGGAGCAGAGACGGAAATACGTCTACCAGCATGGTCGGTCCCATCGCAGACAAATCGCGTGCACATCCTGCAAGTGGTCCAGCCGCGGTGACATCCAGGATGGCAGTCGGGGCGAGAGCGTCAACCCCATCTGCCTCGTCGACTACTTCTACATCCCAAGTGCGAGTGGAAAAGATCCTCGCACGTAGCCTATGATCGTCCTGAAGCAGCTGCGCTTCGTAGTAAATTTTTGGTGTCGAGATCGCGAATACCTGCATGAATTTCTCCGCCGCCGTTAGGCGCCGGGAACTCTCCACGAATTGGAATCGGGCGTCCGTTGTCGAATGCTTACGGTTTTGTGCGAGTGAGTCGCGGCAAGGGGATCACCGACTTTGCCGAGGTCTTCTGCGTTTCGTCTAAGTCGCCGGGGCACATTTGTAGGATTCACAATAAAACACACCATGACGAATCGGTACCGCGGTCTTGCTAAGCTGCAGGATATAAACGGAAAAACCCATTTACTCTACGTTCCGGGTTTATCCACGTTAGCCTTTCGTTAACCTAAAACCCCTTGCTCAAAATGCAGAATCGGCTCTAATAGCTAGTGGCGGAACTTTAGCGGTTTCGCGAAAAGTTCCGCCACTTGCAGGAAATGGGTTTTGAGATGGCGAAAACCGCAGCAAAAACAGCGCCGGTCGTCGAAGGGTTGACCGCATTGATGGAGCGTCATGCTGACGCTCTCTCCAGCCAACTTCAAGCACATCATCTCAAGGTCTTCCCGCCGACGTCCGAAAAGGGCATTCGATCCTTTGCACCGTCAGAAGCCTCAAAACTGCTTGGCATCGGTGAGTCTTATCTTAGACAAACTGCTTCGGAAATGCCTGAACTGCACGTTAGTATGAGCCCTGGCGGTCGACGCACGTTCACGATCGAAGATATTCATTCAATCCGTAAGCACCTGGACCTGATTGGCCGCGGGAACCGGCGTTACCTGCCCCATCGTCGCACGGGAGAGCAGCTTCAAGTCGTCTCGGTGATGAATTTCAAAGGCGGCTCGGGCAAGACGACGACAGCCGCGCATCTGGCACAGTACCTGGCAATGCGTGGCTACCGGATTCTGGCGATTGATCTTGATCCCCAAGCAAGCCTTTCCGCACTCTTCGGCAGTCAGCCAGAAACTGACGTTGGTCCGAACGAAACACTCTATGGCGCCATCCGGTATGATGACGAGCAGGTCCCAATCGAGCAGGTTGTCCGAGGAACGTACATCCCGGATCTTCATCTAATTCCTGGCAATCTTGAACTGATGGAGTTCGAGCACGATACCCCGCGCGCGCTTATGAACCGGAAGGAAGGTGACACGCTTTTTTACGGTCGGATCAGTCAGGTCATCGAAGACATCGCGGACAACTACGATGTCGTCGTTATCGATTGCCCTCCCCAACTTGGCTATCTCACGCTTTCGGCTCTGACCGCCGCAACCTCGATCCTCGTCACCGTCCATCCCCAGATGTTGGATGTAATGTCGATGAACCAATTTCTGGCGATGACCTCGAATCTCCTTCGGGAAATCGAGAACGCAGGCGCCCAGTTCAAGTTCAATTGGATGCGCTACCTCGTCACTCGTTTTGAACCGAGCGATGGCCCGCAGAACCAGATGGTGGGCTATCTGCGTTCGATCTTCGGCGAAAATGTCCTCAATTTTCCGATGCTCAAGACGACCGCCGTTTCGGACGCTGGCCTGACGAATCAAACCCTCTTTGAGGTTGAGCGCGGACAGTTCACGCGCTCGACCTATGATCGGGCCTTAGAGGCGATGAACGCCGTCAACGACGAGATCGAAACTCTAATCAAAAAAGCATGGGGTAGAACCACATGAGTCGGAAGCACCTCCTTGACGTCACCACGGACGCGCCCGACAGCTCATCAGCTGCTGAACACAGAGCGGCAAAGACTCGCTCCATGCCGCTTCTCGGCGTGACCAGAAAAGAACGAGATCCAGCGACGAAGCTGACTGCAAACATCGGTAACGCGTTGCGCGAGCAAAATGATCGTCTTGGTCGTGCCGAGGAGATCGAGCGGCGTCTCGCCGAAGGTCAGGCCGTGGTTGAACTGAACGCGTCGTCAATCGAGCCGTCCTTCGTTCAGGATCGCATGCAACGTGATATCGAAGGACTTCTTGCATCCATCCGCGAGCAAGGACAGCAGGTCCCAATCCTTGTGAGACCTCATCCCGTTAAACCCGCGCACTACCAAGTTGCCTTTGGACACCGCCGGCTGCGCGCCGTTTCGGAGCTAGGACTGCCGGTCAAGGCGGTTGTTCGAGACTTGACGGACGAGCAGTTGGTTGTCGCACAGGGTCAGGAAAACAATGAGCGCGAAGACCTCACCTTCATTGAAAAGGCACGTTTCGCACACAAGCTAAACAAGCAGTTTTCACGAGAAATTGTCATCGCGGCTATGTCAATCGACAAAAGCAACTTGTCGAAGATGCTCCTGCTTGTTGACGCCCTCCCCTCTGAATTGATCGATGCCATCGGCGCCGCTCCAGGCGTTGGACGCCCAAGTTGGCAGCAATTGGCAGAGCTGGTTGAGAAAGCATCGCCTCCGGCAGGCGCTGCGAAATATGCTGCCTCGGAGGAGGTGCAGGCGCTGCCGTCGTCGGAACGGTTCAAGGCAGTGATCGACCATCTGAAACCGCGTCGGACTGCGCGCGGGTTGCCAGACGTCCTGTCGACCCCCGATGGCGACAGGCTTGCGCAGGTCACGCAGAGCAAGAGCAAGCTCGAAATTACCATTGACAGGAAAGCCACGCCGGATTTCGCGGCTTTCGTACTCGAGCATTTGCCGGCGCTTTACCAGGAGCATCGCGCAAAGCATCAACGGAAACAGGGAGTGTAACCCGCAAAAGAAAAGAGCTCCCTCAACGTCGCCGTCGTGGAAGCCCTTCTGTCTCTGTAGCAAGAACAGAATCGCATTTCCTCGAATCCTCGTCAAGAGTCTTTGGCGCCGTTTTGGTGAGCGAATTTCCTTTGCCTGCTGAAAGGTGAGAGACAATGCAGTCGGGGAATGTAGCGACGCCGTTCGGGCGGCGGCCGATGACGCTTGCGCTCGTGCGGCGCCAGGCGGCAATGGAAATCAAGCATGGAAAAGCTGCCGATAAGTGGAAAGTGTTGAGAGACGCTTCCGCCGCGATGGAACTGCTCGGGATCCAGTCGAACAGTCTGGCTGTTCTTGACGCACTTTTGAGCTTTTATCCTGACAATGAGTTGCGTCAGGATGCACAATTGATTGTCTTCCCCTCGAATGCCCAACTGGCGCTTCGGGCGCATGCAATGGCGGGCGCAACGTTGCGGCGGCATATTGCCATTCTGGTGGAGTCGGGGTTGATCGTCCGTAAGGATAGCGCCAATGGCAAGCGCTTCGCCCGCAAGGGCGACGATGGCCAGATCGAGAATGCTTTTGGCTTCGACCTGTCGCCCCTCCTGGCGAGGTCGGAAGAGTTGGCGATGTTGGCGCAAAGAGTGGCGGCCGAGAGAGCCTCGCTCAGGAAAGCCAAAGAGAGCCTTACAATTTGCCGGCGGGATGTTCGCAAACTTATTACTGCTGCAATGGTCGAGGGCGCCGACGGCGATTGGAAGACGACCGAGGACATCTACATTGCGCTCGCGAGCAGAATTCCGCGCGTTCCGACCCTTGAAGGGGTCACTAGCGTTCTCAATGAAATGGTGATGCTCCGTGAGAAAGTGCTTAATCGGTTGGAAAACCTCGAGAATGCTGAAAAAATTAGCACCAATGCCGCTCATATCGAGCAGCACATACAGAATTCAAAACCCGAATCCATTAATGAATCTGAACCACGCTCCGAACAGGAGCAGGGGGCAAAGGCGAGCTTGAGCCATCAGCCGAAGAATGAATCGCAAAAGGCGTTCCCATTGGGATTGGTGCTCAAGGCGTGCCCGATGATCAGCGACTATGCACCGCGCGGCGTGGGGAGTTGGCGAGATCTGATGTCTGCCGCTGTGGTGGTTCGATCTATGCTGGGGGTAAGCCCTTCCGCATACCAGGATGCCTGCGAGGCGCTAGGACCGGAGAATGCTGCGGTGGCAATTGCGTGCATCCTGGAAAGGGCTAACTTCATCAACTCTCCTGGAGGCTATCTGCGGGATCTAACGCGCCGAAGTGAGCGCGGTGAATTCTCGCTTGGCCCGATGATAATGGCGTTGTTGAAGGCCAACGGGCAAGGTGGTTTGAGGGCTGGGTAA